>CAZRAA010000005.1:18790-34500 GCA_964597975.1 uncultured Thermoleophilaceae bacterium | reverse complement strand
GCTGACGGTCCCATTCTTGATCGAGAGGCCATTGCCACCGGGACTTTCACCAACGACGTTCACTGAGATCCCGCGCACGACACCGTTGCCGCCGCCGGGGAACCAAAACCGCACCGCACTCGGCGAGGCCGAGTCGCTCTGAAAAATCGTCTGGCCGACGCCCGCGCCGACGATCTCGGTGTCGGAACTGGGCCGCATGTCGAACCCCGTCTCGAAGGCCATCGTGCCCGGGGCGATCACGACGCTGTCCGCGCCGACCTGCGCATCGGCGGCGTCGATCGCGTCGAACAGGCCGGCGATCGTTGGAGTTGCCGGGCCGAAGCCGCTCACAGGGCAGCGCGGTGCGCTGACACCGACGCAGAAATCTTCGGCCTGCGCCGCCGGCGCTGCAGCGGCCAGGGCCAGAATCAGTAAGGCGACTGCAACCGAGATCCGCTTCATCGACGAAGCGTACTCAGCAGTATCTGCAGTAGTGATCGGGAACTGGCGAGGGTTCTATTGGTTACTTGAGGACGATGTCGGTGGCGACTGGCTTGCCCACTGCACCGTCGGTGGCTTGGGGCGTGATCGTCACGCGGTACTTACCCGGTTTGAGCTGCTTGCCTCCGAGCTTGCCATTGAAGGCGAACTTGTTGGCACCGCGCTTGACTTTGAGGACCTGGCTGCCCCTGACCCGCTTGAGCTTCTTCGACTTGAAGATCGACTGGAGGGTGAACTTCGCCTTGCCGCGCTCGGTGAAACTGACGGTGAACGAAGGCTGCCGCTTCTTTGGCGCGGCGAACCCTTTCCTCGCTCGGGCGAACGCCTTCTTCGACTTGGCGGTCACGCGGGCCTTTGGCAACGGGACGACCGTGACGGCCACGCTCGCGCTGGCCGTCAGTCCAGCCTCGTCAGTCACCGTAACTGTTGCGATGCGCGAACCGGGATTGGTGAATGTGTGCGAGACGCTCGAGCCAGTGGCCGCCGCCCCGTCGTCGAAGGACCACAGGTACGAGAGCGTTTCGCCGTCTGCATCGGTGCCAGAGGCGCTAAACGTGCCGGAAGCCTCGGCTCTCACGCTCGGAGATGCCGCGGTCGCGTTGACGCTCGGCGCGGTCCGCTGGTACTCGAACGCGCCGAGGTCGACGACAGTGCTGCCGTTACCGTCACCGTCGACCAAACGAGCGAGGCCCAACAGGTCGCGCTCGCTGGGGCTGATCGTCTCGCCGACGACGCCGGCGTCGATCAGCGGCGAGCCTGGCCTCAGCCGGAAGTCGCCGCCGGCGAAATCGCGAAAGCCAGGATCGACTGACGCTAGATCGGTCTTGTTCGAATCGCTCGGGTTGCAGCCGTTGAGGTTGAGCTCGGCGCCGCGGATCGCGTAGCTGTTGATCGTCGCCGAAAGGTTTGTCGCCCCGCCGGTGCAAACAAGCCCCGTGCTACCCGGATCGGTAGTGAAGAGCACTACGTCGATGAACCCACCCGAAAACGTCTGCGTCCCGGCCGCGCCCGCGCCGAAGGAGAGGGCAGTCTGAAAGGTGCCGGTCCCGACCACGGTCAATCGCGAAACGTCAGCGGCGATGTTTGAGCTGCTGATGCCGTTGTAGGCATCAAAGCCCTGAGCCCCGCTCATGTCGCGCATGTCGATCAGCATGTTCGTCACGGTGAACGATCCGGCGGTGACTTCGACGCCCCGACCAAATCCGCTGATGCGCATGCGATCAAGCACTTGGCCAGCGAAGTTGTCCGAGTTGATCGCCACTCCGATCGATGCCTGCGCCGGACCGGTCATCGAAATTTCGGCGGCGTTGCCCTCGCTGTCGTCGGGGCCGATCACCTGCTTGTCGAACTGAATTCCTACGCCGTTGCCTGAAGTGAGCGCTATCGATCCGCGCAGCGCGGTTGCGTCGCCGTCGAGCGAGACGGCGTGAAAGTCTTGAGCCAATCCGCCGGGCTGGTTGACCGAGAAGTCCTTGAGCGTGCCGACGAAGACTTGGATGCCCGTTGCGTCCGACGGTGTACCGGTGACGTTCAGCGAGATCCCTGAGACATCGCTCGCCGCAGTCGTGAAGTTGAAGGTCAGCTGCGCGACGCTCGCAATCGAGCTGGTGAAGACCGTCTGTCCGACGCCAGCCCCGATGATGTGCACGTCTTGGGTCGCGGCGAAAGTCGGGTTGAAAGCCGACCCAAGCGTGTAGGTGCCGGCCGCGAGATAGATGTTGTCTGCGCCGGCATTCGCGTTGGCCGCCACGATCGCCGAGCCGATGCCGGCCGCATCCGCATCGAAATCAGCGACCGGGCTCCCGGTGCAGTTCGCCACTGACCCGACGCAATAATTCGCGGCGGAGGCGGTGGCCGGCAGAGCGATGCAGCCGATCGCGACGAGCGCCGGCAGAGCGATTCTGAGGAATCTCATGGTCCCAAATTACACCTGGGGCCAGCTCTTGAAATCACTACTTGAGCTTGAAGGTGACCTTCGAAGGCGTGAAGACTTCGCACGAGTCTTTTGACACCGGCACGATCGAGACCCTGTAGCTCCCGGCCTTGAGCTTCTTCTTGTTCCACTTGCCGCCGAAGGTGAGCTTGACCGTGCCCTTCTTCAGAGTGATCGTCTGCGAGCCGGCGAGCACTGTCACCTTCTTGGACTTGCTCACCGACGAAAGCGTCAGCTTGTGCTTCCCGCCGGGTCCTTTCAAGGCGAGGTAGGGCTGCTTCACGGTTGGGCGGGCAACGGCAAATGATTTGCCGACCCGCTTGAACGCCTTCGTGGGCTTCGTCGTCACCTTCGGCCCGGGGAGGATCTGAGCCGGGCAAACCGGCGGAGGCGTGTTCACCGTCACCTGCGCGACCGCCGAATCGGTGAGGCCTGTCTCGTCCGTCACAGTCACCGCCACCGTGTGCTGGCCCGCGCTGATGAAACCGCCTGAGAGCGTGGCGATGCCGACCGGCGATGCCGCGCCGTCGATCGTCCACGCGTAGCTGAGGTCATCGCCGTCGATGTCTGCTGCTTCGGCCGTGAAGGTCGTTGACTCGTTGACCTTCAGGGTCGGGGCGGAAGGCGTGATCGAGACCGTCGGCGCGCCGCGCTGATACTCGAAGGCGCCGAGATCGACCGTGGCCATGCCACTGTTGTCGCCGTCGACCTCTCGGTCGGCTTGGGCGAGGTCTTTGCCTGTGGGGCTGGGCACAGTCGCGCCGGCGTCGATCAGATCGGAATTCCACTTCGGGCGAAGATCGCCGGAGGCGAAGTTCACGAACGGCGATCCCGTGAGCAGGAGCTCGTCACCGACATCGGCAGGGCAGCCACTGCCCGCAACGAAAGCGACGTTGCTGGCATTCACGCCGAGGGTCCCATTCGAATTGGAGCCGAGGCAGGCCATCGAGGCAAATCCACTTCCTGATCCGTAGATCGCCGAATCCCGGAGGATCCAATTGACGACGTCCCCGGGGTCAGCGGACGGTTGCGGACCCGCGAGAAACCCAGCCTGTGAATCGCCGCTGCCGACAATCGTCAGCCGTTCGCCCGTGAAGCCGATCGTCGAATCCGAACTGAGATTCTGGTCGCGCAGGTAGACGCCGACTGCGGTAGCAGTCGCCCCCGCGTCGACAAGCGAATCGGTCAGCGACACCGTGCCGTTCTGCTGCAAGAGGCCAGTCCCGAAGCGTTTGATCTTGAGGTGGGTAAGCGTGGCGTTCGCGCTGCTGCCGCCGACGGAGACACCGACGCCCGCGCCGAAGCCGACCAGATTGGCCCGGTCGACAGTTGCCGATGCATTGAAGATTTCGAGCGCCGTCTTCACTCCTGTCGCGGTGATCGTTCCATCGATCAGCTGAGTCCCGGAATCCATCGCGACGCCGAGCACACCGGTGGCGTCGAAGCCGCTTATGCCGATGTCGTAGTTGCGAACGGTGCCGCGGTTGATTGTCACCGCCGCCAAGAAGTTGGAAGCCGCGCTGGCGACCAACGAGAATCCGCGCAACTCGCTGTCCTGCGTCGGGAGCCAGAGGTTGATCAGCCCGCCGGGGCCGGCCACGCCGGAGAAGACGGTCAGCCCGCGGCCCGCGCCGACTATGTCGATGCGATCGCCAACGGACATGATTGGGAACGTCGTGTCCGTGATGTCGTAGAAGCCGGCCGCGATGTTGATCGTGTCGGTCTCAGAGTTCGCCTGCGCGCTATTCATCGCGGAGGTAATACCTGCGACGTCGCTGACATTAAAGACGGCCCCCGAAGCCGTGGCGGGGAGGGCGGCAATAGCGGCGGCGGCAAACGCGGCGGCAACAAGTACACGAATGTTCATGCGCGCACCTTACCCGCCAGTTAAGCCACGCAATTTCCGATCAACCTTTGGCACCAGGTGCCAAACGTTGATCGCAATTTGCGGGAATCCTGAAAACCTGCATGAAACCCGCATGGACAGTGGGAAAACGCCGCCCGTGCGCTCGATACGCTCATTGCCTATTCGGTCCTGACGAAGGAGCCTCACCTTGGCCGTCAAAGCCACCGTCCTGATCCGCCCCAAAGAAGGCATCCTCGACCCGCAGGGCGAGGCCGTCGAGAACGCGCTGCCGGCGCTCGGATTCTCCGGCGTCAGCCATGTCCACGTCGGTCGCCTCGTCGAACTCGAGATCGAGGACGACTCCCAGCTTGAGCAGATGTGCGAGCAGCTGCTCGCCAATCCGCTGATCGAGGACTACGAGATCGTCCAGCATCCGGTCAGCGCTGCCTAGATGACGAAGTTCGGCATCCCCCAGTTCCCCGGCTCGTGTGACGAGACCGACACGTTGCTCGCTTGCAGCCGCGTAGGCGAGGCCGAGTTGCTCTGGCACAAGGACAAGGACCTAAAGGGCGCCGACGTGATCGTCGTGCCCGGAGGATTCTCCTACGGCGACTATCTGCGCGCCGGTGCAATCCCTCCCTTCTCGCCCGTGATGCAGGCCGTCAAGGATTTTGCCGCCGAGGGCGGCCTTGTGCTCGGGATCTGCAACGGCTTACAGGTGCTCACCGAGGCGGGGCTTCTGCCCGGCGCATTGCTACCGAACGTCAACCTCGCTTTCACCTGCCGCCAGGTCGAGCTGGTCGTCGAGACCAATGAAACGCCTTTTACCCACGAGCTCGTCACCGGCGAGCGCCTGAGCATCCCGGCCAAGCACACGACCGGTCGCTACTTCGCACCAACGGAGATGCTCAACACTCTCGAAGCGGAGGGCCAGGTGATCCTGCGCTACGCCGACGGCCACAACTTCAACGGCTCGGTCAACGACATCGCCGGCGTCACCAACGAGCAGCGCAACGTCTTCGGCCTTATGCCGCACCCCGAGCACGCGGTCGATGTCCTCACCGGCTCGGATGACGGCCTCAAGCTCTTCGCCTCGCTTGCGTCGGCCGCTCCGATGGCAATCGGCACCGGGGACATGACATGAGCGGCGCAGCCGCGGCGCCCGCGCCGCACATCGCACTCGGCCTTACCGACGCCGAGTTCGACTTAATTGTCGAGAAGATGGGCCGCGAGCCCAACGCCACGGAGCTGGCGATGTTCTCGCTGATGTGGAGCGAGCACTGCTCCTACAAGCACAGCAAGAAGATCCTCGGGCAGCTTCCAACGGAGGGTCCGCATCTCTTGATGGGTCCGGGCGAGAACGCCGGGGCAGTCACGGTCGGCGACGGGCTGGCGATCGCCTTCAAGGTCGAATCGCACAACCACCCCTCGGCCGTCGAGCCCTTCCAGGGCGCGGCCACAGGTGTCGGCGGGATCCTGCGCGACATCTTCGCTGTCGGCGCGCGCCCGATCGCGGTGCTCGACTCACTGCGTTTCGGGGAACTCAGCTCGAAGCGCTCGCGCTTCTTGGCCGACCGCGCGGTCGCCGGGATCGGTCACTACGGCAACTCGATCGGCGTGCCGACGATCGGCGGCGAGATCTACTTTGAAGGCCCGTACGAACAGAATTGCCTGGTCAATGCGATGGCCCTCGGCCTCGCTCCGGTTGATCAATTGATCAAGAGCGCGGCGGCTGGTGTTGGCAACAAGCTCGTGCTCTTCGGCGCTTCGACCGGACGCGACGGGATCGGCGGAGCGTCCGTCCTGGCGAGCGCCGAGCTTGGCGACGATGACGACTCCAAGCGCCCGACGGTCCAGGTCGGCGACCCGTTCGAAGAGTCCAAGCTCGTCGAGTGCTGTCTTGAACTGCTCGAGAACGACCTACTGGCGTCATTGCAGGACCTCGGGGCTGCGGGCCTCACGAGCGCGTCGTCAGAGATGGCCAGCAAGGGCGAAGTCGGGCTCGACATCCACGTCGACCGTGTGCCGCTCAGAGAACAGGGCATGGAGCCCTTCGAGATCATGGTTTCCGAATCGCAGGAGCGCATGCTCTGCGTCGTCACTCCCGAGTTGCTCGATCGGGTGCTCGCCGTCTGCGACAAGTGGGACCTCCACCACGCCGTGATCGGCGAGGTCACAGACACGCGGCACATGCAGATCTACGAGCACGGCGAACTCGTCGGCGACATCCCCGTGCCGGCGCTGGTCGACGACTGCCCGGTCTACACACTGGCGCCCGAACAGCCCGACGAGCAGATCTACCCCGCGCCGCAGGTCGACTCAGACGCGGCGCGCAGTGCCGCAGCAGCATTTGACTCCGACGCGCAGGGCATGCTGACCGCGCTGCTGGCCAGCGACAACATCGCCTCGCGCCGCAGGTACTTCGAGCGCTACGACTGCGTCGTCGGCTCGCGCACGACCAAGCGACCCGAAGAAGCCGAAGCCGCCGTACTGCACCTTTGGAAGCAGGACGAGACAGGCGCACCGACCGCAGGTCCGAGTATCGCCGTGAGCATCGACGGCTCCGGACGCAAAGTCGCTGCAGATCCTTACCGCGGCACGATCGGCGTCGTGCTCGAATGCGCGGCCAACATCGCTTGCGTCGGCGGCGAGGCGCTGGGTTTGACCAACTGCCTGAACTTCGGCAACCCCGAAAAGCCCGAGATCGCCTGGCAGCTGACCGAGTCGGTCAAGGGGATCCGCGACGCCTGCCGCGCGCTCGATCTACCGGTCGTCGGTGGCAATGTCTCGCTCTACAACCAGAGCGGAAGCGGACCGATCTACCCGACGCCGGTTGTGGGGATCGTCGGCGGCGTGCCCGATCCGGCTGTCGTGGCAGTCAACAAGTTCAGAGAGGAAGACTTGTTCGTTGGCCTGATCGGGCCGTTCGAACCGACGCTCGGCGCATCGGAGCTCGCAAAGCTGATCGGCGATGAACTACCAACGAAGCTGCCCGACCTCGATCTCGCCAAACACGCCGAAGCCCTGACGCTGGTGCGAGACGCGGTGCGCAGCGGCAAGGTCAAGGTCGCCCGCGATGTCTCCGAAGGGGGCCTCGCCACCACCCTCGCCGAGTGTTCGCTCGGCGGCACCGGGGCAGAGATCGACCTCACCCCGCTGGTCGAGCGCGTCGCCCGCGCGTACCCCGATGCCGAGCCGCACCAGCATGCGCGCACCGCGCTCTTTGGCGAAGGGCCGGGCGGGATCGTCGTCGCCGGCAGGCGTGAAGACCTGATGGCGCTCTCTGCCACCGCGGCTGGAGTCGGTTTTCTCGCGCTTGGCACAACCGGTGGACAGGTGTTGTCGATAGCCGAACCCACCGGCGAGCTCGGTGAGATTTCACTACCGGCCAGCGAGATTCAGCGCATCCATGGCGATGCGTTGGCGGAGCGGGTCACTTCGTAGCCTCGGCGACCGGTTCCCGCGTCGACGCGCTCGCTGAGCGACGCGCCGACGCGTGACCGAGCACGACGCTATTTCTTGAACGTCGGCCGTTTCGCGGTGTAGCGGTCGGTGACCACCACCGCATCGCCAGATCCGGCACTCGCCGTGATCAAAGCGGACACCTTCAGTGAACGATTGGCGCGAAAGTGCTTGGTGTGTTTGGCTGCGAGTGTGAAGCGAAGCTGCTTCGCGCCGCCAGCGGGGATCGAGAACGAGAAGTTCCCGAGCTTGACGGTCTTGGTCACCGTCTTGCGTCCGCTACGCACCTTGACCTTGGTCGTGAGGGCAACCGTGGCCGCGCAAGCTGAGCCTCCGGCAGGACAGTTGACCTTGCGCTTGGTTGTCACGGTGACTCGCGATGGCTTCTTGCGGCTGGCTGCGGTGCTCACACCAAGCGCGCCGGTGATCGTCGGTTTGAGCGGTGGCTCTCCCGTAGGCGGGGGCGTCGAATCGCCATCGTCCGGAGCGCCTGCCGCAAGTGCTTCCAGTCTTGCCTGACTGAATGCTTGGTAGAACTCGGTCGTCAGCTCGAGGGCGCCTCCCGCCGGGATGGCGCGGTCGACATAGTTGAGGATGATCTTCGGCGCGTCATACCCGTCAGACTCGAATTCTGCTGAGTCAGCGCCGGAGACCAGCTTGATGCCAGCGCGCCCCACCTCGGTGCTGCCATCAGCGATGCTCGGATCGAACACGTAAATCGTGCCATCCGCCGCGATCGGCCCGGGAACCAAAGTGCCATTGGCCGGCTCGTCGTAGGTTTCCCCGCCAGGGAACAGATAGCGCGCATCGGGCGATCCATCCTTGGTGAGCTGAAACCGCTCGCGGTAGCGCAGGCTGATCGTGTGCGGCTGGCCATCCGTACTCACCCAGCGATCACGGACGATCGCCTTGCTCCCCGAGTGGCTCTGCGTAACGGTGCGGTCAAGGCGAACCCCGGTGCCCAGCAGCGGCGGACACTCTTGGCCGCCGACCCACCACTCTGCGGTGTCATTCGTGCAGGTTGTCAAATCTTCTGAGGCTTCAAGCTGGAGGTTGCCGTTGGTCGAATTGATCGTCGGCGAGATTGAGAGACCGGGGAAGTTCGGCTCATTCTCATACGCCGAGCCGATGAAGTTGGACGTCAGCCACCCGTTTGTGCCGTCGACCTGGATCGGCGATTGAGTCGGCTCGTCGTTCAATCCGTTGAATCGGTGTGCGCAGTCAAAGATCTCCTCCGTCTCGTCGAAGTTCGGAATGTCGACGAGATTGGATGTCAACGGACACGAGCCAGATGACCATTCCATCCGCCCCGCGAACTGGCCTGCGCGGACATTGAAGCGGTTCGGCTTGAGGTTTCCGCTGTCATACGGGTTCTCCAGCTGGAGGCTCACTTCGTCGATCTCGACCATCGGTCCCGTGTACGGCGATGTGTCGGACGGTTCTTCGCCTGCCGGCACAGCGCGAAGCCTGCAGAGGCTTCCGGCAAAGTCGGAAAGCGCGCTCGAAGGGAGCGAGAACGAACCACCACTGACAGGCACGTTCGAGGCGCCGGGCCACGAGTAGCCCCGGGGTGTGTAACAACGGACATCGACAAGATCGCCGTCGCTTGCCCCGGGCGCCAACCCGGCGATTTCAGTTGTGCCGACCGACGTCCTGGCGTCAAACACGGCAATCGTCCGCTCTGCGGGCGTCGTGATGCTCGTGGTTGTGACGGTTGCGCCGGCGACGCCGGGAGATGCCAGCAGGCAAAGCGCAGCGATTGCGACGCCGGCCGCGCGCGGCCAACCTCCAGCATTGCGCTGTGTATTCGTTCCTGTATACAAGTGTTCGCAGACTTTCTCGCCGAATCTTTCGGCGTGGGGAGCAATTGGCGAGATCCTAATAACAAGCAATACTGCTGATTTCGTGAGCCGAACCAGCCACTACGCTTAGGGGGCTGCCAAACGGAGCGCGATCCGCCCGGCGCAACCTCTGCACTGATCTACTCGATCGACCACCGGAGCCTCTTGAACACTCTCTCTGACCGCGACGGACCACGCGACGAGTGCGGCGTCTTCGGCATCTATGCCCCTGAGCTGGATGTCTCGCGACTGGCCTACTTCGCGCTTTACGCGCTCCAACACCGCGGGCAGGAGTCCGCGGGCATCGCTGCGTCTGACGGCACGCACATCATCACGCTGCGCGACACCGGTCTCGTCAGCCAGGTCTTCGACGAGGAGAAGCTGCGCGGACTGACCGGCAACATGGCCGTCGGCCACGTGCGCTACTCCACGACCGGCTCATCGGGCTGGGAGAACACCCAGCCGATCTACCGAGCCGACCATCACATGATCGCGCTGGCACACAACGGCAACCTGATCAACGCCGTGGAACTTCACGCCGAACTGCGCGAGCAGGGCACCACCTTCCGCTCCACCTCCGACAGCGAGATAATTGCCGCGCTCGTCTCCAACTCGCCGGCGGAGACAATCCAGGAAGCAGTCGCCGAAGTGATGCCGCGCCTGAAGGGCGCCTTCAGCACCGTGATCGTCAACAAGGAGATGGTCGTCGGTTTCCGCGACCCCAGCGGCCTGCGCCCGCTGGCGCTCGGCCAGATCCCGACGCCCGACGGCGGCGCACGCTACTGCTTTGCGTCCGAGTCTTCAGCTTTCGACATCATCGGCGCCGAGTTCCTTCGTGAGGTCGAGCCCGGCGAGCTGATCGCGCTGACCGAGAAGGGCATCGAGACCCAGATGGTCGTGCCAGGGGAGCGCAAGGCCTTCTGCGTCTTTGAGCACATCTACTTCGCGCGCCCCGACACGCACCTCGAAGGTCAGCTCGTGCAGCAGTCGCGTGGCCGGATGGGCGAGATCCTCTGGCGCGAGGCGCCGGTCGAGGCGGACATGGTGGTCGCGGTGCCAGACTCCGGCAACCCGGCAGCCAAGGGACTCTCACGTGCGTCGGGGATTCCGATGGACGACGGTCTGATCAAGAATCGTTACGTCGGGCGCACCTTCATCCAACCAGGACAGGAGCTGCGCAAGCTCGGCCTGCGGATGAAGTTCACTCCGCTACCGGAGATCGTCTCGGGCCAGCGGCTGATCGTCGTGGACGACTCGATCGTGCGCGGCAACACCACCAGGCAGATCATCGGGATGTTGCGCGACGCCGGCGCCGCCGAGGTACACCTGCGCATCTCCGCCCCACCGATCCGCCACTCATGCCACTACGGCATCGACATGAGCACCAACGAGCAGATGATCGCCTACGGGCGCACAATCGAAGAGATCGCCAAGGAGCTGACCGCAGACTCACTTGCCTACATCTCGCTCGAAGGCGTCTACGAGGCGATCCGCGGCGAGCGCGCCGCGCACTGCGACGCCTGCTTCTCCGGCGAGTACCCGCTTGAAGGCTCCGACCGCGCCACCGGCAAGTTCGCGCTCGAAGAGCTCGCCGTCGTGAAGTCTTGACCCGCGTCGCCGTTCTTGCCTCCGGGGAGGGTTCGAACCTCCAGGCGCTGATCGACCTTGTGCATGGCCACTACGACGTGGAACTCGTGCGGGTGGTCAGCGACAAGCCCGGCGTGCGGGCGCTCGATCGAGCCGAAGCCGCTGCGATCCCGACCGCAGTTTTCGCGCTTGCTGACTACGAAGATCGCACCGCGCGCGACTTGGCGATCGCGGAGTTGTTGCGCAGCGACGCCGCCGACCTCGTCGTTCTCGCCGGCTACATGGCAATCCTCTCGCCAGGGTTCATCAGCGCCTTCTTCGGGCGGATCATCAACGTGCACCCGTCGCTGCTCCCCAAGTACCCCGGCCTGCGCGCGATCGAGCAGGCTGTGGAGGCCGGTGAGACGCAGACCGGCGTCACGGTCCACTATGTCGACGAAGGCGTGGACACCGGCCCGATCATCGCCCAAGAAATGCTGGGCATCGCTCCCGGCGAAACAGCGGCGCAGGTCGCCGAACGGGTCCACGAGATCGAACACCGGCTGCTACCCGAAGTGGTCGCACAGATCGCCGCCGAGAGGCAACAAGCCCCCTGACCCACCTCAACTGCGCACGTTTGGTGCGCAGTGAGTTTTGAAGCGTGGATTCCGCATGTTTGTGGGGTGTTTAGCTGCGCACGTTTGGTGCGCAGTGGGTCGATCAAACACACCCGAAAGCTCGCGACTGCAGCACGTCCAACTGCGCACCAAAGGTGCGCAGCTAACGATCCCTTGAACAAGCCATTTCTCGCCTGAGATCTCCACTGCGCACCAAAGGTGCGCAGTTGTTGGAGTTGGGCTTGGGGGGCGTGGTGGTTTCGCGTATTCTGCTCCCCATGTCGGAGGAGACGAGGGACCGCTCGAACTTGGAAGTGACCGCCCCGGGTGCTGTACGCATCCGTACGGCCCTGATCAGCGTCTCGGACAAGCGCGGGATCGTCGACTTCGCCAAGGGGCTCGAAGAGCTCGGCATCAAGGTCATCTCGACCGGTGGCACGAAGACCGAGCTCGAGGAGAATGGTGTGAAGGTCACCGGTATCTCCGACTTCACCGGCAGCCCCGAGATTCTCGGCGGCCGCGTGAAGACGCTCCACCCGACCGTCCATGCGGGCCTGCTCGCCAAGCTCGACGAGGACGAGCACGTCGCGCAGATGAACGAGCACGGCATGGCGTCGATCGACCTCGTGGTCGTCAACCTTTATCCGTTCCAGCGCTACGCAAACCGCCGCGGGGTGTCCGACGCCGAGGTGCTCGAGCAGATCGACATCGGCGGGCCGACGATGGTTCGCGCCAGCGCGAAGAACTACAAGTTCACGGCCGTGGTGGTTAGCCCCGAGAGCTACGACGCGGTGCTTGAAGAACTGGGCGAAGACGACTGCACGCTCGGACTTGAGACGCGCGAATCGCTCGCCGTCGACGCCTTCAACTACACCGCGCAATACGAGGCTGCGATCAGCACATGGTTCAACGAGCGCACCGGCAACGTGCCCGATCAGTTCGTGCGCGCGTACGAGAAGCAGATCGACCTTCCCTACGGCGAGAACCCGCACCAGCGCGCCGCCTACTACTCCGAGATCGGATCTCGCACCGACCTCCTGAGCATGGTCGGCCAGGAGCAGGGCAAGGACCTTTCCTACAACAACCTGCTCGATCTTGACGCTGGCCGCCGCCTGATCGAGGAGTTCGAACTTCCCTGCTGCGCAGTCCTCAAACACAACAATCCGTGCGGGATCGCTGTGGCCAGCACGATTGAAGATGCCTACAGCTCGGCGCTGCACACGGACCCGCTGTCGGCCTTCGGCGGAATCTACGTCTTCAACCGCGAGGTCGACGGCGAGCTCGCCAAGAAGATGATCGAGAACTTCATCGAGCTGGTCTTCGCGCCCAGCTACACCGCCGAGGCGCTTGAGGTCTTCTCAGCGAAAGAGAACCTGCGCGTACTCGTAAACAACGAGCGTCGCATTTGGCCGGTCTCAGATCCCGAACTGCGCGGTGTGCGCGGCGGTTTGCTGCTGCAGGACCGCGACGTCGACATCGACCCGCGCGACGCGATGCAGGTCGTGACCCACGCCCAGCCGACCGAGAAGCAATGGGGCGACATGCTCTTCGCCTGGCGCGTCGCCAAACACGTCAAGAGCAACTCGATCGTGATCGCGCGCGACCTCGCAACGCTCGGCATCGGTGCCGGTCAAATGAGCCGCGTCGACTCGGTCAAGCTCGCAGTCAAGAAGGCGCGGATCGACCTGGCAGAGTCGGTGCTCGCAGGCGACGCGTTCTTCCCGTTCTCCGACGGTCCCGAGTATGCGATCAAGGCCGGGGTCACCGCGATCATCCAGCCGGGCGGTTCAAAGCGCGACAACGAAGTTGTGCAGGCGTGCGACGACGCCGGAATCGCGATGGTCTTCACGGGCCGTCGACACTTCCGGCACTGACCGTCACGGCGCGCGCAAAGCGCCGACTAGCGAGCTAGTTTCCGAACTCTTGGCTCGGGTCAGTGCTCGGTTTGGGCTGAGGTCTTGACTTGGTCTTCGGCGTGCTGGTCTGGGTCGGGACCTGGGTCTGCGGCACGGCTCGGGTCGTCGTCTGCCGCGCGCGAGCCAGCGCGGCTGCCCGCGCAGCAGCCGCGCGCCGCTTGGCCGCACGCCGCTTGGCAGCGCGGCGTTTGGCCGCGGCACGTTTGGCGCGAAGCCGCTCGGCGCGGCGTTCGCGCGCCGCCTTCGCCTTGCGGTCGGCCTCGGCAGCTCGAAGCTCAGACGCCTTGGCCAGCTGAGCCGCAGTCGACGAGGCGGATACGGTCGGCGGAGACGGCTCGCCGGCGGGACCGAAGACAGTGAATGCGCCAACCAGCAGGGCCGCAGCAACGGCGGCGCCAATGGCGATCTTCCCGGCGGGCCTCGTTGCTCGTGCGGACGCGAGGCGGGTCGGCCGTTTGGCGAGCGCGGCCGCACGAGCCGCTGCTAGGGCCGACAGTTCCGGGCTCGGCTCGCAGGCCGCCGCAAGCACGCGCACGCGCTTGGCATGGCGCCGGCAGTTCTCGCATCCCTGCAAATGCTCGGCCGCGCTGCGGTAGTCCTCGGAGTCCGGGGTGAGCGTGCCGAGCGCGTACCGACCGGCCAGCGACGCTCGTCCCGTGCAGGGCCTAGCGGCCAAAGCGCCGTCGATCGCGGCGTTTAGCTCGGCTTCGACGCGATCAACGAACAGCGATTCGGTGTCAGGCTGCAGATAGACGACTCTCAGCGTTTCCGGCAGTAGCTCGGCCTGCGTGAAGCGCGCCCGAAGATCCGCGGAGATTGCCGCAAGGGCGCGCTTTTCTTCGGCGGTTTGGCCCACCGCATCCTTTGCGTCTAGCGCGCGCCGAAACGTGGCATCGATCAGAAAGTCCTCTTCGTTTTCGACCGCCTCTCCGAACTGCTCGGCCAGCAGCAGGCCATGACAAGCCTGTCGGAAGCACGCCTCAACCGAATCGGAAGCGGATTCAACCGCCGCTTCGCCGAGCCGCGCGAGGACGGACGACACGATGTCGGGCCTGATGTTCTCGCAGGTCTCCACCAGCGATCCGCCGACGCGCGCAGCCAGCGCGGGGTTCATCTTGTCACCAGCACCTTGATTCTTGAGCTCGCCTTGCTGGACCAAGGCCACTCGCCAGTCGGGCGCACGACGGCCCGGAAGGTGAAGAGGGTCGGACGCGTGACCCGCGTAAAACGATGCTTCCACGCGAAGGCGCCGCTCCGGCTCGCGGTGACGCTGCCGACCGCTTGCCATTTGCGGCCGTTCAACACTTCGATCTGGACGCGCGCGCCCGCCGCTGCGGCAGCGGCCCCAGAGAGTTTGCCGGAGAGAGTCAGGCTCTGCCCGCGCACGAGACGCGCCTTCGAGCGTCGCACGACGAGCTTCAGCTTCTGGCGGACCAGGACCGAAGCCGATGCCGCGGCCTCAAAGCTCGACGCTGGACGATAGGAAAAGACGACCCTCCGCGCCCCCTTCGGCTTGACCCTGAAAGCGAATGCGCCGCTGGAAGTCGTTGTGGTCGTGCCCAGCGAATCGACACTCGAGACTTGTCCGCCCACATTGATGGCAGAGACGTCGAGCACCGCGCCGCTGACCGGAGAGTTGTCCTTGGTGCGCACTTGCCCGCGGATGACCACAGCCTTGCGACCGGCGCCGTCAATCGTGGTGGCATTCACGGTGATGACGGGCGCCGTCCTGGAAAGCGGCTCAAGCCCAGGGTCGTCGGGCGATTGCGAGCCGCCGCCGGTCGGCCCCGTGGAACCAGTTGATCCCGTCGATCCTGTGGAACCCGTGGATCCCGTTTCGCCTGTTGCGCCCGTTGGTCCGGTCTCGCCGGTCGATCCCGTTTCGCCTGTCGAGCCAGTAGCGCCGGTGGAGCCTGTCGGACCGGTCGACCCAGTCGGGTCCGTGGATCCCGTAGTGCCGGTCGTACCCGTGGAACCGGTGGAGCCGGTCGAACCAGTTGCGCCCGTCGCGCCCGTTGGCCCGGTCTCGCCGGTAGACCCCGTGGACCC
>CAZRAA010000005.1:0-18690 GCA_964597975.1 uncultured Thermoleophilaceae bacterium | reverse complement strand
ACCCCGTAGAACCGGTGGACCCCGTAGAACCGGTCGAACCCGTAGAGCCTGTGGAACCCGTGGAACCGGTGGACCCTGTGGAACCGGTGGACCCCGTAGAACCGGTGGACCCCGTAGAACCGGTCGAACCCGTAGAGCCTGTGGAGCCGGTTGATCCAGTCGAACCCGTTGAGCCCGTCGACCCGGTGGCACCCGTCGGGGATGTTGATCCGCTGCCGGAAGGAGTGGGGACCGTGAACGTCACCGGCTGGTTCGAGCCGACGTTCCCCGCGGCATCCTCCGCGTAGACCACCGCAGTGTGCAACCCGATGGCGAAATCGCTGAGTTCGACCGCGAAGCTCGCGCTCGTCGAGAGCGGACACGGCACCGGGACAACAAACACGCCCGCACATCCGCCGCCGAGATTCACTTCGTTGCGACGAACTCCGTCGACGCTAAGCCAGTAGCGCCTCACGCCGCCGCCGACATCGCCGATCGAAGCGGTGAGGCTCCGCTGCCCGGAATTTGCTGCCGCACCTACGAGGTTGCCGGCGGACGAACTCAGCGTCGGAGCGCTGTCATCTTTCAGATCAACCCGCGCCGAAGACAAGGTGCTCTGGGCGACGGTAACGCCAAGCGCCAAACATCCAAGGGACTGCATGCACTCGACCCCGAGCTGCAAGCTGCTCGCGTTGATTCCCGACGCCTCGGTCAACGAGCTTGAGACGCTGCATCCCGACGTCACGCCGTTGCACTCGCCGGAATATGTATTGACGCCGCCGATCGTGCGACGAAGCCCGGCGCTCATCTTTGGCCGCGTGAACAGGCTGAGATACGAGATTGAAATCGACCGGCGCACGGCGTAGCCAGAGATTGATGTACCCGCTGGCGCGTCGAACGCATAACCGGCGTTCTCGTTCGCCCCGAGGAAGGTCCCCACGGCCGACACCGACAGTGACGGGCACGACCCACTGAGCGTGAATGCCGTGAGCAACGAGCCCGAAGAACGGCGCTCCGTCCACGCGGAGTTGGCGACCGACTGGCCTGACGGTCCGGCGCAGCTGTAGACGCTGTAGGTGCCGGCCGACGCAGTGCTGGCATTCAGCGCCAGAAAGAGCAGCGCGGCGAGCGCCGCAGCCGCGACGACGGCGGAGCGAACAGCACCGCTTGTGATCGGCCAAGCCTTGAGCAACTTCCAAACTCCAAATGTCCAACGGCTCGCCCAAGCCGAGTTGCGGGCGAAGCCTCATTGAAACTAGCTCAGAGTACCGCTCACGACAACTTGCGCAAGCCGGCCTGCCGCCGGCGATGCCGATCACTGCAGATCGAATTCCGCGCCGCTGTCTTCTGACGGCTCGGATGGCGTGGGCTGCGGTTCGGGGGCCGGCTGAACCGCTTCCGGCGCGGGCTGCGGAGCAGCCAATGGCGCCGCGGCCTGCTTGGCCTGCTTCTTGGCCGACTTCTTCTTTGCGGACTTCTTCTTGGCTGCCGACTTCCGAGCAGCAGCCGCCTTGCTCGCGGCGCCGGCGGCGCCGGCCGAAGCCGCCGCCTTCCCGCCGGAGTTCGCCGCCTTCTCGTCTCCCCCAGAAACCTGATTGGCCACCGCGTAGCCGCCCACTGCGACCGCAGCGATTGCCGCGACGACCGCAGCCGCCTGAGCCGCTGCGCCCATCCCAGCTCCGCCGGCCGCAGCTCCTGCCGCGCCCGATCCACTAGCCGAGGCTCCCGCGCCGGCACCCGCGCCTCCGGCGGCAGCCGCGCCTGCAGCTCCCGCGCCAACCGCCGCCCCGGTCAGCGCGATCAGCAATAGCCCACTCGGAATCGTCACCGCCGCAAGGCCGCGCGTGCCGAGCACATGGCGACGACACCCGGAGCAATTCTCAAGGTGGCTTACCGCCTCTTCGTAATCTTCAGTGCCAGGCTCAAGCGCCCCGAGCGCGTACTGGTTGATCAGCGTCGCGCGGTCCTCGCACCAGTTGCCTTCCTTGATCGAGGCGAGCACCGGGCGCATCTTGCGCGAGACCTCGTCCATGATCTTCTCCATGCGCTTGGGGCGCACGCCGACCTGCTCGGCAGCCTCCGGCCGCGAGAGTCCATAGACATAACAAAGCGTCGCGGCGCGCAACTCCCGCTGACTCAGCGAAGCGCGCATGCCTTCGACAAACTGTGTGAACTCGCGCTGCTGGTCGAGCGTCTCCTCGATCGGATCCTCCGCGCCCAGCGTCTCGAGCACGACAGGGTCGGCATGACGGTCCGGATGCAGCGTGCGGTATTCGTCGATCGCGCGGCGGTAGGTCATCTGCACCAGCAGGCCCTTACGGTTGTCGACCTGCTGGCCGTCCTGAAGCTTGGTGTAGAGCCCGTACCAGGCCTGGTTGTAGAAGCCGTCCATGTCGAGCTCGGCAAAGCGGATCTTCGATGCAGAGAGCTTGCCCGAGACTGCGCGAACGACCTCGCTCTTGAAGGCCTCGTACTCCTCGCCGATCACGCGATCGGCGTCGATCGGCAATCCAGCGCTAGCCATCGAACTCGGCGGCGTCGGCGATCATGAACAACGCGACGGCAGCGCCGAGAGCAGCCGATATGTGACCGGGCACGCCCATGCGATCCGCCGGGGCGCAGGCGAGCGCGGCGTGGATAGAGGCAGCTGATCGGCGCGCGAGCGCAACGCCCTCACCACCGGCACGCAGACCCTCAAACAGCTCATCGCGATCGTCAATCATCATGATCTCTGTTTCATCGATCGCGGTCGAGATCCAGATCTGCGGGTCGTAGCCGGTGTCGCGAGCGTGTACCTCAAGCGCACGCGCGGACAGTCGGGCAAGCCCGGCAGATGCATCCTTCAGCATCCGGGCATGTTCGCCGCCGGCCTCTGCGGCCTCGAAGATCTGGGCGATCATCGCCACGTCGACCGCCGCGTTACCGGCCAAGCACAAGAGATCCTGCGCGGTGAACGTTCGCTCGATTTCATAGGTTGTGCCGGTGAAGTTGCCGCCGCCGGCGATCGCAGCAATGTGCGCGTCGGCGACGACCTGACGACCCTGCGCCGAAAACTCCGCCAGTGCGCGCTCAAAAGGAGTCACGGTGCCACCAGCACATTCACGCTGTCGCTGACCTTCGTCCGCCATGGCCAGCTCTTGTTCGCCCGCACGACGGCACGGAAAGTGAAGCGTGTGGGCCTGGTGACGCGTGTAAAGCGATAGCGCCACTTGTACGCGCCGGAGGCCGAGGTGTCGGTCACATCGACGGCGCGCCAACGGTTGCCGATCTTGACGTCGATCTCAATCGGCGCGCCGGACGCAGCCGCGCCAGCGCCGGCGAGCCGGCCGCTTAGAGTCAGGAGCCCGCGCGGCTTGACGCGGGCGCGCGAGCGTTTGACCGAAAGTTCGAGCTCCTCGCGCACGATCGCCGTCGTGACCGCCGTCCCCAGAGAGATCGGCGTCGGACGAAAAACGACCGAGACGCGCTGCGCCCCGCGCGGCGAGACCTTCACCGAGAAACGGCCGGCCGAGGTCGTGGTGATCGACCCGAGGGAGCGCTCCGGCGCATTGAAGACTCCGAGGTCGACCGAAGTGACCTCGAGCTGGGCCCCGCTGATCGGGATGCCCGTTTCTGTAGTGAGCGTGCCTTCGACGGTCACGGACTTGCCCCGTGCCGAAGAAATCACGCTGCGGTCGGCACGAACCTTTGGTCGCTCAACGGCAGGAGAACCGTTGACAGGATTGAGCGAACCTTGGTCACGCCCGCCGGCAGTCACTGTGAAGAGGAAGTTTTCGATGCTGCTGACGTTGCCCGCCGCGTCGATCGCGCGGACGCTGCCCAGGTGCAGACCATTGATGAACTCGCCGGTATCGACGGAGAACGGCGCAAGGCCACCCGACGGGCAGGGTTGGCGCAGCGTGTAAGGAGTGCCACAACTGCCGCCGGCGCTGATCGTGCGGGCCGAGCCGCCATCGATCGTCAGTTCGACGCGCGCGACGCCGCCGCCAACATCCGTCGCGGTCACGTCGAGGCTCTGTGTCCCGGCGATCGCCGTGGAGCCGGGCAGTGTGCCGCCGATAGCCACAATCTGCGGGACGGTCGAGTCTTCGAGATCGACCCTGGCAGAGACAAGCGTGCTGCTGAAGTCTGTCAAGCGATTTGCCGGGCAGCCGCCGGGCGAAGCCACGCAGTAGGTGCCGAGCGCCAGTCGCGTAAGCGAGATACCGGTGCGCTGGACGACCGCCTCGGGCACGACGCAGTCGGCGACGACCGCTGAGCAGTCACGGTCGACCACGGTCGAGCCGGCGCTCTCGCGCAGGCCGGCCGAGACGGCTGGGTTGCCGCTCGCGTCGGCAAAGTCCAGATCGACAGAACGAGTCAATCGGTAGGCGGCGATCGTCGTGCCGGTCGGCGGGTCGAAGACGTACTCTCCGCCGTCGCCGTTGTTGAAGGCGTCTGTCGTCGATGCGCTCACGCTGAGATCACCGCACACCGATCCGAAGCTGAAGAGGGGCGTCTGCGGGGGATTCTCCACCGATGTCAGCCACGCCGAGTTGGGTAGCGCCTGGCCCGAAGGTCCCTCGCACGCGTACACGCTGTACGTCGCAGCAGTCGCGGATGAACTCATAAAGAGCCCGAGCGCGAACAGGGTCAGAAGCAGGCTGGCTGCCGCCAAGATCCGACTGTTGCGTGTGACGGGATGAATTTGCATCTCTATGTGAGAAAGACCCCATTGAAAGTGAATGGTTGTGGTCTATTGAAAATCTAACTGCCGGCCGCATCCGGTAGCTCATTCCCACGGATCGCGACAATACCGCGCGGTGAGCTGAATTCCGAATGCGACCAGCAGTGGCGTCCCCATGGCAAGGGTGCTGCGGAGTGCCGACCCAACTGGTCCCGATCGTCCTTGATCAAGCGCTCGAGCAAAGGACTGGAATGACGTTCGCGGTATCTGCCCGAAACCGGGACGTCGGCCATCGCCGAAAGCAGCGCCGGAGCCCCCCGGCGCATAGATGGCTCGTCCTGCCCTGCCACGTTTCGCACGGGACATCCGACTGACACTGGGGGGCTAGAAGCCGCATCAGCCTCCACGTGCGAAGTTGCGTGTCCGGAAGCCGTCTCCGGATCCTTGATGTGAACCTCATGTTCCACACCTGTATGTCGGGGCGGGGCGATCGATTCCCCCCCTTGGATGCTGTAGGCGGTCTAGCGCTTGCGGGAGCGCTTGCGGTGCTCGCGCTCGGAGTCCTTCTTCAGGCGCAGGTCTTCCTTGGCGATGCGCTGGAGGATCTTGCCGAATGCCTCCTCGGCGGCCTGGTCCATGTTCACGCGAAACGAGGCGAGCACTGTTTCGGTGGCCAGCGGCCGAAGGGCTTCGATCGCTTCGACGACGCTCGGGAAACTCTCCGGCGGCAGGCCGGCCTTCTCCTGCGGACGGACGACGCCGACGTCGACCATCTTTGTGAAGGCCTCCGCGATCGCGCGGGAATGATCGTTGACCTTCTTGAACAGGTCAAACAAGACGTCGACCGGGACACCGAGTTCGATCGCCTTGATGCCGGCGCGCAGCAGGGTCGGGCTGAGCACTTCGTAGCGATCCTCACCGAGCGGAATCGCAAAGCCGAGCTCAACCGCCTGCTTGATCATGCGCGAATCGATATCGCCAATCTCCTTGGCGAGATCGGCCAGGCTCATCACCTCAGACTGCTCTTCGGCAAACGGCGTCAGCACAAGGTTGCGAAGGTCGCCGATGTTGTCGCCGGTTTCCTCGGCGCGTTCGACGAGCCGCTGGATCGCCGTCAGATTGAACCCGCCGGCCTGCAATTGCTGTATTAGTTCAAGCCGGGCAATATGGCGCTCGCCGTAGAAGCCGATACGACCCTGTACATCCGGCGCGGGGAGCAGCCCGCGCGACTGGTGCGCACGAATGTTGCGCACGGTCATCCCGGTGTGCTGCGCGAGTTCGTCGATCGTCAATTGGTCAGTGGTCTTGGTCGCCATCGAGCAGAAATCCTACATTCAAGTCGCCCTTGCATGGAACATGATTTCATGTAACATAGCCGCATGACACTCGCCTCACTCTCCCCCTTTCTTGCTGCTGCCGAAACCGTCGCTCCAGCCGGCGGTGCAGCGCTCAAAGAAGTCTTCATCGCCACGATCATGGGCGGCGTCGCCTTCGGCGGGGTCGTATTCCTCGCCTTGGGGCACCGCAGCGGTCGCATCCATTGGCTGCAGACGATCGGTGATTTCGCGGGACGCCAGGCTGGGCTACCGGCGTGGGCCGCGTTGCCCTTGGCGCTGTTGACCGGATCCCTGCTGGCTGCGGTCTTCGGGCTCTATTGGGACATCTCGCTGCACCTCAACAACGGCCGCGACGAAGGTCCCCTGGCAAACCCCTCGCACTACTTCATCCTGATCGGTCTGCTTGGCGTCTTCTCGGCCGGTGTGCTCGCGATCACGATGCCCAAGCCGGGCACCAAACCGAGTCCGTGGGCCGTGCGGCTGGCTGAAGGCTGGTATGCGCCGGTCGGCGGCATCCTGATCGCCGTTTCCGCCGCGTTCGGTCTCGTCGGTTTCCCGCTCGACGACCTCTGGCACCGTCTCTTTGGTCAGGACGTCACGCTCTGGGGCCCAACCCACCTCTTGATGTTGACCGGCGCCGGTCTCTGCTTGATCGGCGCGTCGGTGCTACTCACCGAGGGCAGTCTCGCGACCGACCGCGTGCGCGGCGACCGGCAGCCAACTCCGCGCGAACGGTTCGTCAGCAAGGGTCGACGGGCGATGGCTGGCGGTGGATTGCTCGCGGCGCTCTCGATCTACATGGGCGAGTTCGACTACGGCATCGCCCAGTTCCAGCTCGTCTTCCACCCGCTGATGGTGATGGTCGCCGCCGGAGTCGCGCTGGTCTACGCGCGCATGACCGCCGGCAAGGGTGGAGCCGTGCTTGCAGCGCTGTTCTTCCTGCTCGTCCGCGGCGTGCTCACGCTGATCGTGCACGAGGGCTTCGGCAAGCCGGTCGCGCACTTCCCGATCTTCCTCGGCTGCGCGGTCGCGGTCGAACTTGTCGGTCTTGCGATGAGCGGCAGGATTTCCAAGCGGCCGATCCAGTTCGGCATCGCATCCGGCGCCGCGATCGGCACTCTCGGCCTGCTCACTGAATGGGGCTGGAGCCACGTCTGGATGATTTACCCGTGGACCGAGACGCTGCTGCCCGAAGGCGCGATCATCGGCTTTATCGCGGCGATCGCCGGCGGATGCATCGGCGCCTGGATGGCCAACTCGCTGATGCTCCGCGCGCGCCCGACCGGCGCGCTGCGCTACGCGCCGATCGCTTCATTCCTGGCCGTGATTGTGATCGCTGGTTACGGTTTGGTGCAGGACTCGCCCAAGGGCTTGACCGCGACCTTCACCAACACGCCCGCGCAGACCGACAAAGCCGGCACCTGGGTCAACACGACCGTCAAGCTGAATACCACGAAGTTCGATCAGGACCAGAAGTGGGCGAAGCAGATCGCCTGGCAGGGTCCCGGCTTCGTGGTCGCAGACCTCGTACAGATCGGTCCCGGCGAATACCGCACGAGCGAACCGCTGCCGGCCTTCGGCAAGTGGAAGTCGATGGTGCGCTTCCACAGCGGCAGCTCGATGATGGGCGCGCCGGTCTTCGAGCCAAACGACCCGGCGATCCCGGCTGCAGAGGTTCCCGCCCTGCCGGTGGTAACCCGCGAACTGAAGCCCGACCGCGTGGTGCTTCAGCGCGAGGCAAAGTTTGAGGGCGGCTGGCTGCCGATGCTCGGGTACCTCGTGATGTTCGCCGTCGCAATGCTGCTGCTTGGCCTGCTGGCTTGGGGAATCCAGCGCATCAGCAAGCCGCTGACCGACGAACAGGAATCAGGCGGCGGTCTCGAGGAGCCGAGCCTCGGATCTGTGCGCACCAGCGGGCCCAAACCCAGCGGCACTCCGCGCACCACCTGACTCTCGAGCGACAAGGCCCGGGGGCGTGGACCTTCTCAGGTTCTAGGATTCCCCCGGGTCCTTAGCTCAACTGGTAGAGCATCGGGCTTTTAACCCGACGGACAGGGTTCGAGTCCCTGAGGACCCATCGTGGGCGACTCACTCGCGCGATCTCGCCGATGCTCGCCCGCGGGCTCCTCGGTCACGACCGGAGGGTCGCTCCCTCGGATCCCTTGGGCTGCGCTCGACGATCTCACACGATTGAGCCGCCCACGAAATGTGATTTCGGTCAGGCTTCGACCAGGGCGGCCAGCCGATCGTAAGTCTCGAGCATGCCTTCTTCCATGCCGGTGTCCTTCATTGCCTCCAGGGCCTCGGGCGCGCCGAAGACTGCTGTGGCGATCAGGCGGGTGCCGGTTGCTGTCGGCTCGAACTCCATGGTCTCGAGGCTGACGTGGCCGGGGGCTCCCAGGAACTCGAAGGTCTGGACGATGCGTTCGTTCTCTTTGACCTCGTGGTAGACGCCGCGAAACGCGTAGTCGGGTTCGCCGTCGCCCTGGCCGACGTGGACAAAGCGCCATGATCCACCAGTGCGGGCGTCCAGTTCCTCCGCCCTTGTCTCGTAGCTCGCCGGCCCCCACCACTTCTCCACCTGCTCCGGACTCGTGTAGGCACGGAAGACCTTCTCCGGCGACGCGGCCAGCTCGCGCTCCACGCGCAGGTGCTGCTCGTAGTAGGTCACTTTCGATTCGCCCATCTCAATGCTCCTTTGCCAGGTACTCCGCGAGCGAGTCGATGCGCTTGACGAAGTGCTGCTTGTAGTTCTCCAGTTGATCGATCGCAGCATCCAGCGATCCCTCCACAGGCGCGACGATCTGCTGCTTTCCGGACCGCCGCTTTGCGATCAGGCCCGAACGCTCGAGCACCTTCAGGTGCTTCGAGACCGCCGCGAGGCTCATCTCGTAGGGCTCGGCCACCTCACTCACTGACAGTGGAGCTCGCGCCACGCGCGTCAGGATGTCCCTCCGCACCGGGTCTGCGAGCGATCCGAAGATTGCGTCAAGCGGGGTTGGGGCTGCGATTGATTCAACCATTTGGTTGAATGTTATCCGATTCGCCCATTTGATGCGGCGGGGGGCCTTTTCCCTTTGCTATCTAATTTCTCAGCTAACTCTCAGGAACCGCACATGCAGGCTTAACCCCAGTCCGCTTAAATGAAACAGTGAGCACAACGGAGCCGTTTCGCCGGTTTGAGCGAGCTTGGCGTCTCGGGTGTGCATCCGGCCTTTGAGCGAGGGCCAGTTGTTTCAAACCGCTGTGCATGACGGCTCCGGCGCCACGAGGTTTCCCCCTCAACCGCCGGGGCCGTTTCACTTTCTCGGATCAGTGGATGCGGTGCCCTTGGCTGCGCAGGCGCTCGGTGTATGCACGCGCCGCAACCGCGCGCTCGAGCATCTCGGGATCCCGGCCGGCGCGGCGCAAGATGTCCGCAGCCGAAGCCCACGACGCTCCCGTCGCACCCTGTCGCTCGGCGACTCTCGCCACCGGCTGCTGCTGATCAATCGGCCGACGCCAATCCATGCCATTTCTGTCGGCCGCCCGCAGCCGAGGCTTGAACTAACGCAATGTTGTCCGCGCCGCTCGCCTAGGCGTCTTCGCGCTGCGTCGCCGCCCAGACCTGGGCGATGATCGCGAACTGCAGCGGCAGGCGTGCCCACAGTGCCCACGCCGGGAACTGCTTGAAGCGCTCAGGGTTTACCGCCATGTTGATGTTCGCCGGGAATACCGCGACGAGCAGCGCGATCAGTCCGCGACCCGCGTGCTTCCTCACGCTTGGGATCAGCACACCGACTCCGCCGAGAAACTCAGCGACGCCCGAGATGTACACGAGCGCCTTTGGATTGGGCAACCCGCGAGGAACGATTGCGGTGAAGAACTTCTCGAGCCAGAAGTGCGCCGAACCCGTCGTCATGAAGGTGAGCGCAGTGGCGATCTGCAGTGGTGTCGCGCGGCGAACCATCGCCGACGAGATTACCCGCTTCTTGGCAAAGATCCCGGGCAACGTCGCCTAGTAATCTCCAAGCCAGCCACGGCCCCATCGTCTAATGGTTAGGACGTCGGCTTTTCAAGCCGAAAACCGGGGTTCGACTCCCCGTGGGGCTACTTGCTTGCCAGCGCTCCCGTGGGAGTGACGGCAGACCAGGTCGCACCGAAGGATTCCTCGCCGTTGCCGAGCACACTGTCCTCGCCCTGGTCATCCGAGAAGTAATAGAGCGGGTGTCCGCCGTAGGTCAGCTGGTTGGAGTCCTTCGAGTACTCGACGGCGCCGACCTTCTCGCGCTCGATCGCGCCAGAGATGCTCACGCCCTGCCCGACAATCACGGGCAGCCACTTCCAAGCGCACTCGCCGCGGCAGTCGAGCGTCTTGCCTGAGTCGGTCTGGAAGGTGTAGAGCGTCCGCTCTTCCTGGCCGGCGATGATCTCGCCGAACTTCGAGTCCTTGGTCGAGAGCGGCACCGCTCCATCGGCGTCTGTGATCTTCACCTCGACGGGCGCCCCCGGAGTCCCGGTGTAGGCGGTCTTGCCCTTCGGCTTGTCGTCGCCTCCGCACCCGACCAACGTGACCGCGAGCGCCGCGATCAGCAGCAGCCCGCTCAGCTTCTTTGCTCGACTCATTTTCTCCATGCTCATATAACAACCGTAAACGAGAAAGGACGCCCTCCCAGGAGGCGCCCTTTCTCTGCTCGGTTTCTACTCGGGGGGAGTCGCGCGGGCTGCTCGGTAAAGCCGCGCCAACCGAAGTGAAAAACTGATTCCACCCGTGGCCTCGGCTGACCTGCCGGCGCGTTTACGCTGGCAGCGAAGTTGCAGGTGTGAGAACCCGCCACATGATCTCGGTGAGACCCTCCGCCACGCGCGCGGCCTGCTCGTCGGTGACGTCGCGCCCAACCATCTGATGCAGCGCACGCTCACCGGTCCAGGCCATCACCTCGGCCATCGTCGCCACCGCTTCATCCGAAAGCCGCGCGTCGCGCTCGCGGATCGCCGGCGCGATTGCATCGCCGACCGCCTTGATCACCGACTGCCAGTCTTCGCGCGTCTCGGCGTCGTATTCGGCGAGCTCGATCAGGCTCGAGAGCACGCCGGCGTGCGCGCGCCACAAGCTGATCATCTCATCGACCGACGCCGCGAGGTCTTCGCGGCCAGCCTCGGGCTCGGAGATGAACGTCGAGGTGACCCGCTGGAACTCCCGCAGCTCGGTCGCCGCCAGGCGCGAGACCAGCGCGCGCTTGTCGCCGAAGTGCAGATAGAACGTCGCCCGCGATACGCCGGCTGCCTCGACGATGCGATTGACCGACAACCCCGCGAGCGAAGCGCCGGAGTCGAGCAGGGTGATCGTCGCGTCAAGGATCCGCTGCTCGGTCTCGCCGCTGGTCATGCGGCGATCGATCCGTTGTTCCTCCTGCGCGCTCATGCTCAGGACGCGGTGAAGCGCACCGGAATCGTCTTGTGCTGATTCAGGAATAGCGATTCGGCGCGGACGGGATCGCCGGCGAGTTCCATGTCGGGCAGTCGCCGGAGCGTCTCTTCGAGCATCACCTTCAGCTCCAAGCGCGCCAGTGCGGCGCCTAGGCAGAAGTGCCGGCCGCCGGCTCCAAACGCCTGGTGTTGCACGCGCGGACGCGTGATGTCGAACTCCTCGGGACGATCGAACACTGTTTCATCTCGGTTGCCCGAGACGTACCAGAGAGCGAGCTTGTCGCCCTCCTTGATCGTCTGCCCGTGCATCTCGACGTCACGTGTTGCCGTCCTGCGCATGTAGGCGAATGCCGGGAAGCAGCGCAGGCACTCCTCCACCGCATCCTCAATGCGCTCGGGCTGATCGATCAGGATCTGGCGCTGGTCGGGGTTCTCGATCAGGGCCAGCATGCTCTGGCCATAGACGGCGCGCGTGCTGTCGTTGCCGGCGGCCATCAGCAACCCGAAGGTGGCGACCAGTTCTTCATCGGTCAGGCGCTCGCCGTCGACCTCGGCCTCAGCGAGCGCGGTCGTGAGATCGTCGGTCGGGTTGGCGCGGCGCTCGGCGATCTTTGGCAGGACGTACTCGAACGCGTCCTGCACGATCTGGATGACGTCCTCAAACTCTGGTCGGTAGTCCGGATCCTCGAACCCGAGGAGGCCATTCGACCACTCCACCAGCTGCGCGTCGTCGTCCGGCGGCGTACCGAGCAGCGAGCCGATCACCCGCGCGGTGACGTTGGCGCCGATGTCGTGGACGATGTCGCACTCACCCTTCGGTGCCACGCCGTCGATCGCATGGTTGACGATCGCGCGGATCACCTCGGTGTGCGCTGCGATGCGCCGCGGCGTGAAGGCCTGCTGGAAGAGCGCCTTCATGCGGTCGTGCTTGGGCGGGTCCTGCGCGATCGGCTGCATCCGCATCAGGTCGAGCGGCACGCCAATGTCGTCGTTGAGCATGATCCCGCCGCGTTCCGAGGAGAACGTCTCCCAGTCGAGGCTGACCGTGCGCAGGTCCTCGTGGCGCACGACCGACCAGAAGCCGGCCTCGTCGGGGAACTGCGAAATCGGCGAGAAGTGCATCGGGCGCTCGGCGCGCAATTGGGCGAAGACCTCGTAAGGCGGAGACTCGCGCCAGAGCGCGTGGTCGGAGAGGTCGACGTTCTCAAGATCTGTTGTGATGGTGGCGGGCGTCATACCCGCCACCATAACAG
The DNA here is from genome assembly GCA_964597975.1 of uncultured Thermoleophilaceae bacterium. Lineage (GTDB taxonomy): Bacteria > Actinomycetota > Thermoleophilia > Solirubrobacterales > JACPNS01 > JACPNS01. The sequence goes on along the minus strand of CAZRAA010000005.1, from coordinate 6,046 downwards.
ATAGATGGACAGTCTGTCTATCTAAATTGCTGCGCGTGCTGGCTCCGGCGATCGCCGCGGCGCGGGGGCAGTCGACTCGCCCCTGACCTTCGGCAGCCACTCCAGCCAGCGCGGCAGATACCAGTTGGCTTCGCCGAGCAGATGCATGCTGGCCGGCAGCAAAACGGCGCGGATAATCGTCGCGTCGATCAGGATCGCCGCTGCGAGGCCAACACCCAGCTGCTTCATCGGCAGGAATCCGAGCGAGGCGAAGATCGCAAACACGGCGACCATCACCGCAGCTGCGCTGGTCACCACGCCGGCGGTCGAGCGGATCCCGAAGCGCACGGCGTCATCATTTGCGAGACCGTGATCGCGCCCCTCGCGGATCCTGGCGAGGATGAACACGTGGTAGTCCATCGACAGCCCGAAGAGCACCACGAACAGGAACAGCGGCAGGAACGGCCAGATAGCGCCATTCGGCGTGAAGCCAAGCAACTCGTGCCCCCAGCCGTGCTGGAACACCAACACCAGCAACCCGTAGGCCGCCGCAACCGACAGCAGGTTGAGGATGATCGCCGTCACCGGGATCACGATCGAGCGGAACGTCACCAGCAACAGCAAGAACGCGAGCCCGAGCACGAAAGCAAACACCAGCGGCGCGCGCTGCTTGAGATTGTCGTTGAAATCGAGTGACGAAGCGTTCTGGCCGGTCGTATTGACTTCCACGCCAGGTACCCGTCCAATTGTCTCTGGGATCACAACTGCGCGCAGCTCCTTGGTCGCCGCAATGCCGACGTCGGTGTCGTCGCCGCCGGCAACCGGCACAGTCAGCTTCACAACCCGACCGTCCTCGCTGTACTCGCGCTCTGAGCGGTGACCGAACGCCCGGTTCTCAGCGACGCGCAAATCAAACTCGGCGAGCGCGTCGTCGACCTGGCTCGCGCGCACATCCGCAGTCTTGACGACGACCGTCTCGGTCGAGCCCTGCGCGGGAAATGCGCGCTCAATCTGGTGGTAAGCCGAGAGCACCGCGAGGCTCTTGGGCATGTCATCGATGCTCATGTCGCGAGTCTTCATCTCGAGCGCCGGATACGCGAGCGCCAGCAGGAAAGCGGTCGCCAGCACAGCGCTGACCAGCGGCCGGCGCAGCACGAGCTCGACGATCGCAGCCCAAGCGCCGTTCTCCTTGCCTTCGGCGGCGCGGCGCTCGCGGCGCTTTCCGATGAACGGTATGCGCGGGCGGTCGACGGCCTTGCCCCAGGCCGAAAGCAGCGCCGGTAGCACGGTCAGCGAGCCGACCATAGCGACGACCACGACGAGCATCGCACCGATTCCGAACGACGTGAAGACACGGTCGCCCGCCAGCAACATTCCGGACATTGCGGCAACCACGGTGATTCCCGAGATCAGCACCGCGCGGCCCGAAGTTGCCGCTGCGGCCTCGATCGCAGCCAAGTCGCCTTTGCCTGCGGCGCGTTCTTCGCGCTCGCGCTTCAAGTAGAAGAGCGAGTAGTCGATGCCCACCGCCATTCCGATCAGGACGATGATCTCGCCGACCGAGTCGTCCATCGGTGCGATCTGGCTCGGAATCGCGACCAACCCCATCGTCGCCATCACTGCGGTGAGGGCGAGCAGAACCGGAATGCCCGCTGCGACGAGCGCGCCGAATGCGAGCATCAGAATCACGAGCGTGATCGGCACCGTGAGGTTGCGAGCGTGCTCGAGATCCTTGTTGATCATCTCGCCGATTTCGTGCTCGGCAGAGGCGTCGCCCATTTCGTAGACGGCGAATCGCGGGTGGACGGCCGCGGTCTGCTTGACGACCCGCTGGATCGCTGAGATCTTGTCCGGCGCGGCGTCGAGTTCGCCTGAGACTGCAAACTGGACGCGGGCCGCCCGCCCGTCGCCGCTCACGAATCCTTGCGGGCCGGCGCGAGTGAACGGGCTCTGGACGTGCTCGACGTTCTTGGTCGTGGCGAGCCTCGCGGCGATCGCCTTGACCGCGGCGTCGAACTCGGGCGTGCCAAATCCGTCGTCATTCGTCTTGGCTTTGATCAGCACGTTTTCGTTCGCCTTGACGTCCGGAAAGTGCTGATGGATCGCGAGCTCTGCGCGGGCACTTTGACCGGTGAAGTTCTGGTAATCGGGGATCGACTTCTGCTCGATCTTCGATCCGGCGAGCAACGCGAGCGCTACGAAGACAAACCAGCCGAGGATCGCGGTCTTGGGGTGAGTGGCGCTCCAGCGCCCGGCGCGGGCCGCGATGTTGCGGTCGTTGGCGGCGTCTGGGACGTAGTTCTTGCGGGCCTGCCTTTTGAGCGATTTACGCATGGGAAGAGACTCCTGAATGGTTGGATTCCTGATTCATCCACCCTCCCGAATGCGAGGCAAAAATCCAATACGGCAGGCAGGCAAACAGCCGCGAGGCCTCCGGGAAATCTCGCCCGGGGGTTATCCCCCCGGCAATACGTCAAAGATGCACCTTTGTCGTACGACAAAGGTGCATCTTTGTAGGACGTCAGCGTTGTTGGAGGTAGTCGACCACGGCTAGTACGCGGCGGTGGTCTTCGCCTGACGGAGCGAGGTCGAGCTTGTCGAAGATTTTGCTGATGTGCTTCTCGACGGCGCCCTCGGTGACAAACAACTCGCCGGCGATCGCCTTGTTGCTGCGTCCCTGCGCCATCAGATCAAGCACCTCGCGCTCGCGCACGGTCAGTTCGGCAAACGGTCCGTCCACTCCGCGCGCCGGCGACATCAGCTGGCTGACGGCCTCGGGGTCGAGGGCCATGCCGCCGCTGGCGACGCGCCGCACGGCATCGAGAAAGTCCGAGACATTGGCGACGCGATCCTTCAGCAGATAGCCGACGCCGCCCTCGCCGTCGGCCAGCAGTTCAGCCGCGTAGGTCTGCTCGACATACTGGGAGAGGATCAGCACGGGCAGGCCGTCAAATCGCTCGCGGGCCTCGATCGCCGCCCGCACGCCTTCGTCGGTGAAGCTCGGTGGCAGGCGCACGTCGACGATCGCCACATCCGGGCGCGAGCGTTCGATCGCGGCGAGAAAATCTTCCGGGTTGTCGACTGCCGCGACGACCTCAACTCCGTTGTCTTCGAGCATGCGCGTGAGACCGTCGCGCAACAGCGCGAGGTCTTCGACGATGATCGCCGAGAGCGTTTGATCTACTGGAACGGCAGCCATGCGTCGATGATCGTCGGCCCACCGGCGGGGCTGTCCACGACCAGTCGGCCATCGACCGACTCAACCCGGGCGCGCAGCCCGCGCAGGCCGGCGCCCTCCGGATCGGCCCGTCCGCTGCCGTTGTCTGAAACGCGCAGGTAGAACCACTCGCCGTTGCGCCACGCGTTGATGTTGATCTTCTCGGCGCCACTGTGTTTGATCGCATTGGCCAATGCTTCGCTGATCACGAAGTAGGCGACTTGCTCGACGCGTTCACCCGGACGCGCAGCGAGATCGATCTTGATCTCGACGGGGATCGGGCTGCGTGCGGCCAACGGCACAAGTGCCGCCTCAAGTCCGCGGTCGCGCAGAATCTGCGGTCCGATCCCGCGCACCAGGTCGCGCAGCTCGGCCAGCGTGCGCTGCGCCTCATCCCGCGCCTGGGCGACGAGCTCTCGTGCGGCCGCCGGATCGTCATCGATCTTCTGCTCGGCCATCCCGAGTTCCATCGCGAGCGCCACCAGCCGAGCCTGCGCGCCATCGTGCAGATCGCGCTCGATCCGCGACATCTCGGTCGACTGCTGCACGATCGTCTCCTCGCGTGTGCGCTCAAGTTCGGTGACGCGGCCGCGCAGGAGGTCTTCCTCGCTGCTCGTCAGGCAGACCCGCGCGACTTGTGTGAGTGCATAACTCGCGCCGGCGGTCACCCACGTGGCAACGACGATCATCGCGATCCCGACCGGGATCATGAAAAACGACTCGGCAAAGCTGACATCGGACCCGAAGACGACGCCCAGCGGAGTGAAGTCACCGGGGAGCGACCAGCCGAAGAGCGGATAGACAATCCAGGAGAGTGCGATCAGCCACGGGCAGATCGCCAGCAGCGCGCCAGCGAGTCCAAGCGTCGAGACGAAGACGAACCAGCCGATGTCTTTCCAGCTCTGTTTGTCGACGAGCATCGCCGCGGCGCGCTTTAGCGCATTGCCGCTGACGGCAGGGGCATACTCGACCAGCGCGGGACGGTCATCGACGATCGCGATTCGTCGCCGCTCAAGATCTGCACAGCGACGAAAGCCCCAGAAGATCAACAGCGCGACGGGTAGCCCGACGACGATCAGCGAAAAACTCAGCGCGAGCGATAGGCCGACGCTCCAAACGATCGAGGCGCCGATGCCGGCTGGGATCGTGGAGAGCACGTAAAGCAGCTCGCGCCGAGTCTTCCGCTCGAACGGCCGCGCCGCGATCTGCTCGATCAGCTCGTCGTCGAACTCCAATGCCGCGAGGCGGCTCTTGATGTCATCAGCCATGCGTGCATGATCGCCGATTCGTCGCGTCAAGCCAATACCGCGGGCTGGCGAACGGCAGGGGGATAACCCGACAGCGAAGGTGCGGGATAGTTGGCAACCACATACGTCCTATGGCGCTCCATAGGACGTGTGTGGTTGAAACAAACGGCTCGGCCGCGCGGTTTGGCGATCAGCCGTGCCCGAATCGCACATCCGGCAGCATGCGATCGGCCCATCGCGGGAGGTACCACGCCCATTTGCCCATCAATCGGAGCAGCACCGGCATCAAAAGCAGGCGGATCAACATCGTGTCCAGCAACACCGCGACGCCGAGGATCACGCCCATCTCTTTGGGCGGCAGTGGTCCGGATAGCGCAAAGGTGAAGAACACGGCCACCATCACCGCGCCGGCGGCGAAGATCACGCGTCCCGAGTGGGCGACCCCGCCGATCATGGCTTCCTTGGCGTCATGACTTTGGTCCCAGTGCTCCTTGGCGCTCGAGAGCAGGAAGACCGTGTAATCCATCGAGATCGCGAACATCATCGCGAAAAAGAACACCGGTCCCCAGGCGTCGAGGAATCCCTGCGGCTCAAAGCCGAGCAGCGAATGCAGCGCGCCATCCTGGAAGATCCACTTGGCCACGCCGAATGCCGCGCCGGCCGCAAGCAGGTTGGTGAGCACACCCGCGGCAGCCACCAGCGGTGCCTGCAGCGCCAGTAGCAAGAGTGCGAACCCGAGCACGAGCACCACTCCGATCACTTCCCAGGTCTTCTCGTCGAGCGCGGACTTCAGATCGTGGTTCTCGGCCACGACCCCGCCGACCATCGCGCCGCTCGGCAGCGCCTCGCGCAGCCGATCGATCGTCTGGCCGACGGCCGGCGAGGACGGGTCGCTTGCCGGGACGGCGTTGAACATCACCCATTCACCACTGGTCTGCGGCGGGGTTGCGGCGGCGATCCCTTGGTCGGAGACGAGTACCGCCTTGACGTCTTGTGAGTCGTCTGCAGGAGCGACCACCTGCATCGCGCCGGCGGCGCCCGGACCCAGCTCCTGGGCGACCTTCTCATAACCGACTCGCGACTGGTCGCCCTCCGGGACGACCTTGATCGACGGCATCGCGGTCTGCAGCGAGAAGACCGGTATCGCCAGGGCAACCAAGATGGCCAGCGCGGCAGCGCCAAAGGCCCAGGGGTGACGCCAAAGGCGCTCGGCCCAAGCGGCAAATGCAGCAGAGCGGTGCTCGCCGCTGTGCGCCCAAGGCAGGCCGAGCTTGTCGACACGTGGGCCGAGCTTTGCAAGCACCGCCGGGAGCAGGGTCATCGTCGCAAGCAGGATGAAGACGACCGAGAGCATGATCCCAAGGCTCATCGAACGAAACGCCGGGCTCGGCACCAACATCACCGCCGAGAGCGAGATCAACACTGTCGCGCCCGAGAAGAGCACCGCTTTCCCGGCAGTGTCCATCGTCACGGCCGTTGCATCGCGCGCCGACATCTTCGAGCCAAACAGCGCCCCGCGGAAGCGGTGCACGATGAACAGCGCGTAGTCGATCCCGAGCGCGAGCGCGAACATCAGCGCGAAGTTCATCGCCCAGATCGAGAC
>CAZRAA010000004.1:38436-61972 GCA_964597975.1 uncultured Thermoleophilaceae bacterium | reverse complement strand
GCAGCTGCTCGGCGCGGATGCCGGTGGCGCCGACGAGGTACTTCGAGACGCCCTTGGGCACCGGGACGGCCTTCGGGTTGGCGAAGAGCCGCTCCTTCTTGACCACGACGTTGGCCTTCAGCATCCGCCCGGCCTGGCGGCCCGCGGAGGCCGGGCCGGTCGGGGCGGCGTCCTTCCTCGGCAGCTCGAGCTCGTGCAGTGCCGCGCTCATGATCGCCTGGCGGTCGCGCACGACGGCGTGGCGGCGCGCCAGCGACTTCAGCCCGGAGTAGGTGTACGTGTTGCCGTAGGCGTCGCGCAGGATGACGAAGCGCCCGAGCGCGGCCGACCGGCCGATGCGCACGATGCGGCCGTCCTGCACGGCGATCGCGGCGCTGCCCGCGCGGGCGAAGACGTTGACGGCCGTGCCGCGGGCGCCCGCGTACCGCGAGGTCGAGGCGACCGGGAAGCGCCCCTCGGTCAGGCCGGTGAGCGAGCCGATGAGGTCGGCCGGGGCGCCGCCGATGAGGCGCGCGCGCATGAGGACGCTGTCGACGTACCAGTCGGCGTGGTTGTAGGCGAAGATCGCCTTGCGGATGTCCTTCTCGGCGCCGGCGGCCTTCAGGTACCGGGCCGAGGCGAAGATCGCGTCGACCGGGTTGAAGGGGTCCTTCTTGCCGTCACGGTTGGCGTCCACCCCGTACTGCTTCCAGGACGACGGGATGAACTGCATCCAGCCCAGGGCGCCCGCGGAGGAGACGTTGAGGTTGCGGCCGTAGTCGGTCTCGATCTCGTTGATCGCGGCCAGCAGCTCCCAGCGGATGCCGTACTGCGTGCCGGCGGCCTGGTAGATCGGGAGCAGGAACGGCGGAATCTGGAACTGCTTGAGGACGAGGTTGGGGACGCTGACCGGTCCGCTCTCAAAGTCGTCCGACACGTCGAAGGGGTCGGGTGCGGTCGAAGTGCCTCCGTTTGAGCCGCCGCCCGAACCGCCACCGTCGCTGTCGACCGCGAGACCGCGCTTGCGCGAGCTGCTCTTCTTCTTGGTCGAACTCTTCTTCTTGTTGGTCGAAGGCTTCTGGGTCGTGCCGCTGTTGCCGGTTGACTTGTTGCCGGATCCACTGGAGCCGCTCGAGCCGGACGAACCGCCTGAAGGCTTCTTGGTTGTCGATCCCGGCGAGGAAGGACTGGTCGGGGTCGTGCTGTCGCTGCCGTCGGGGACAAGGCCCGGGTTCTCAGCCTGCGCGCTGACGTCAGCAGACGCCGAGAAGGAGCTGTAGAGCACGCCAAGCAGGGCGCAGACGAGCGCCATGGCGAGGATGGTTGACCTGTTAGATGAAGTGCCCTTCACGATCCCTGGTTCTTGCTCAGTGAAACCGGACGCGCACCGATCCATTCGGTGCCCCGCGAAGAACTCCCCTTTCGCGAGATCCGGCCGACGGAAAGATAGCGAGAAACCGCGTGGGCTTCCACTCGCGAAGGCGATTCCGCAAGCGCACTTTCGTGGGCGTGCGGGGGGATGTGATCGATGAGCTGCATGCGTCGGTTGAGTCTTCTCTGTAGGCGGGATCGGCGGAGGTCGATCAGACCCAGTTTCGGAACGTCCAGTCCCGGCCCCAGGAGCGCCATGGAAGAGGCATCGACACAACCATTGCCGACCTTAATCGTTGGCAGGTGAATTGGATGTGAAGTTTCCGGGAAGGCAGCGAAATATCAGTCGTATTCCGGCTATATAAACCTCTAGTTGAGGGTTAGAGTGGCACTTGCTTTGGTCGGTTACGTATGCTGCTTGCCTGATGGCGGAAAAGAACGACAAGCGCAGCCACGACGACGCGTCAGAGGGCATCGGCGGAATCGTCGACGAACTCGCCAGCAGCTGGCTGGTCGGCGACGCCTTGACGCGCATCGTCGACGCCGGCGAGAAGGCCTTTCGGGCGCAGCAGTCCGCCCTCTCGGCGCTCGGCCTGCCCTCCGGATCGCAGTTTGAAAGCCTCACGCTGCGCGTGCGCACGATCTTTCACCGGCTCGAGGAACTCGAAGACGAGCTCGATCGCCTGAGTGCGCGGATCGCGGCGCTTGAGGCCAAGCAGGCCGCCCCCGCCAAGGCGAGCACCCGCAAGCGCGCGTCCAAGTGACACGCCACTCGCCCGGCGCAAGCACGAACTAAGTAGAGTTCTGCGCTCCATGAAGACCGAGGAGCGGCGATGAGGGCGGGGCTCTTCCCCGGACAGGGCAGCCAGACCGCGGACATGCCCGTCGACACGGCCGGCCAACAGCCGGCGATGTTCGAATGCTCGGTCAAGAGTTTTCGATCCGCTGGGGTCGAATGCGATCTTTTTGCGGGCCACTCGCTTGGCTCATATGCGGCGCTGGTCGCTGCCGGCGCAATGAGCTCTGAAGACGGCTCGCGCGTCGTCGCCGAGCGTGGTCTGGCGATGGCGGCCGCTGCCAAGGAACATCCGGGCGCGATGATCGCGCTGCTCGGCTGTACGCCCGAGGGCGCCGCTGAGCTTGCCGGCGAGTTTGATCTGACGGTCGCCAATGACAACGCGCCGGGCCAGATCGTGCTGACCGGGGCGATGGCTGGAGTCGAGGCGCTCGAGGGCGCCGAGCCGGTAGACCCAACCGCCGGAGAAGATGCGCGCCGGCTACGGCTCAAGCGGCTCCCGGTCAGCGGGGCATTTCACTCGCCGCTGATCGCCTCGGCCGCTGAGCGCCTCTCCGCCGCGCTTGCCGATGTCGAATTTGCCGACGCGTCAAAGGTGATCGCCAACGGCACTGCGCGTGAGTATGTCGATCCCCGCCGTGAGCTCGCTGAAGAGCTGCTCGGTCCGGTTCGATTTCGCGAATCGCTTCTGTACATGTGGGAACTCGGCGTCAGGGAGTTCGTCGAGTTCGAGCCCGGCGGTGTGCTGACGGGACTGGTCAAGCGAACGCTCCCAGAGGCGCGTGCGGTGAAGGTCGCCGACCTCGTCGCCGAGAGCAGGGCGTGACGAGGTGACCCAGGTGCAGGCAAGCGAAACCCCGACAGTCGGTGCGGCGCGCACGCTGCGCACCGCCGGGATGCTCGGCTACGGCGGTGCCCAGCCTGGAAAGCTCGTGACCTCAGAAGAAGTTGCCGCGCGCTACGACCTGACCGCCGATTGGATCATCGAGCGCACCGGCGTTGCCTCGCGGCGCGTGCTCGATCTTGAGGCCGGCGAGAATCTGACTGGGCTGATCGCCGAGGCCGCCCGCGACGCCCTTGAAGTGGCCGGTCGCGATGCTGGCGAGGTCGACCAGGTGATCGTCGCGACGATCACGCCCGACAATGTCTTCCCGGCGCAGGCCGTCGCGGTCGCCGCCGCGAGCGGCGGGCCGCAGACCGCCCACCACGGGGGTCGCTATGCCGCCTGCACCGGTTTCGTGAGCGCGCTCGGCCAGGCCGCCGCCACGGTCGAAACCGGACGCAGCAACCTCGCGCTGGTGATCGGCGCTGAAGCGCTCTCGCGCATCACGCCCTACGACGACCCCAAGAGCGCGCCGCTCTTCGGCGACGCCGCCGGCGCCGTGGTCGTCGGTCCTGTCGAGAGCGGCGGGATCGGTCCGATCGTCGCCGGCTACGACCACCAACACCGCATCCTCTACTCCGACAGCGACGACGGCAACGTGATTCGCATGCGCGGTCGCGAGACATACTCAAACGCCGTTGCGCGGATGAGCGAGGTAATCCTCGGTGCGCTTGAAGCTCGCGGGGCGACGCTCGACGACGTGGCGTTGCTCGTGCCGCACCAGGCGAACATCCGCATCGTCCAGGCGGTCGGCGAGAAGCTCGGCATCGAGCCAGAGCGCGTCTCGACCCAAATCGCCGACGTCGGCAACACTTCGGCTGCCTCGATTCCACTCGCGCTCAGCCGCGAGTACGAAGCCGGCCGGCTGGCCGACGGCGGACTTATCGCGATGGCCGGCTTTGGCGGCGGGTTCGTCTACAGCGCGATCACCGCTGAGATCGAAGGGATCGCGCCGTGAGCGACACCGCTGATAAGCGCGTCGCGCTCGTGACCGGCGCCTCGCGCGGGATCGGGCGGGCGACCGCCGAACTGCTTGCGCGTGCTGGGAACGACGTTGCGATCACGTATTCAAGTGACGCTGACGGCGCCGCAGAGACCCTCGCGGCGATTGAAGCAGCCGGTGCGCGCGGCCTGGTGCTTCAGGCCGACGTGCGAAGCGCTGAGTCTGTCGACTCCGCGTTCAAGACGATTGAGGAGGAGCTCGGCGCCGTGACGGTGCTGGTCAACAACGCAGGCGTGCGTCACGACAACCTCGCACTCAGGCTCTCCGACGAGGATTGGGCCGACACGATCCAGACCAACCTGACCGGCGCATTCAACTGCTCGCGCACCGCGCTGCGCGGCATGGTCCGCGCGCGTTGGGGGCGCATCGTGATGGTTTCCTCGGTCGCCGGGCTGCACGGAAACCCCGGCCAGGCGGCCTACGGCGCCTCCAAGGCTGGGATGGTCGGCCTGGCGCGCACACTCGCCAAGGAGTACGCGCGCAAGAACGTCACGGTCAACGTTGTCGCGCCCGGGCCGGTCGCGACAGCAATGACCGAAGGTCTCGTCGAGAAGATCTCAGAAGCCGTCCCGCTGGGGCGGCCCGGTACGGTTCACGAGATCGCGGCCGCCGTCGGCTTTCTTGCGTCGGAGCCGGCCGCCTACATCACCGGCGCCGTGCTGCCGGTCGACGGCGGTATGACCGCCTGATTTGCACAACCAAGTTTCGCAACACCAACACTGACGAAAGGTCCGATTCAGAAATGGCTGTGACTGCAGAAGAAGTCCTGAACAAGATCAAGGAGATCGTCCCCAAGTTCGGTGTCAACCCGGACGACGTGCAGGACTCCTCAACGCTTGAGGACCTCGACATGGACTCGCTCGATGTTGTCGAGATCATGCAGGCGATCGAAGATGACATGGGCATTCGCGTGCCCGACGAAGACCTCGAAGACCTGACCACGATCGGCGACGCCGTGGCTGCCGTCGTCAAGAACGGCTAGTCCGTTCACCTGCGCGCCATGCCTGCAGCACCGTTGACCAAAGTCGTGATCACCGGGATCGGGGCGATCTCGCCCGGTGGCGTGGGCGCCGACGGCCTCTGGGAGGCCGCGACCGCCGGTCGATCGCTCCCCGAGGGCGACGTCGCAGTCAGCCCGGACATCACGGACATGCTGACGATCAAGGAATCGCGCAGGCTCGACAAGTTTGCGCGCTTTGGCCTGATCGCCGCTCGCGAGGCCGTCGAGCACGCCGGCGTTGACTTCTCCGAACTCGACCGCGAGCGCTGCGGCGCCGTCGTCGGCACCGGGATCGGCGGCTTTGAGACGATCGACGACGGGATGGAGATCCTGCGCACGAAGGGCGAGCGCATGGTGCCGGCGACCAGCGTCCCGATGCTGATGCCCAACGCCGCAATCGCCGCCGTGACAAAGGACTTCGGAATCTGGGGTCCCGGTCATTGCGTCGTCAGCGCCTGTGCTTCGGGCAATCACTCGATCGGTGAGGCCAAGCGGATGATCGAATACGGCCATGCGGACCTCGTCGTCGCCGGTTCGGCCGAGACCGCAAATCGTCCGCTTGCCACCAGCGCGTTTCGCGCGATGGGGGCGATGACCTCGAAGGGCGTCTCGCGGCCGTTTGACGCCGAGCGCGACGGGTTCGTGATGGGCGAGGGTGCCGGGATGCTGATCCTCGAATCCGAGGAGCACGCAGCCGCGCGCGGCGCCCGTGTGCTCGCCGAACTCGCCGGCTACGGCGCGACCAATGACGCCTTCCATCTCGTGCAGCCAGACCCCGAGGGTCGCGGCGCGAAGTCGGCGATGACCAAGGCGATCAAGGAAGCCGGGATCGTGCCGACAGACATCGACTACATCAACGCGCACGGCACCAGCACCCCTTACAACGATCTCTCGGAGACTAAGGCCGTCAAGGCCGTCTGGGACGGCGCGACCCCGCCGCCGATGTCTTCGACGAAGTCGCTCGTCGGGCACATGATGGGCGCGTCCGGATCGATCGAAGCAGTGGTGGCGGTGAAGTCGATCCTCGAGAATCGCGCGCACCCGACGGTCAACCTGAACACCCCGGACCCCGAGTGCGACCTCGACTACATCCCCGAAGGCGTGCGCGAGTTCGAGATCAACACCGTGCTTTCCAACTCGTTCGGCTTTGGCGGGCACAACGCCTGTCTCGTTTTCAAGGCCGCCTAGCAGCGCGATGGGCATTCTCGAGGGCAAGAAGTTGCTGATCACCGGCGTGCTGACGCCGCAATCGTTGGCATTTCATGTCGCGCAGCGGGCGCAGGAAGAAGGCGCGACGGTTGCGCTTTCGTCGTTTGGCCGGATGATGTCCTTGACTGAGCGCACGGCCAACCGGTTGGATGGCGATGTCGCGCTTGTGGAGTTGGATGTCAATGATGAGGAGCATCTGGCTGCGCTTCCGGATGCGGTCTCCGCGGCGCTCGGCGGACTCGACGGTGTGCTGCACGCGATCGCCTTTGCTCCTGAGGACGCGCTCGGCGGCAAGTTCATGAGCGCGCCGGCCGAGAGCGCGGAACTTGCGTTCCGGACTTCGGCGTATTCGTACAAGGCAGTCGCCGGCGCGCTACTCCCGCTGCTCTCGGAAGGCGACGATGAGGCAGCGCTCGTCGGCCTCGACTTTGACGCCACGGTCGCTTGGCCGATCTACGACTGGATGGGCGTCGCCAAAGCCGCGCTTGAGTCGGTCAATCGCTATCTGGCCCGTGATCTGGGTCCGCACGGCGTGCGCTCGAATCTCGTAAGCGCCGGCCCGCTTCGCACGATGGCCGCCAAGGGCATCCCCGGCTTCAAGGACCTCGCCGAGATGTGGCCCGCTCACGCGCCGCTGGGCTGGGATATCGAGGACCCAATCCCGGTAGCGAACACCGTCTGCTTCCTGCTTTCCGATCTCGCCCGTGGCATTTCCGGCGAGATCGTGCATGTAGACGGCGGCTTCCACGCTGTCGGCGCCCCGAACGCCTGACTCGCACGATCTCGCCTGATTCACGCGCCCGGCGGCGTTACGCGGGATCAACTGTAAAGACTCTGTGAAGTCTCGCCCTCAGGGAGGGACTTCACACTTTCTCCCGCTTGTTTGCGTGCAACCGGCGCGGGGGTGAAGGGAACGCGCCAACCTTGGTGAAGGTAAGGCCGATGAACGCAGCACAGGACTTGCGCAAGATGGGCTCGCCCGTGATCGAGTTTGATCACGTGTCGAAGGTCTACGACGACGGGACGGTCGGGCTCGAAGGAGCTTCGACCGTGATCCGCGAGGGCGAATTCGTCTTTCTTGTCGGACCGACCGGCTGCGGCAAATCGACCTTCATTCGCCTGATGATGAAAGAGTTCGACGCAACGGACGGGCATCTCTACATCGCCGGCCGCGAGATCACGCACATGGATCCCAAGCGGATCCCTTTCCTGCGCAGAAACATCGGCGCCGTCTTCCAGGACTTCAAACTGCTGCCCAACCGCACGGTCTACGACAACGTCGCCTACTCGCTGCTCGTGACCGGCGCCAAGCGCAACGAAATACGCCAGAAGGTGCCGCACATCCTGCGCTTGGTCGGCCTCTCAACCAAGCTGCACAACTACCCAGACCAGCTCTCCGGCGGCGAGCAGCAGCGCGTCAGCATCGCGCGCGCGTTCGTAAACCACCCGCCGCTGCTGATCTGCGACGAGCCGACCGGAAACCTCGACCCTGAGACTTCGCTGGGCATCATGCAGCTGATCTACCGCATCAACCGCACCGGAACCACCGTCGTGGTCGCCACCCACGACAAGCAGATGGTCGACCGCATGCGCCGCCGCGTGATCGAGCTCAAGGACTCGCGGATCATCCGTGACGAGCGCGGCGCCGGCTACACGCGCGAGTTCGACGCGCTCAACGACACGCACCAGGTGGATGCCGCATGAACTTCCGCTTCTTCACCAACGAGGCCCTGCGCACGCTGCGCCGCAACTCGGCGCCCAGCATCGCCGCATTCCTGACCGTGATGGTCACCACCCTCGTGCTCGGCGTCTTCATCCCGATCACCAACATCGCCACCGGCGCCGCCAACGATGTGCGCAGCCGCTTGATGGTCGAGGTCTTCCTCAAGGACGCCGCCACGCAAGCGCAGGTCGCCGAGCTGAAGACCAAGCTCCAGGATCTCTCTTACGTCAAGTCGGTGGAGTACGTCTCCAAGGCAGAAGCCAAGGAAAGCCTGACCGGCACGCTCAAGAACGCCAGTGAGCTGCTGGGCAAGAACCCGCTTCCGGCCTCGTATCGCGTAACCCCGACCGACCCCGACGACGTCGACAAGATCGTCGCCGCAGTGCAGTCGGGCACCGCATCTTCGGGCAAGGTCACCTACATCAGCCCGGCGATCGACGACGTGCAGAACCGCGAGGATCAGACCGAGAAGATCCTGACGATCACCGGCGGCGTGAAGTTCGCGATGTGGGGCCTTGCGATCCTGCTCGTGCTCACGACTGCGCTGCTCGTCGGCAACACGATCAGGCTGTCGATCTATGCACGCCGACGCGAGGTCGAAGTGATGCGAATGGTTGGGGCGACCAGTTGGTTCATCCGCTGGCCGTTCGTGATCGAAGGCGTGTTCGTAGGCGCCGCCGGCGGGCTCACGGCGATCTTGCTCCTATTGCTGTTCAAGGAGACGATCATCGATCCGGTCTCCGACAAGTTCGCGCTCTTCGCGGCGCCGGAGACAATCAACTTCTGGTCGTTGACGCTCGTTCTGATGCTCGCCGCGGTCGCGATCTCGGCTGCGGGCTCGGGCCTGACACTGCGGCGCTTTCTGCGCATTTGAGCCGCCCGGCCATCTAGGGTGCGCGCGTAAACGATGCGTTCCCTGACAGTAATCCTCGCGCTGATTCTCGCGCTCTTTGCCGGCATCTGGATCGGTGCGAACCCGAACACGCCGGTGCTCGGCGTTCTGAAAGACGTCGTCGCGCCAGACAATGCGACGATCCCGTCGGACCAGGTCCAGAACCTGATCGAGAACGATTACTACCGCAAGGTCCCCGATTCGACTCTGACCAACGGCTCCATCTCCGGCATGGTCAAGAGCCTCAATGATCCGTTCTCGCACTACTTCAACCCCGAGCAGAACAAGGACTTCGAGCAGGCGATCAGCGGCAGCTACACCGGCGTCGGTATGGCCGTAAACCAAGACAAGCGCGGCCTGCTCGTCACCGTCACCTACCCGGGTTCTCCCGCCCGCGAGGCCGGCATCAAGCACGGTGACGTGATCACCAAGGTCAACGGCAAGTCGATCGCCGGGCAGTCCTCGGACGTCGCGATCGCCAAGATCAAGGGCCCGGAGGGGACCAAGGTCACCCTCACGTACGCAACGCCAAACCCCGAGAACCGCCGCAAGCTCGGCGCCGAGAAGACGGTCACGCTGACTCGCAAGGCGATCGATATCCCGGTCGCAACCGGCAGGCTCTACAACGAGAGTGGCCGTAAGGTTGGCTACGTCAAGCTCCTGAGCTTCACGGAAACGGCTGGCCGCCTGGTGGCCGCGCAGGTCGACAAGCTCAAGAAGCGCGGCGCGACCCAATGGGTGCTCGATCTGCGCGGAAACGGTGGCGGCAGACTCGATCAGGCGGTTTCAGTCTCGAGCATCTATATCCCTGACGGCATGATCGTCGCCACCGACGGACGCTCAGTGCGCCGCAAGGTCTACGACGCGGTCGAGGACGATTTCCGCACGGCCGCGCCGCTGGTCGTGCTGGTCGACAAGGGCTCGGCGAGCGCTTCGGAGATCACCGCAGGCGCTGTCAAGTACCGCGACCGCGGGCTGATCGTCGGAACGCGCACCTACGGCAAAGGCGTCTTTCAGGAAGTCACGGAACTCGAGAACGGCGGGGCCGTCTCGCTGACGATCGGGCGCTACGAGCTACCGGGCAAGCACTTCATCACCAAGGCCGGACTCAAGCCGGACCTGGTCGTGCAGGAGAACAACAAGACGTCGACCGACGAGCAGCTCGACGCGGCCCTCGCGGTGCTCGCGCGGTTTAAGAGCAGCGCAGGAAAGTGAGCGCGGCGCTGGGCAGCATCCACGCGCCAACCGCGGCCGTGTTGGTGCCCAAGGGCCGCGCGCTGGCGGCCGCCCCGCTCTTTGAGCGCGGCCCCAAACTGCAGCTCAAATCCGAAGGCAAGCGCGGCCGGCCGCTGGCGGCAGGCGAGCTGGTGATTGTCGAGCCGGCGGGAATCGCCCGCGGCAAGGAGCGCGGTCGCCAGGTGACAGCACCTGTGGTGCGGATTGTTCGGAGGATCGGCAGCGCCGACAACCCGCGAGACGTCACCGAAGCGTTGATGATCGAGTACGGACTCGAGCGCAGGTTTCCCGGCAAGGTCGAAAACCACGCGCGCGAGGCGGCCCGGTCGGCGGATGAGTTTGCGCGCCGCGACCTGACCGAGTTGTCAACCTTCACGATGGATCCGCACGGGGCCAAGGACTTCGACGACGCGGTGTCCGCCGAGCGCGACGGGGATCGCGTGCGCGTCTGGGTTCACATCGCCGATGTGTCGGCCTTTGTGCGTCCCGGTGACCCGGTCGACCGCGAGGCCCGCCGGCGCGCCACGAGCGTCTACGTGCCGAACATGGTCGAGCCGATGCTGCCCGAGGCGCTTTCAAACAACGCCTGCTCACTAGTCCCCGGAGAGGTCCGACGCGCCGTCACGGCGGAGATGATCTTCGACGGTCCCGAGTGCGCCCACGCGTCCTTCTATCGCTCCCTGATCCGCTCGGACGCCCGCCTGACCTACGACGAGGTCGATGAGGTGTTCGCCGGGCGTGCGACGCCGCAGGCGCCATGGGATGGGCCGCTCGCACTCGCCCGCGAGGTCAGCGCGGCGCTCCAGGCACACCGTGAACAGAAGAAGGCACTCGAGGTCGAGTCCAGCGAGCCCGCGTTCGAGTTCGACAAAGGCGGTGCGCCCACTGATATCCACGCGGAGCAGCAAACCGAGTCGCACCGCGTGATCGAACACCTGATGATCGCCGCCAACGAGGCGGTTGCGCGCCATCTGCAGAAGAACCACGTACCCGCGCTCTACCGCGTGCACGAAAAGCCGGAGGTCTCGGCAGTCGAGCGGGTGGCAGGGCAACTTGAATCGCTCGGCGTCGCGCTGCCGCCAATCCCGGAGCAGTTCACGCCGCAGGAAGCGGAGGGGATCGTCGGGGAGATCAGCGCCGCAGTCGCGCGTCACGTGCGCCGCAGCGGAAAGGGATCGGCCGCGCTCACGTCGCTGGTGCTTCGCTCACTCAAACAGGCGCACTATTCGCCCAAGAACCTCGGCCACTCGGGCTTGAGGTCGGCCAACTACTGCCACTTCACCTCGCCGATCCGCCGCTACCCAGACCTGGTCGTACACCGAGCCCTGCTTTCAGACCTTGGTCTGGACGACACGGCCCCCGATCCCGACGAGCTGGGCGACGAAGCTGAGTGGACGAGTGCCCGCGAGCGTGAAGCGATGAAGATCGAACGCAAGGCCGACGACATCATGCGCGCGTTCTTCCTTGAGCGGGTGCTCAACGACCTCGGGTGGAGTCAACCCGGCGGCACATCTGCATTCAACCCCACCAGCAAGCGCCCATCGGCCAACCGCAATCGCGCGCCGAAATTCGCCCGCCGCGAGCAGCTCCGCGAAAGCGCCGAACGAGGACCGAGCTTCGACGGCGAGATCATCGGCCTAATCGGCGGAGGCCTCTTCGTGAGATTTGGCTCCGGACTGGAGTTTGAAGGGTTCATCCCGCTACGGGAACTCAAAGCCGAGCGCGGCGGCTACTGGAACCTCAACGAGTTCGAGACCGCGCTGGTTGACGAGAACAGCGGCGACGTTCTGGCTCTCGGCGATCCGATCGAGGTGGCTGTACTCGACCTCCAGCCCGCCCGCGGCCGCGTCGACCTGCTACCTGTGAACGCCTGATGGCCAAGTCCAAGAAGAAGGTCGACGCGGGAGATATCGCCACCAATCGCGAGGCGCGATTTCGCTTTGAGCTGAGCGACCCAGTCGAGGCGGGCATCGTCCTGACCGGCAGCGAGGTGAAGTCGGCGCGCGGCGGCGGCATCCAGATGAAGGATGCCTACGCGCAGATTGAGAACGGCGAGATCTGGCTGCGCAACATGCACATCGCTCCGTACAAGTTCGCGGGCAATGAGAACCACGAGCCCGAGCGCCCGCGCAAGCTCCTGTTGCACAGGCAGCAGATCGACAAGATCGTCGGCAGGCTCGGCGAGAAGGGGTACTCGCTAGTCCCGACCCGTGTCTATCTCGCGGGCGGCCGCGTGAAGGTCGAACTAGCGCTCGGTCGCGGCAAGGACGTCGGCGACAAGCGCCAGGCGATCAAAGAACGCGAGATGAAGCGTGAGATGGACCGCGCCGGAGCGGATTTCCGGCGCGGCCGCTGATTCTCACTTGCAGATCTTGAACTTGGCCGACTTGGTGACTACGCGGCCGTTGGGGTTCGCGTTGGTCGGCTTGTAGTAAGCCTTGACCTTGTAGCGGTAGGTCTTGCCTGCCTTCAGCTTCTTGGAGAGCTTCAGCGTGGTGCCAAACGGCGACTTGGAGACCTTCTTCGCGTACCTGCCGTTGACGTAGTACTTGACGTAACGGACCTGACTGCGCGACCTGAACGACGGCTTCACGGTGAGCAGGCGCTTCTTCACGCACTTGTTCACGTTCTTTACCGTGAGCGAGTAGCTGATGCAGCTGGGCGGGGTGTACGTGGTGGCGGAGTTCACGCCGATCGATTGGCCCTGGTAGCTGGTCATGTCGAATCGCGTCGATCCGCCGTCGGATGGGTCGCTTCCGTCGGTCGGGCACTTGTCGACCAGCAGCAGCCCGTTTGCGCCGCCAGCGATGTTGAGCTTGAAGCTCGAGAAGCCGACCTGGGGGATGTTGTCGAACGTGGTCTGGATCTGGTTGATGTTCACGAACCGGTTCGTGCCGCGAATGTTGAATTCGATCGCACCGTGCACGTGCACGCCGAGGTCAGGCAGATTGCGACCCGGCGACGCCTTCACGAGGTACGCCTCGCCTTGTAGTCCAACCTTGATCATCGGTGTCGTCACCTGCGCGGTTCCGACCTGTGTCGAGGCCGGGCACTTGTGCGCGGCGAAGTCTTCGTTGGAGCAGATGCGCCCAAGCTGCGCGACGTCGATCGTCACTGCGTTCGGCAGGGTCGCAACGACCGTATTGGGCACGGCCGCGCCCAGGGGCTCGCCGCCCAGGCCGTCGATCTTCAGCTCGGTGCTGTAGGCCGCGTGTCCGCCGCGCTCGCCTCCCGTGACGACCGAGTCCGCGCTCACGTTGAACGGGGCGAGAGTGTCACAGTTGGGCTTGGTCGGCACGGCGTCGGTCTTGAAGAAGCCGTTCTTGCCGGTCTGGAACGGGTCGGAGTTGGCGCCGGCGTTCGAGTTGTAGAACTCGGCGTAGCCCCAGGAGTCCCAGGTGTCGCAGCGCGTCGGGTTGGTGATGAACACGTTGCCGTTGGCGAGTTTGCCGAAGAGCCTCTGCTCATACTTCGTGATCTGGATCGGCAACTCGGCGAGCGAGAAGCCCAGGATCGCCACCTTGGACTTGGTGGGGAAGGGATCGGTCTCAGAACGAATGCGAAAGTCGCCGTCGGGTCCGGAGGTGACCGGGTAGAAGCGCGCGTAAGCGCGAATCGGCGGTCCGATCTCAAGCCCAAGCAGTTTGGGCTGAATGAAGGCCCCGACGAGCGTCGGCACCTCGGGGTCCGTCTGGATCTCCGAGATCGTGCCGGTCATGTTGTTGAGGTCGGTGCCCAGGAGCCCAGGAATCACCCAGGCCTTGGCACTGATCGTCACTACGCCGATCTGACTCTTCACACCGCAGGTGCTCGTCTCGAACTGCTGCTTGGTGCATCGGTCGGCGTAGGGCACCGCGTTCGGGTTGCCGACGCCGCCGGCAGGTGTGTCGATCAGGATGCGCCGGACGGTCTCCGAAGCGTCGCCGTACTTGAAGGTGACGCCCGTGGTCAGGTCGCCGTGTCCGCCGGTGCGCGTGTCAGTCGTGCCGCCATAGGGACTCGCCGTGACAGCCGCTGAGGCCGCAGGTACGAAAGCCATGCAAAGCGCGAGTGCCGCCAACACGGCAAGCCGAGTACTGAGTGAAATCAATTTCCTGTTTCCTCCGAGAGAATTCCTTGTCGTTGGCGAACACCCCGAACGCCAACTACAAAGTCTTATGCCCCCACGGGGCGTGTGTCAACCCTCAAAAATGGGTTGTTCTTGAATCCTTAAACAGCGACGGGGCCCGTTTGATGCGGGCCCCGTCGGTTCAGCTGAGATTGTCGCCAGTGACTACTTGCAGGTCTTGAACTTGCCTGTCTCGGTCTTGACGATCTTGCCGTCCTTGTACTCCACCTTGTAGAGGTAGTAGTAGGTCTTGCCCTTCTTGTAGGTGTCCTTCTTGAGCGTGATCTTGAACTTATGCGGGGAGCTTGAGTCCGTCGCGCGCTTGTTCATGCTCGTCGTCTTGGCACCGGTGAAGAGCTTGACGTTCGCGATGTTGTTGACCGCGACGAGGCCCTTCGGGCTGACCTGCAGCTTCTTGGTGACCGTCTGGCAGTACTGGAGGTTTGACGGCTTGCTCACGCCGTAGCACGGGTCGAGACCCACACCAGAGCTTGAGGAGCTCGCCGCACCGGTGTAGCCGTTGATCGCGAAGGTGATCGGTCCGTCGTCCGGAGCCGAGCCGTCGGTCGGGCAGGTGCGGTTGAGCAGCAGCGAGTCGGACGCGCCGCCGTCGATGTTGACCGTGAACTCGGTGAACGGGCTCTGCGGCAGATTGTCGAATGTCGACTTGATCTGGTTGAAGCTCGATCCTGTGAACTCGTTGGTTGCGTCCAGACGGAACTTGATCGCACCGTCGACGAAGATCGACAGGTTCGGCAGGTTTCCGTTCGTGCCGGTCGTCTTGTAGACCGTTCCGGTCAGACCGGCGCTGATCAGCGGGGTCTTCACGGTCGCGGTTCCGACCTTCGTGCTCGCCGGGCAATTCTCGGCGTCACGCTCGGCGATCGAGCAGACGTTCACCAGCGAGTCGGTGTCGTTTGTGATCGTCGAGGGCAGCGTGACCGAGACCTTCTTCGGCTGGTCATCGTCGGCCGCAGTCGGGTCGGCGATCGTGACTGACAGGCCTGGGTTTGCACCGCGCGCACCAGTCGTGACGGTGGCTGAGCCGGTTGCGTTGAGCGCGGGAAGCGCGCCGCTGCAGTCCGGAGTCACATCGTCGCCGGGTGACTTGTGGAAGACGGTTCCTTCGCCATCGGCCGGCGCGTCGGTTCCGCTCGTGTTGCCGCCGACCTTGTCGGCGTAGGAGTAGCTTGTCCACGTGTCACAGCGCAACGGATTGGTCAGGAAGGGATCGCTGGCCTGGGTGAGACCGTTGAGGTGCTGGAGGATGCCATTGATGTGCACGCCGCCAGTCGGAGTGATGTCATCTTCAGGAACGGTGCGAATCCGGAAGTCGGAGTCGCCGTTGTTCCCCGCGCTGAGGTTGGTGACCGGCGAGAGGACGCTCTGCGTGCGGTTGCCTGTGAGGTAGAAGAACGTCGCAAGCGTGGTTGGAACCTCCGGGTCGGTCTGGAGGAGGAAGATCGTGCCTGGCGTCGCGTCGTTGTAGGCCGACGGCAGGTTGGCGAACTCCACGCCATTGTTGAACGTTGAGGCGAGGTAGATGTTGCCGAAGTCCTGAATGTTTCCGGTCAACCGGCCACCGGGAATGTTCTGTGCTCCGTTGGCGTCGTAGGACGAATCGTTGGCGTCAAGACCAAGCCTGACGGCAGCAATTCCGACCTTGCTCGACTGCGGGCAAGCATTGAAGAACGGCGGCACGTTGTCAGTGCCTGGGTCGATTGTGGTGTTGAACTCGGCGAGAGTGCAACGGTCTTCGTACGGAACGGAATTGGGATTACCAATCAAGCCCGCGGGGCCATCCACCACCCATTTGCGCAGATCTTCGGTGCCATACGTGTCGTAGGTGAAGGTCTGGGTATTGGTGTAGTCGCCGTGAGCGCCTGGCACTTGGCTACTGAACTCACCAGTGACGGTCGACGTTACGTCGGCGCCTGCGGCGGGTGCGAACGCCGCAAACGCAGCAAGCGCAGCGACCACGACGGCCAGTTTGAGGCGACTTGCCTTTGGACGGTTCATATTGGGTTTCCTCCGTTCGCGCCCGATTTCGCTCCCCAGCGGTTCGTCGAGCGGGTGATCTGTCATCTGCCCTGGTCCTTGTCGATCCAGGAACTTCCCTTGTCACTGCAACTTACAGAAACTGACCGAAGCGTTGCAATAAAACTCACAAGTGTCCGGAGAGTTACTAAGTAACAGTGGTGTTACTAACTCGAACAATAGAACACGGGGCCGCCGGAAAGGTTTCGTCAAACTCGCCCATTTGTGTTAACTACCGGTTGCGCGGCGGTACGTTCTTGCTGCAACCGCGTAGGATCTGAGGCTGCAAATCACACACGGGGACGCCAGGTTTCGACGTGGCTGATTACGTGGGTGAAGTTGCGAGCCGAGGTTGTCTGGAGGCCTCGTAAAACACCAGGCAAAACCATAACTGCGGACTCTCACGAGTACGCCCTCGTCTAAATAGACCGAGGCATCCGTCCAGCCTGGGCCCGTGGGCTGGGTAGCGGGTGTCAGCTAACGGGCTTGACCAGTACGCGCGTCTCGGGCGCCTGGTGACATCTAACTGAGACTGGCTCTCCCGGACCCTGCCGGCCTGGCTAACGGAGAGTGAGATTCAGAAAGCCGGACACGCTCGTAGACGCTTTACTTCACGCGGTCGCGGACGCGGGTTCAATTCCCGCCGTCTCCATCCTGCGACGACGGCTCGCACGTATTCGCCGATGCTCGGGCTCGGGGCACTCGGTCACGATCGGGGGATCGCTCCCTCGCGCCCGTCGCCCTGCGCGTCGACGACTACGCGCGATCCGTCGCCGCAGGATCTGATCTGGAGGTCGCCGATTGATTAGGCTCCAGCCCATGTCCGCGCCGTACCTGCAGCCGATGCCGGAGGTCGAGGGGGTTGAGCACCTCTACTTGAACGCTGGCGGCTTGCGGATGCACGTTGCCGCGGCCGGTCCCGAAGATGGCGACCCGGTTCTCCTGCTCCACGGCTGGCCCCAGCACTGGTGGCTTTGGCGCGACGTGATCCCTGCGCTTGCGGCTGAGGGGTACCGCGTCTATGCACCTGACCTTCGCGGGCTCGGCTGGAGTGAGGCGACCGATCGTTTTTGTGACTACGACAAGCGCCAGTACGCACGCGACATCATTGCGCTGCTTGATGCTCTTGAGATAGACACCGTTCGTCTCGCCGGACACGACTGGGGCGGGTGGACCGGATTCCTCGTCTCGATCATGGCTCCCGAGCGCGTCGATCGCTACATGGCGATGAACATTCCGCCGCCGTGGCTTGATCCCGGTCCGTTTGACCTGCCCAAGATGCTCAAGGCGCTCTCGCGCCTTGGCTACCAGGTGATCATGGCGACGCCGGGCATCTCGCGTTTCGCGCAGGCCGGCCCCGGGCGCGCCGAGTTTGCCAAGGGGATTGTCAAAGCTTCAAAGCGACGCGAGGTCTGGGACAACGGCGTGCTCGACGTGTTCCTCGACCAGTTCAAGGATCCGCGCCGCTCGAAGGCGTCGATGTACATCTACCGCAACTTCCTGGTGCGCGAACTCCCGCAGATCCAGCTCGGCAAGTATGTACCTGGGCGACTGACCACGCGCACCACTTTGCTCTTTGGTCTCGACGACGTTGCGATCGATCCGGCGATTCTTGACGCCGATCACTCGAAGTTCGCCGATGACCTGACGATCGAGCGCGTGCCCGACTGCGGCCACTTCATCGTCGACGAGCAGCCCGAGCGCGTGATCGACGAGCTGCTGAAGTTCTTCGCCTGATCAGGCCGCCGCGAGGCGGTCCATGCGGCGCTCGGCCGCTTCGGCCAGCCCGCGGAAGAGGCGCTCCTGCTTGTCCTCCTGGCGCGTCTGGCTCTCGGCGTGCCACTGCATGCCGACCATGAAGTCGCGGTCGGTCGCCTGGATCCCTTCGACCACACCGTCCGGCGCCCAGGCAATCGCCTTCAAGTTGGTGCCCAGCTGCTCGACGCACTGATGATGGAACGAGTTGACCATCGTCTCCTCGCGCTCGAGTGCGCGGTGGATCATTGAGTCGGGCTCGATCTGCACGCTGTGGGTCGCAAACGCACCGCCCTCTTCTTGGGCGTGGTTGGTCGTGCTCTCGGGGAAGTCCTCTGGGATGTGTTGGTAGAGCGTCCCGCCACGGGAGACGTTCATCAGCTGGGTGCCGCGGCATACGGTGAGAATCGGAATGCCGCGGATGTCGGCCTCGCGGATCAGCCCGAGCTGAAACGTGTCGGTCATCAGGTTGGTGGGACCTACGTGCTCGCTGCGCTCGCGGTGGTAAAGCGACGGGTCGATATCTGGTCCGCCCGAGACAAACAGCGCGTCGATCTTGTCGAGCACCTGGTCGATCGCTCCCGGCATGATCGGGGGGATCACCAGTGGCATCCCGCCTGAGAGCAGAATCCCGCGCAGGTACTCGACGCTGATCACGAAGTCCTCGCGCGCCGGGTCGCCCTGCGGCACCAGCCGGTCGGTCGCGGCCGGGCGGAACTCCGAGCTCGACATGCCGATCGTCACGCGCCGGCTTGGCGAAGTCAGTCCGATCTGGCCTTCGAAAGGTGTCGCTGCGCTGTCCACGGATGCACCTTCTATCAGGCGCGCCTGTCTGATCAGGCGAACTGCTGGGCGAGCGTCCCCACCAGCTCAGTCAAGCTGGCGCCTGAGCGCACGATCTCACGCTGGCGCTGCGCGCCGGTGCGAAACGCCGGGTCGATCAACAGCTCGAGCTCGTTTTCGCAGCCAAGTTCCTGCGCGTGCGGCCGTGCGGCGTCGATCAATTTCGGCAGCAACCGGGCGATCGGAATCCGCTCGGACGTGTCTGCGTCGATCAGCTCGGCGTCGAAGCCGTCGCGGGCGGCGAGGAAGCGGTTCTCGTTGAGCGCCTCCTGGACCGAGAGTTGGCGCTCTGAGTACCAGCCCTCTTCGACCTCGAGCTTGGCGACCGACTGCACCAGTGCGACGAGTGCCGCCGTCGTCTCGGAGTCGATCTGGACGTCCATCGTGCGGATCTCGACTGTGCCAAAGCGCGGCTGCGGCCGCACATCCCACCAGAGGTAGGTTGGCTCGGGGAAGCAGTCGGCTCGAATCAGCAGATCGACCGTTTCGACGTACGCCGCGTAATCGTCGAACTTGAGCGGGATTCCGACACGCGGGAAGGCCTGGAAGAGCGGCGTGCGCGCCGAGGCGAGTCCGGTGTCGCGTCCCTGCCAGTACGGCGAGTTGGCAGAGAGCGCCAACAGCAACGGCACGTGCGCGCGCATGCGGTTGTAGAGATTGATCGCCGCCTCGCGGTCACCAACCCCGACATGAACGTGCGTCGCGAAGGTCGGCTCGCGCCGCGCGAGCTCGCGCATCGAGCCGTAGAGGCCCTGGTAGCGCTCGCCGCTGGAGATCACCGTCTGGTACCAGACCGCCTGCGGGTGGGTGCCCGAGCTTGCCACCTTGAGCGCCAGCGGTTCGAGCTCGCGCTTGAGTCGCTCACGAACGTCGTGGAGGTCGTTGACGGCTTCGCTGACTTTGGTGTTGACTCCGGTCGCAAGCTCAACGGCTGAGCCGTGGGTTTCGGCCGTCAGCCGCTCGGCGAGAGCGGGGGAGACCGTACGCAGCACGTAGTCGATGCTCTGCGCGAGGGTGAGATCCTGCGTGTTGAGCAGCATCACCTCTTCCTCGATGCCCACCGTCCAGTCGGGGTGGGATCCGCCTCCCCAGGCGGCCCATTTGGGCTCGCTGGCGACCTGCGGGGCTGGGGTGGTCATACGGCTTTGATCCTCCTGGTCTGAGATTCCGTTGTGCCACCTGAGCGCCTGGCGGCTTCCACGAGCGCAGTGAAGAGCGACTCGTGCTCGATGTGGTTGGTCAGGCTTTCGGCGTGCCACTGGACGCCCAGGACGAACTCGCGGTCGATCGCTTCGATTCCCTCGACGATTCCCTCGGGCGAGTATGCGTTCGCTCGCAGTCCGTTGCCGATCTGCTCGACGCTCTGATGGTGGAACGAGTTGACGTCGGCGCGGTCGAACCCAATCGTGCGGCGCAGCAGCGTCCCCGGTTCGATCTTCACCTCGTGGCTCGTGTGGTGCCCGAGCTCGCTCTGCCGGTGTGCGAGAGCGGTCTCTCCGAAGACGTCGGGAATGTGCTGGTGCAAAGTGCCGCCGCGCGCCACGTTCAGCACCTGCATGCCGCGGCAGATCGCAAGGATCGGCATCCCGCGCGCATCGGCTTCCCTGGCCAGCGCGATCTCAAAGCTGTCGGTCGCAAGCTCGGTCGGCCCGAGCTTCTCGTGCGGGGGCTGTCCGTACGTCGAAGGGTCAAGGTCCGGCCCGCCCGAGAGCACCAACGCGTCGACTGAATCAAGCACTGTGTCGATCGTGTCCTGGTGCATCGGCGCGACGATCAGCGGCACGCCGCCGACCTGTTGCACGGAGTTGAGGTAGGGGATGCCGAGGCAGATCTCGCGGTGGGGAGGCTCGCCCTTGGGGATCTGCTTGAGATGCTCGGGGACGCGGATCTCGGAGCTCGAGACGCCGATCACCGGCCTGGGCGCACTGCTCATGCGGCGGTCACCCAGGTGTCTTTTGCGCCGCCATTCTGCGAGCTGTTGACGATCAGTCCGCCGCGCTCGAGCGCAACTCGGGTAAGGCACGCTTCGACCATCTCCACAGTCTCGCCCAGGTGCACGCAGTAAGGCCGCAGGTCGACGTGCCGGGGCTCGAGCCGGTCGCCGATCACGGTGGGGTGAGTCGAGAGCGCAACCGTCTCTTGCACAACCCACGCCTCGGGGCTGTCGGCAAGTTCGGCGCGGGCGACGGAGAGTTCATCGGCGCTGGCCACGCGGCCGATCGTCACACCTTTGCCGCCCAGGCCACCGCGTGGTTTGAAGACGAGCGAATCCGCGTCGGCGTCGATTCGCTCGCGCGTCTCCGGGTTCGCCGGGTCGTACGTCTTGACGGACGCGAGCAGCGGCTGCTCGCCGAGGTAGAAATCGATCATCGCCTCGACGTACGCCTGAATCAACTTGTCATCGGCGATGCCCGATCCGAAGGCGTTCACGCAGGCGACCGTGCCGCGCTGGATCGGCTCGAGCATCAGGTCGCCAAAGCGCGAGAGCGCACCGCTGGGCAGGCGTAGGCGATCAAGGTCGGTTCGCCGGTAGATCACGTCGACCGGCTTGAGCAGTCCGTCGTCGTCGCGTCCGTAGATGTCGCCGCCGTGGTTTTCGAGCTGGTCGAGCGTAAAGAGGTAGATGTCCAGAGCTTCGGCGACCATCCGGTGCTCGTACCAGGCGGCGCTCGTCGGTCCGTCGGAAATCAGCGCGATCGAGGGTTCGCCAGATGCGGCCTCAGGTGCAGCGGCGTGCAGCGCGGCCGAGAGCGAATCGAAGACTCCGCCATCGACCTTGAGCTTCTGGCGCCCGCCGGTGAACGGCAGCACCGCGTCGCTCATTTGCCTCGCGGCCAGAGCGAAGGCGATCCCAGAGGGCGAGCGCACGTTGTCCTCGAGCACGCTGAACGAGCCGTCGGCACCGCGCACCAGATCGAGTCCGGCGACGTTGGCGAAGATCGCGGCCGGCGGCGAGGTGCCCACCAAATCCGGCTCAAAGTATTCGGCCGTCTCGATCGCCGCGCTGGGAACGACGCCGGCTTCGACTATGCGTTGATCGCCGTAGACGTCGGCAACAAACAGATTGAGTGCCTTGACGCGCTGGGTGACGGCGGCGGCGATCAGCTTCCATTCGGAGGCTCCGAGAACCCGCGGAACAGGGTCGACGACGAATGGCAGAGTTCCACTGGCGGTGGTGAACGCGACGCCGTGGCGATCGACTTCGGCTTGCGCTGCCGACCTCAGCTCGCCCAGATCGAGCCGACCGAGCTCGGCGAGGATCCCGGCGTACTCGGGCCGCGTGGCACCGTCATCGGCGAATGCCTCGTCGAAATACCCCGGAACCGTGTTGTAGTGGTCGATCGCGCCTCCTGGCGCGCTGATCTGTTGCAGCGAGTCGATGTTTCCATCGTAAGTCCGCGGAGGACTTTCGCGCTTGTACCGACGTACAACGCTCGCCTTGAGACCTTGGCGGTGCGGCTAACTGCCTGCCTGGGTCTGATCCTCACTGGATTCGCGCATTGCCGCTGCCAGTGCGGCGACAGAAACTTCTTGCGCCATCACTTCCATCTCGAGAGTCGCCGCCAGCGCGGGCTTGGCAGCCGCGTCGAGCAGGCGCTTGGCAAGTCCTACTGGTGTCGGGAGGCCGGCAAGCAGGTCGTTGACGATTTCTCCTGTCGCCGATTGGAGCTGCTCTGCCGGGACCGCGCGATTGGCGAGGCCGATTCTGTAGGCCTCTTCGCCATCGAACTCGCGCCCGGTGAGGATCAGCTCCTTCGCGATGCCAAGACCGACCACCGACGGCAGCCTCGACGAGCCGCCGACGTCGGGCACGAGCCCCAGCCGAACCTCGGGGATGCTCAAGCGGGCGTCCTCGGTCATCACGCGCAGGTCGCAGGCCAGCGCCAGCTCCATCGCGCCGCCCATGCACGCGCCGTGAATCTCGGCGATCACCGGCTTGGTCATCTCCTCGGCGAGGTTCCAGGCCTCGAGTGCGCGACGGCGAAACTCACGCAGCCGCTCGGGCGAGCCAGCGAGTGAGGCGAGCTCCTTGACGTCCATGCCGGCGGAGAACACGGCACCTTCCCCGCGGATCACGACGACCCGCACGCTGATGTCGTCGGCGGCCGCGCGCAAGGCGGCGCCGGTCGTGTCGACGAGATCGGAATTGAAGGCGTTTCGCTTGTCAGCACGCGCCAGCACGATGTGCCTCACGGCGCCGCGGTCTTCGACCTTGACCAGGTCCATCGGTGAATCCTCCTCGTTGGGTGACGCCGAGACTAGATGGACTGCCTCGCCACCACGGGCGAGCCCGGACGCATCAAAACCCCCTCGATGTCGCAGCTTCGTGGACGCCTGTTCGGTCAAAAATGGAAAATCTGAGCAATCGGCCCGATACTGGGGGGTAGCGCCTAAAGCGCTCGCCGGGCCTTCCGATACGAATCGCAAGGGCGTCCTCTCGCCAAGCCTCCGCAACTTGCAGAGCGCGTGGAATGTTTGAGGGATGCGCCTCGGAACACAAGGCCTGGCACTCAACGGGTGGCCCCGTCCGAAATTGGTGCCCAGGGGGTTCAAAACGATGATCCGCAGTCATCGCACAAATTTCGCGACATTCTTGATCTTCTGCCTCGTGCTCGTGGCATGTGCGGCGGTCCCTGCCCTGGCCGCCGACGGCGACGGCGTCGAGCCCCCCGTGAGCCCGCCCGCCGCCCAGCAGCCGGC
>CAZRAA010000004.1:0-38336 GCA_964597975.1 uncultured Thermoleophilaceae bacterium | reverse complement strand
CTGCCGATGAGGCGACTGAGCCTGATCCCGTGCCCGCCGAGGAGCCTTCCGATCCGCCGTCCGACCCGGTTGATGAGCCCGGCTCGAGTGGAGAAACAGGCGCCACTGGCGAAACTGGCGCCACCGGTCCAGTCACCGACGGCAGTGATGGGCCCGCAGGCGACGGAGCGAATCCGGCCCCGCCGACAGGCGAAGGGACCCCGCCGCAGGAAACTTCGGACGGTCCGGCGCCGACCGCGGACGGAACGATCACCGAGGATGAGCCTGCTTCACGAGGATCCGGCGTTGGTTCCGAGCTTGGCGCGGGCGAGCAGGATGTGCTCGGGCAGCTAACCGGCGATCAAGCAAGCGGCGCGCCTTCGGGTCTTGGCTCCGCGGCCGGGGACGCCGCAGGCCGCGCGAGCGACCAGATCCGCCAGAACGCGGAGAACGGCGTTGCAGCGAGCCTTGTCGTCACACGCATCATCAGCGAAGTTCCCGACTGGATCTTCTGGGCGCTCGGTGCGCTTGCGATCGTCGCGCTGGCAGGACTCGCGCTCTATCTGCGAGAACGGCACCGCCGTCGCTCGGCCGAGCAGGAAGCCATGGTCGACGAGCTGACCGGCATATCCAACCGCAAGGCGTTCGACCGCCGGCTCGATCTTGAATGGCGCCGCGCTGCGCGGTATGGCCGCTCGCTTGGTCTGATGGTGATGGACCTTGATGGCTTCAAGCAGGTCAACGACGTGAAGGGTCATGCCGCAGGAGATCGCGTGCTGCGAGATGTCGCGCAGGCGCTCGACGGCCGCATGCGCGATACCGACCTCGTCGCGCGAATCGGCGGCGATGAATTCGCGATCATCTGCCCGGAGACCGGCGTCAACGAGCTGATGACGATCCGCCGTCAGCTGATCGACCAGGTCACCAACGGCCTGACGGACCACGTCGGGCTGAGCATCGGTGTCGCCGAGTACGTCCCGTCAGACGACGATGCGATGAGCATTCTTGCCCGCGCCGACGAGTCGATGTACCGCGTAAAGCGCGGCGAATCGACTGCGGCAACCGCCTGAGCGCGCGTCTTATCTGCGCACCGGCGGTGCGCAGTTTTCATACAGATGTACGGATGCGGCGGCGGACGGCGGCTCTAACCTGCAGTACGTGGGCACGAAATGATCGAGATCTCCGGCGAGCGCTATGTGGAGGCGCGCTGTGAGCAGGTGTGGATGGTCGTAGACGATTCCAACTGCCGCGCGCGATGGCTCTCCTTTGACGACAAGATCGAGCAGGTTGTCGTACACGAGCCTGCCCGTCGGCTCACCTGGAACACCCAGGAACATCCGCGCCTGGTCCCAATCGAATGCCGCTCATGCGTCACCGTGGAGCTGATCCCCGAAGGCGCAGGTACGCGTGTGCGCATTCACGCGACCCGCGAACCGAGTGGTCGCCTCAGCGCCTTGGCCCTCAGGGTCACCGCGCAGCGCGCGTTTGAACGCGATATCCGCCGGTCGCTCGAACAGTTGGCCGAAATGCTCGCCGGGCGCACCGCGGGCTGAGCTTCAAGAGCGAATCGGGACCGTCTATTCTTCTTCGACCGCACGGCGGGCCTAATCGCCTGCCGTGTGAGTCCATTTTTGGCGGCCAACGCCGCCAACCAGGGCCAGAGCGCCCAGTCCTGCTGGACAGACGCAGCCTTTCGAAGAGACCGAGACCAAATGTCAAAGACATACGTAGCCACGCCTGAGACCCGCAATCGAGAGTGGGTCGTTGTTGACGCCGAAGGGCAGACCCTCGGCCGCCTCGCCACGCAGATCGCAGACGCACTGCGCGGTAAGCGCAAGCCCGAGTACACCCCGCACATCGACACCGGCGATTTCGTGGTCGTGATCAACGCAGAGAAGATCACCGTCACGGGCAACAAGCTGACCGAAAAGGTCTACTACCGCCACACCGGCTACCCCGGCGGGCTGCGCAGCCGCACCCTCGAGGAGCAGCTCGAGCGTCGTCCAGAAGAAGTCATCCGCTCGGCGGTCAAGGGCATGATTCCGCGCACTCGCCTCGGCCGCGCCCAGCTTCGCAAGCTGAAGATCTACGCCGGCGCCGAGCACCCCCACAAGGCTCAGAACCCCCGCGTCCTTGAGCCGCAGTCCTAACAGCAGAAAGAGTTTGAAGCAGTGAGCGACGAGACCACGCAGGCAGTCAACGAAGAAGCGCCCCAGACCGAGGCCGCTCCAGTCCCGGCACCGGTGCTGGCGCTGGCTGCCGACGCCCGTTACACCGCGACCGGCAAGCGCAAAACCGCGGTCGCCCGCGTGATCCTCAAGCCCGGCAGCGGCAACATCACCGTCAACGGCCGCGAGCTCAACGAATACTTCCCGCGCCCGACCTTGCAGATGACCGCCAGGGAGTCCCTGGAGAAGGTCGGCAGCACCGACAAGGTCGACGTCATCGCCCGTGTTCACGGCGGCGGTGTGGCCGCGCAGGCCGGGGCCGTGCGCCACGGCATCGCCCGCGCACTGCTTGAAGCCGACGAAAACCTCCGCGGCGAACTCAAGCGCGCGGGCTTCCTGACACGTGACGCGCGTGTCAAGGAGCGCAAGAAGGCCGGCCTCAAGAAGGCCCGCAAGCGCCCGCAGTTCAGCAAGCGCTAAAGCGTTTCTCGCTGGCGACCAAGCGCTGCAATGCGCAAGTACTTCGGAACCGACGGCATCCGCGGCGACGCCGCTGGTCTGCTGACCGACGAGTTGGTCGAGCGGCTGGGCTCGGCGGCGGTCACCGAGCTCGGCGGCGTGGGCACGCGGATGGCGATTATCCGCGACACGCGCGAATCGGGTCCGCGGATCGAGCGGGCGCTCGCGCGCGGAGCTGCGTCTGCCGGCGCTTCGGTGAAGCTCGCCGGGGTGTTGCCTACGCCGGCTGCCGCGGTGCTGATCGACCGGCTCGGTTTTGAGTTGGTCGCGGTTGTCAGCGCTTCGCACAACCCGTATGCAGACAACGGGATCAAATTCTTTGGCCCTGGCGGCCTGAAGCTCTCAGATGAGGTCGAGGCACGGATCGAGCGGCTGATCGACCGGCCGCCCGCGCCCCAAGCAGAAGCCGGATCGGTGAGCGAGCTGCACGGCGCCGAGGACGACTACGTGCGCGCGCTTCTCGAGCGCTTCGACGCCTTGGAGCTTGCTGGCCGCCGGATCCTGCTCGACACCGCCAACGGCGCCGCGTATCGCGCGGCGCCGCGCGTTATGCGCGAGCTTGGCGCAGATGTGACCGTGCTTGCGGATTCGCCCGACGGACGCAATATCAATCAGGACTGCGGCTCAACGCACATCGACGCACTGGCCGCCGCGGTCGCCGCCGGTGACTACGACGCCGGCTTCGCCTTTGACGGCGACGCCGATCGCGTGCTTGCCGTGGACTCGGACGGTCGGATCGTCGACGGCGACGAGTTGATCGCGCTCGCCGCCTTGCATCTGCGCGACGCGGGGCGTCTGCCCGGAGACGGGGTGGCCGTCACGGTGATGACGAACTACGGATTTCACAACGCGATGCGCGACGCCGGCATCAACGTCGAGGTGACTCCGGTCGGCGACCGGTATGTACTTGAAGCGTTGATCGAGAAAGATTGGGCGCTCGGCGGCGAGCAGTCCGGTCACGTGATCGATCGCGGATTCGTCCCGTCCGGCGATGGCACCGCGAGCGCGTTGCTCACGCTCGAGGCGCTGCAGGCGTCAGGGAAGACGCTCGCCGACGTGATCCCGATGCAGAAGCTTCCCCAGAGGCTCGTGAACGTGCGGGTTGCCGATCGCGACGCGATCGAGTCGGCCGATGTCGTTTGGAATGCCGTGGACGCCGCCAACGGCGATCTGGACGGTCGGGGCCGGGTGCTTGTGCGCGCGTCGGGCACGGAGCCGCTGGTGCGCGTGATGGTCGAGGCACCTAGCGAGGCCGAAGCAGAGGACGTCTGCGACCGGCTGGTTGCGCTGATTCGCAGCGAACTTGCACCTGCGGACTGATCGCGCCGGGCGCTTCGTACTCTCAGGTCAATGTGCGGAATAGTCGGATACGTCGGCGAGCGGCCGGCGCGTGACCTGCTCGTCGGTGGTCTGCGAAAACTTGAGTACCGCGGATACGACTCTGCGGGCATCGCCCTCGTGCGCCCCTCGGGCGTCCAGTCGATTCGCGCCGTCGGCAATCTCGACAACCTCAAGGAGGCGATCGACGGTCGCACCTGGAGCGGGCAGTCGGAGGCGCTGACCGGCATCGGCCATACGCGTTGGGCGACCCACGGTGAGGTGACCGAAGAAAACGCGCACCCGCACTACGACCCGACCGGCCGTGTGCAGATCGTGCTCAACGGCATCGTCGAGAACTGGGCGGAGCTGCGCGAGCGCTTCACCGCGCGCGGCGATCGTTTCTCTTCGGACACTGATGCCGAGGTGGTCGCGCACCTTGTTGCCGACCATTACGACGGTGACCTCGTAGAAGCGGTTCGACTGGCCTTCAACGACCTTCGCGGCCACTACGCCTTCGTCGCCGTCTCGGCCGACGAGCCTGACTTGATGGTTGCCGCGCGTCGTGAGTGCCCGCTGGTGATCGGCCTTGGCGAAGGAGAGGCGTTTGTCGCATCGGCGATCCCCGCCTTCCTCAACGAGACCCG
The DNA here is from genome assembly GCA_964597975.1 of uncultured Thermoleophilaceae bacterium. Taxonomy (GTDB): domain Bacteria; phylum Actinomycetota; class Thermoleophilia; order Solirubrobacterales; family JACPNS01; genus JACPNS01. The sequence continues at coordinate 33,706 of CAZRAA010000004.1, read as the reverse complement.
TGTCACGCAGATGGTCGAGGACGACGAGATCGTCGCCATTCGGGCCAGCGGTACGGAGTTCTTCACCGCGGCCGGCGAGCCCGTGCAGCGCGAGACCGAGGAGGTCACGTGGGACGAAGAGGCCGCCGAGAAGGGCGGCTTTGACACCTTCATGCTCAAGGAGATCTACGAGCAGCCCGACGCCGTCGCCGAGACGATCGCCGACCGCGTGATCCACGATGACCACGTCGACCTTGGGCCGGACTTTCTCTCCGACGAGGATCTCGCCAATGCCGACCGCATCGTGATCGTCGCCTGCGGCACCAGCTACCACGCCGGCCTGATTGGTCGCTACGTGATCGAGAGCTGGGCGCGCGTGCCGGTCGAGATGGATGTCGCTTCTGAGTACCGCTACCGCGACCCGGTGCTGCGCGAGAACGACGTCGTGATCGGCATCACCCAGTCCGGCGAGACCGCCGACACGCTGGCTGCGATGCGCATGGCCCGCGAGGCCGGCGCGAAGGTCGTGGCCGTGACCAACATCATGGGCTCGCGCGCGACACGCGACTCGGATGCCGTGCTCTTCACGCGCGCCGGACTCGAGATCGGCGTCGCCGCGACCAAGACATTCGTCTCGCAGGTCGCCGCGATGTACTTGATCGCGCTGAAGCTCGGCGAGCTCAAGGGCGAGCTCTCGGTCGACGAGCGGCGTGAGCTGATCGGCGAGCTGCGAAGGATCCCGCACTACCTGCAGGAGATGATCCCCGGCGACGATGAGCGCGCCGCCAAGATCGCCGAGCATTGGTCCGATGCGGAGTTCTTCTTGTACCTCGGCCGGCACGTCGGCTTGGGCGTCGCACTTGAGGGCGCACTCAAGCTGAAGGAAGTCTCATACATACCGACCGACGCCTACGCGGCCGGTGAAATGAAGCACGGCCCGATCGCGCTACTTGATGAGCGCACACCGGTGGTGTGCATCGCGACGGATTCGCCGGTCTACGACAAGGTCGCGTCGAACATCGCCGAGGTGCGCGCTCGCAAGGCCTATGCGATCGCCGTCGCCACCGAAGGCAACCAGAACGTCCACGAGTTCACCGACGAGGTGCTCTACGTACCGCGCACGCACTGGCTGCTCCAGCCGCTACTGGCGGTCGTCCCACTGCAGTTGCTCGCGTACCACATCGCCACCCGCCGCGGCCTGAACGTGGACCAGCCACGCAACCTGGCAAAGACCGTCACGGTCGAATAACACCCCAGAAAACCCGCAATTTGCATACAACCTCTGGCACCCGGTGCCAAAGGTTGGACGGAAATTGCGGGGGTTTGGGTCCGACGCCTCGGGCATTTAGGCTGGTTGGATGATCGGTGTGGGGATTGACCTGCTTGAGATTGCTCGGATGGGGGAGGCGCTCCAGCGTCGCCCGCGGCTCGCTGAGCGCGTTTTTACCGCCGAAGAGCGCGCTTACGCCGAGCGCCACAAGAATCCGGCGCAGCACTTTGCCGCGCGCTTTTGCGCCAAGGAGTCGGTCGCCAAGGCGCTTGGCCTGACGAACTGGGCGTTCAAAGACGTCGAAGTGGTGGCCACCGGTGCCGCGCCGCGCGTGCGACTGGCCGGGCGGGCGGCCGAGGAGGCCGAGCGCCAGGGGGCTGAGATCCACCTTTCCCTGACGCACAGCAATCTCACTGCCGGCGCGGTCGCGGTGGCGGTAAAGGCGGCTGCCGCTTGATGCCGGCGAGTCAGATTCCGCGCTGGGCCGAGCCGCTGCACGACGCCGCCGGGATGCGCGCGGCCGACTCCTGGGCGATCGAGCAGGAGAAGATCCCGTCGCTCGAGCTGATGGAGCTCGCCGGACAGGCGATCGCCCGGGCGGCGCTGGAACCCGCTCCCGAAGGTCCGATTTTGATCGTCTGCGGCAAGGGCAACAACGGCGGAGATGGCCTCGTGGCCGCGCGCCTGCTGCGTGAGAACCGCGATCGACTGGGCGAGAAGAAGGTGATCGTGATGCTGCTGGCCGATCCGGCGGATCTCTCGCCGGACGCCGCGGCGAATCTTCAGCGACTCCCGGGCGACGCGCCACACGCCTTCGACGCCGGGTTGGTGGCCCAGGCGGGCGTGATCGTCGACGCGATGCTTGGAACTGGCGCGAGCGGCGCGCCGACCGGCGTGATCGGCGAGGCGGTGACGGCGATCAACCGCCGCTCGTCCGCGGCCCGCGTGATCGCCGTCGACAATCCCACCGGCGTCGACGCGTCGACCGGTGAAGTCGCCGGCGACGCGGTCTTCGCAGAGCTGACGATCAGTCTGCACGCGCCGAAGGTCGGTCAGTTCGTCGCCCCGGGTGTCTTCCACTGCGGGGAGGTGCGGGTCGCCGACATCGGCATCCCCGCGGAGGCCTTCTCAGCGTCCGGCGTGCGCCCTGCGGCCGGGACGATCGGGCCGCGGGTGATGAAGCTCGCGCCGAAACGCGACGACGCGAGCAGCAAGTTCACATCTGGTGTGCTTGGCCTGGTCGGTGGATCAACGGGGCTCACCGGCGCGCCGTGCATGGCCGCGATGGCGGCGCAGCGCACGGGTGCCGGCTATGTGACCGTCTTCGTGCCCGCCAGCCTCAACCTCGTGTTCGAGCAGCGACTGCTGGAGGTGATGTCGGTTCCGCTGCCCGACGAAGCCGGCGCGATCACGGATGCCGCGCTCGGCACGCTGATCGGGCGGACCGAGCGCTGCGATGCGCTGGTCGTAGGTCCCGGGATCGGACGCGATCCGAGTACAGGAAAGCTCGTCGCGGATCTGCTTGAAAAGAGCGACAAGCCTGCGCTGCTGGACGCCGACGGACTGTTTCCGTTCTCCGGCCAGATCGGCAGCCTTCGCCGCGCCGCGCCGCTGGTGATCACGCCGCACGCCGGAGAGCTCGCACGGCTGCTGGACGTCTCAAGCGACGACGTCGAGGGTGCGCGCCTGGCCCACGCCCAGCGCGCGGCCGAGGAGAGCGGCGCTGTCGTAGTGCTCAAGGGCTCGGACACGATCGTCGCCGCACCCGGGGACGCGCCGCTGATCAACACCTTGAAGGCCCCGGGCCTTGCGACCGCGGGCACGGGCGACGTGCTCTCGGGTGTCGCCGGCGCGTATATGGCGAAGGGCCTGGGGGCACGCGAGGCGGCCGCTGCTGCTGTGTACGCGCACGCGCTGGCCGGCCGTGAGGCATCCGAGCGGCGCGGTGCCGATCACATGATCGCCAGCGACGTGATTTCGCTGCTGCCGGCGGTGCTCTCGTAGTGTTCTCGGCGTGACCACTTCGGACGCGGAACAGATCACGATGCGGCGCGCGGTTGCGCATATCGACCTCGCCGCGATTGAGCACAATGTCGAGCTCCTGAGCTCGCGGCTGACCGGCGGCGCCGAGCTGTGCGCGGTCGTGAAGGCTGACGGCTACGGCCACGGCATCGAGCAGACCGCGCGCGCGGCGGTCGCAGGCGGCGCGACGCGGCTGGCCGTTGTGACCGTCGAGGAGGCTTCGCGGGTGGCCGGCCTCGGACTCGGGGTGCCGCTGATCGTGCTTGCTCCACTCGCAGAACCGGACTTGCCCGCGGCCGTAGAAACCGGCGCGGAGCTGACAGCTTGGTCGCCGGCCCAGGTCGAGGCGATCGCCCGCGCTGGCGAGATGCTTGGACGCGAGGTCCGAGTTCACGTCAAGCTCGACACCGGCATGGGGCGCTTCGGTGCGCGCGAGGCGGACGAGGCTTTGGCCGCGATCGAGGCCGCCTCCGAGACCTCCGGCGTGGATGCAATCGCCGTCTGGACACATTTCGCGACTGCCGACGAGCACGGCGACGACTACTTCCCGAAGCAACTGGCGAAGTTCCGCGAGTTCGTCGACGCGGCCCGCGCGCGCAAGCCGGAACTGCTTGCTCATGCCGCAAACAGCGCGGCGCTCCTGCGCGAACCCGAAAGCCATTTCGACTTCGCGCGCGCCGGGATCGCGGTCTACGGCCTTGACCCGTTTGGCGGCGACGCCCGGGCCATCGGACTTGCCCCTGCGCTCAGTGTGCGCTCGTACGTCGCCTCGGTGCGCGCGGTGGCTCGGGGCGATTCGGTCGGATACGGACGACGCTTCGTCGCGCCGTCGGACACGCGGATAGCGACGATCCCGATCGGTTACGGCGACGGCTGGCGGAGAATTCTCTCCAACAACTGCGACGTGTTGATAGCTGGGCAGCGCTACCCGCAGCGCGGCACCGTGAGCATGGACAGCGTGATGGTTGAGCTTGGGAAGCAGAGCACGATCGACGTCGGGGCGCCGGTCACCTTGATCGGCGTCGACGGCGGCGAAGAGATCTCAACCGAGGAGGTCGCTCGGCGCGCGCAGACGATCAACTACGAAGTCACCTGCGGCCTGACTTCGCGCACCGTGCGCGACTACGGGCGCGGCACCTGAGGCGAGCAACGTGGGCGCGCAGGCCGATATCGCCGCGCTGGCGTCGGCCAGCGAATCGCTCAGCCGGGTGCGCTCCGCACTGCCCGCGGGGGGTGCGGGCGCTTGGCTCGTAGGTGGGGCCGTACGCGACTTACTGCTCGGCCTCCCCGTCGAGGACGTCGATCTTGCTGTCTCCGGCGACCCGCGCCGCGCCGCGCAGGCCGTGCACACCGCGATGGGCGGAGACATCTTTTCGCTCTCGGATCGCTTCGGCACCTGGCGGGTAAGCACGGCGGACGGAGTCCAAGTTGACATCACGGGGCTGCGCGGCGAATCGATCGAGCAGGACCTCTTGCTGCGGGACTTCACGGTCAACGCGATGGCACTGGCGTCGGATTCGCTTGAGCTGACAGATCCGAGCGGGGGCATGGGGGACCTGGCCGAGCGGCGCTTCAGGCTTGTCTCGGAGCATGCCTACACCGACGACCCGCTGCGACCGCTACGCCTGCCACGGCTGGCCGCAACGCTCGAGTTTGAGATCGACGCGGCGACCGCGCGAGCGACACGCGAAAGCGCCTCGCTGCTTGCCAAGCCGGCCGCCGAAAGGGTCTTCGCCGAGCTTCGCGCACTTGTGGGCTCGCCGGCCGCTCTGCGAGGCCTGGCGCTACTCGATGAGCTGGGACTCACGCAGGTCGTGCTGCCCGAGCTGAAGGCGCTCCAAGGGCTTGAGCAGACCGTTTATCACCACAAGGACGTCTACGACCACACGCTTGAAGTGCTCGAGCGCGTGATCGAGCTTGAAGATTCGGGCTACGAGCTCTTTGCCGACCACGCGCCGGCGCTGCGAGAGCTGATGGCCGGCGATCTGGCGGATGAACTTACGCGCGCCGGCGGCCTGCGCTGGGGCGCGCTGCTGCACGACATCGCCAAGCCGCTCACCGAGACCGACTTTGGCGACGGGCGACGCGGCTTTCCCGGGCACGACATAGAGGGTGCGAAGCTGGTTCGCAGCATCTGCGGACGACTGCACACGAGCGAGCGATTTGCGGGATACGTCGCGGGGCTCACGCGCCATCACATGCGGCTTGGATTCCTCGTGCGCGAGCAGCCGCTCTCGCGCCGGCGCGTGCACGAGTATTTGGTCAAGAGCGCGCCGGTGGAGGTTGAGGTCGGCGTGCTCTCGGTCGCAGATCGCCTCGCCACCCGCGGCCGCAAGCACGAACAGGCAATCCCGCCGCACATCGAACTAGCGATCGAGATCACGGACGCAGCGCTCGACAACCGCGCCAACCCGCTGAAGCCGCTGATCCGCGGGGACGAGCTCGCCGGCGCGCTCGGGATCGAGCCCGGTCCCAGGCTCGGAGAGCTGCTCGCCGAGATCGCCGAGGCGCAGTACGCCGGTGAGGTCGGCACGGCCGACGAGGCGATTGCCCTGGCGCGCGCCGCGCTATAGGCTGGGGCGCGTGAGCACCAAACCAGACTGCATCTTCTGCTCGATCGCCTCGCGCACGGGGCCGGCGGAAGTGATTGAGGCCGACGAACGCGCGATCGCGTTTCTCGATATCGCGCCGGCCACTCGCGGCCATACGTTGGTGATCCCGCGCGTGCACTCGGACAATCTTCTCGAGATCGATCCAGACGACCTTGCGCACGTCTCGCGGATGGCGCAGTCGATCGCCAAGCGGATGCCGGGGGCGCTCGGCTGCGACGGCGTGAACTTGCTCAATTCGTGCGGCGCTGACGCCTGGCAGACGGTTTTCCACTTCCACATGCACGTTGTCCCGCGCTACGCGAACGACCCGCTAAAGCTCCCGTGGGTCCCGGCGGAACCCGACTTCTCCGGACTGTCAGAGGTTGCAGAACTGCTGCGCTGAAGCGGTGCCTTCGGGCCGATCGCGTATCCTTCGTCGCCAGATGGGCAAAGAAGAAAAAATTGAGATGGAGGGCGAGATCCTTGAGGCCTTGCCCAACACGATGTTTCGGGTCAAGCTTGAGAACGACCACGAGGTCCTCGGACACATCTCAGGAAAGATGCGCCGCCACTACATCAGGATCCTTCCCGGTGACCGCATCAAGATCGAGCTCTCGCCGTACGATCTGACCCGCGGTCGGATCACCTATCGCTACAAGTAGCGCCACACGCGGCGCTCGCTAGACCTCGTTCATCCGGCCGATTCGCCAAGCGGCGAACCATGAGGCTGCGGCGATCATCCCGATCAGGGCCAGCAAGGCTGGCCAGAGCGTGTGCCAGCTGATCGAATCGATGTACGGCGCACGCACGGCGTCGAGCACATAGGTGAACGGGTTCAGGCGGGCGATGTGCTGCAGCCACGGCGCCAGCAGGGCGATCGGGGCGTAGACCGCGGATAGCTGCATCAACATGAAGCCGGAAGATTGCATCAGCGGGGCGGCGTCCTGCGAGCGGAACTTCATCGCCAGACCGCAGCTCCAGAATGCCATCACCGTCGCAAGCCCAGCCGCGCCGATCAGCGAGACGACAAACCCAGGGACGCCGGGCCAGGTGAGTCCGACGGCAAGCCCGATCAGCACAAGCAGCGTCGCCGGGATCATCACGCGCATGACGGCCGAGCCGATCAATCCGCCGAGCACGACCCAGCGCGGCGCCGGCGCCAGGAGCATGCGGTCAAACCAGCCGCTTTCGATGTCGCGGGCGAGGTTCACGCCGGTAGCGGCACCTGTGAACGCCGCCGACTGGATGAATCCGACGGGAAGGATCCACTCGAGATACTCATTGGCGCCAAATCCCGGGAGCTGGGCGAGCCTGCCGAAGACCGAGTAGGTGCCGAGCATGAAGATCGCCGGCGCGATCACCCCGGGGATCGAGGCGCCTGGGACGCGGAGTATCTCGTTGAGACCGCGGCGCGAGAGCGCGCCGATCAACCGCAGGTTTTCGGCGGCGCCGCTCATCGCGTGCTCCCGAGGCGGACGCGCAGGGCGAACACCGCCATCAGCGCCGTGAACGCGGCAAGGCCGAATCCGACCGCGAAAGCCTTCAGCTCGACGCCGCCGGAGACTCCTTCGATGATCGGACCGCGGATGCCCTCGGCCAGATAGCTGATCGGGTTGTAGTCGGCGACGCTGCGAGCCGGGCCGGTCAGCAGCTCGCGCGGGAAGAATGCCGAAGAGAGAAAGATGATCACGAAGATCAGCGGAAACATCCCCTGCACCCATTGGGCGTTCGCGCGCAGGGAGAGGGCGACGGCAAGGCCGCCGAGCGAGGCGCTCGAGAGCGCGGCGAGCACCAGAATAAGCAGCACGGCCAGCACGCCGCCTTCGATCGGCGCGCCGAAGGCCACGCCCAGCAGGAGATAGAGCGAAGCCTGAAAGATCGCAATCGCCGCGCTGCCGAGCACACGGCCTATCACCAGCGCAGAGCGCGGGATCGGCGCGACGATCATGCGGTCGAAGAATCCGTTGTCGACGTCCATCGCCAGCGTGATGCCGGTCATCAGCCCGCCCAGCATCGTCGCCTGCACGATCGCGCCGGCCAGAGCGAACTGGAAGAAGCTCTCGACCGCCGGGAATCCAGGAATGTCGATCGCCCTGGCCGCGCCACCGGAGGTCACGACCAAGAACATCGTCGGCACCAGGAATATCGGTGTGAGCGACTGCGGGCGGCGCACGACGCGGCGAACTTGGCGCGAGGCGATCGCCCAGATGATCCGCAGGTAGGCGCTCAAAGCTGTTCGGCGTCCTCGGCCTCGATGTGCGCGCCGGTCTTCAGCAGGAAGACGTCGTCGAGTGTGGGCTCGACGAGGTCGATGCGGTCGACGGTGACACCCGCTTGGTCAAGCTCCAGGACATAAGGCGCAAGGCGTGTCTCGCCGGGCGCAAGTTGCAGGCAGAAGTTGATCCCGGGACGCGGGTCGAGCAGCTTTCCGTGGCGCGCGAGGATCTCGCCTGCGCGGCCGCGCTGGTCGTCGTCGTGCACGGTGACCTCCAGGCGAGAAGCCCCGACATCTGCCTTGAGGTTGGCCGGCGTGTCCTCGGCGACGAGCTTGCCGTCGGCGATGATCCCGACGCGGTCGGCCAGCGCGTCGGCCTCTTCGAGGTACTGCGTCGTCAGGAACACCGTCGTGCCCGCGACGTTGAGCGCGCGGACCTCATCCCAGAGCACTTTTCTCGAGATTGGGTCAAGCCCGGTGGTCGGCTCGTCGAGAAAGAGCACCTGCGGGTCGTGGATCAGCGACATCGCAAGGTCCAGTCTGCGGCGCATGCCGCCGGAGTAAGTCGAGAGCCGTGCTTCTTTGGCGCGGACGAGATCTACACGCTCAAGCAGCTCGTCGGCCTTGGCCGAAGCTGCCGCCTTTCGCATTCCGTGCAGTGTCGCCTGCAGCTGGAGTAGCTCAAAACCAGTCATCAGCGGGTCCAGCGCGGCTTCTTGCAGCGTCACGCCGATCGCCGAGCGGACCTTGCCGGGCTCGCGAACGATGTCGTGGCCGGCGATCCGCGCCGTACCGCTGGTCGGGCGGAGGAGCGTCACCAACATGCGAACCAGTGTCGTCTTTCCGGCGCCGTTGGGTCCCAGAAAGCCGTAAACCTCGCCCTCTTCTACGTCGAGATCGACCCCGGCGACCGCCGTCAGCGGCGTCCCCTGCGGGCCCTTGAACTGCCGCGCGAGGCCTTCAACTTCGATCACCGGAGACATGGGCGGGTAGTCTAGTTCTACGAAAATCGAACTATGAAAATTGCTGATCCGGGTGCGAGATCGCTCTCATCACCGCAACTTCCGCCCGCATTTGCGTATTTAATCCCCGAACATGCTCGGCTTGACCAAATTGACAGGGCCACGCAGGTGGATCCTCCCGCTCGTCGCACTAGCGTTGATGCTTTCCGTTACCGCGGTCGCGTACGGGGCGGTGCGCGAGGTTGGCGCGACGGCAGATTTTTCGACGATTCCTTGCAAAGACAACAACTGTCGCATCGTTACCCGCGTGACGGCCATTCAGACGAAGGTCGGACCGACCAAGAACATCTCGCGAGTTCCGCGCGATGGACAGGTGATCGCGTACACCTTGAGCCTCCCGACGGTGACCAAGAAGTTCGTTGCCAACTTCAAGGAGAACTACTCCGGCGATCCCACGGCGCGACTGTCGATTCTTCGCTATGCACCGCGCAAGGGCGTAACCAAGCATCGCTACAAGTTGATCGCCCAGAGCCCGGTCGTAAAGCTCAATTCGTACCTCGGGAGCAAGCCGAGCTTCGCGCTTGACGTGCCGCTGCCGGTGAAGAAGGGCGACTTGATCGGAATCACCACCGACACATGGTTGCCGGCGTTCTCCGTGCAGGCCAAGGACGCCGCCAGCAGCTGGATCGCGAGCCGGCCCAAGGGCAAGTGCGGAGTGATCGGCAAGGACGACTACACCAACTTCAAGACCGCGCGGATGCACGAGAAGATCGGCGCGATCAAGCAGTACCGCTGCCCGTACAACGGCGCGCGAATTCTCTACCACGCGACCGTGGTCGATACGCCGAAGAAGACGAAGGGCTACAAATGAGCGTCCGACGATTGATTGGCACGCGCGGCCGAGCTGCGATCGTCGCGCTCGCTCTCGTTGTGATGGCGGCAGTGAGCGGCGTCGCCTACGGCGCGGTGCGCGAAGTAGGTGCGACCAGCCTTTTCACCGCTCCGCCCTGCGACAACAAGGACACATGCGTGGTGCTCACGCGCGTGACAGTCTTCCAGCTGAAGGTCGGCAGTCGCAACAACGTCTCACGCGTCCCGCGGGACGGGAAGGTGATGGCCTACACGCTGCACCTTCCGCGCGTGGTGTCCGACTTCTACACGAACTTCTCAAACACCTACGGCGGAGCTCCGACGGCGAAGATCTCGGTCCTGCGTCACGCGCCGCGCAAGGGTGCGACCAAGTACCGCTACAAGCTGGTTGCGCAGAGCAAGCGCCTGAACTTGAAGAACTACCTGGGCGGAACGCCTTCCTTCGTGCTTTCAAAGCCGCTGAAGGTGAAGAAGGGCGATCTGATCGGCTTGACGACGGACACGTGGATGCCCGGCTTCGTCGTTCGCCCAGAGGACCAGACCAGCACCTGGCGGGCGAGTCGCCCGGCCGGCAAGTGCACGGCGAAGGGCACAGACCTCACGAACCTGGTGACGCCCCGCATGCATGAGAAGATCGACGAGATTCGCCAGTACAACTGCGGTTTTACCGGTGCCCGCGTGCTCTACCACGCGACTGTGGTCGACACCCCGCCAACGACCAACGACTGACCGGGCAGACGGCCAGCCGAGTTCGCGCAGTTGGGTCGATCAGATCCGCTGCGAGACCGCGCGTCGCTCGCGACTCTTGGCTTCACGCAACGCGTCATCGGCGCGTCGCGTGAGTTCCTCCGAGGACTCGCCGAACTCGCGGAAGACCGTGGTGACCGTTGCGCCCGCGGCAATATCCGGCGTGAGCCGCACGCGCGCGGAGAAGATCGCGTCGCGCAGGCGAAGCATCAGCGTGTCCATATCGCGCCGCACTGACGGCGCGCAGACGACCACGAACTCGTCGCCGCCGCGCCGCACCACCATTTCGTCCTCCCGCACAACCGACTCGATCGCACGGGTCGTCTCGATCAGCAGCGCGTCGCCCATCGAGTGGCTGTAGCGGTCATTGACGGTCTTGAATCGGTCGAGGTCGATCATCACAAGGCAGAGCTCATCGCCCATCGCGTCAGAACGCGCGATCTCCTGGTCGATCCGCTGTTCGAACCCGCGAAGGTTGGCCGCGCCGGTCAATGGATCGACGATTGAGATCGCCTCAGCGGCGGCGCTGAAGTCGCTGGTCAGGCGCTCGCCACGCGCCAGCAGTACGGTGAGCGCGGCGGTGACGCCGATCAGGATGAGGGTCTGAACGGTCGCGAACGGCATCGCTGACCCCAGCACGAAGGTGGCATAGGCAGCTGTGGCAAACACGACGTAAGGAATCGCCTGGCGCCAGCCCAGCGTCACCACCGCGAGCGGGACCGGCAGTACGCAGAGTTCAGCCAAGGCGTAGTCGGCCGAGCCGGCCGCCGAGATCACGCCGACGAACAAGACCACCATGCTCGCCACGGGGGCGTGCAGCCAGGGCTTTGCGATCGGGGCGCGGGCGGCCACGAAGCTGCCGATCGCGATCGCCAGCAGTCCAAGCACTGCAATCAGGCTCATTCCGTTGCGTGCCTCCGGGAGCAGTCCGGGGAGGATCGCCAGGCACAGGAGCACCGCGCTCGCCCCGGCGGCGCCGGCGCAGAGCAACCAGGAGAGGGCGAGATCCGCGTCGGGCTGCTTGGCGCGCTCCTTCTTCATTCCGACCTGCGCTCGGCGCGCTCCGTCGATCACCCGTTCGGACTGTTCGTCGGTGGTCGAGTTGAATCGTTCGTTGACCGCCAGCAACATTTCCTGGCCGCGCTCCGGGTGTGCGTCGATCTTCGCGTGGTGCAGGCCGTCATCGACCCGGCGGATGAAGGCGTCGGCGCTCTCGCCGGGGCGATGACTGACGCGAGTGATGCTGGCGCGCGGGTTGACACCCGGGCAGATCGAGCGGCGCGTGCGCTCCACCGTCGCCGCCAGGCGATCGCCGAAGCGAGCCATATGCCGGCCTGGGGCTGCGACCGCGAGAACGGCGAACTCGTCGCCGCCGCGCCTGGCCAGCAGGTCGCCAGGTTCGAGTTCTTCCGAGAGGGCGTTTGCAACTGCCTGGAGCACCGCGTCGCCCAGCGCGTAGCTGAAGCGCTCGTTGACCTCCTTGAAGTCGTCGAGGTCGATGCCGTACATCACCACCTCGCTGTGGTCGCGCGCCGAACGCTGCATCTCCTGCTCGAGCCGCGCGTGCAGGCCGCGCAGGTTTGCAAGACCGGTCAGCGGGTCGGTGACGGAATGGCTGTGGTTTTCGGCGGCGGCGATCCGGAGCTTGTGCTGCGAGAAGATCAGGCCCGCCACGAGCGCCGCGACGACGCCGGAGAGGATGATCACGCGCGCGATACCCGCATCGCTGCTGTCGTAAGCCAGCAGCGCCGCGTCCATCACCACCAGCGAAATCGAGCAGTACGGGATCGAGATGCTCGGCTTGTGCATATAGGCGACCGCGAGCACCGGGAAGAGGAAGAGCAGCGCCAGTGCATTGATCGCGTCGCCCACCACGAACACGCCGACTCCGAAGAAGATCGACGGAACAAGAATCCGCACCGGGGCGCCCCAAGCCGCATCTGGGGCGAACCGAGCTCCGAGCAACATCAGGGGCGAGCCGGCGAGCGCGAGCGTGCCGAGCACACCGATCACCGGATTGATCGTCGATGCCGACGAGAGCTGGTCGAAAAGCACTACCGCCAGGCCGCTGATCCAGTAGAGCGCTGCCGAGACGTACCAGCCTGCTTCGGCCGGGAGCCCGATGCCCGCGAATCCATCTTGCGACTCCTCCGTCGCATTCGTCGCGCCGCGATGCGCGCTATGCCCAAGCGTCCCTGCTGGGTCGCCTCCCATGCGCGGGAAGCCGCTCAATCCCATGTTTCCTCCCTGTCCCAAACGCACGCTCCCCAGCGCGCCGAATCAGTGTGGCGAGGAAGTGCCGCAAACGCAACCGGGGGTAGAACATGTGTCTAGAGCGGGCTTGCTCGCCCGCGCCAGAGGCTTAGTTGCCGGGTGCAGCCCCGCCGGTGTCGGCCCCGCCGGTATCGGTGCCTGCGCCGGTGTCGGTGCCGGCCCCGCCGGTGTCGGTCCCGGTGTCTGCTCCGCCGGTGTCGGCCCCACCTGAGTCGGTGGTGTCGCCTGTGTCGGTGCCGGTGGAAGCGGTGCTGGCGGTGCTCCCGGTGGTCTTCTTGGCGCTGGCCGCGAGCGAACCCTCCGGGATCGCCAGAGGCGGCTTCTCAAGGCTCGTCGGGGTCGTCTGGACTTCGCTGCCGCCGCAGCCTGCAGCGATTGTTGCGAGAGCGATCAGGGCGATCGCCGCAATCAGGCGGATGCTGGTGGCCGCGGGTGTCGTCTGCTCAGCCGGCATCGGATGCGGGCGCATCGGCGGCGGGCAGGCGTCGGTCGCAGTATGGGCAGTCGTTGACGTCCTTCTGGATCAGCTGCTCGCGCGAGCAGCCGCAGATGCGCAGGTTTTCAACAGCCCACGGCAGGTCGGAAGTCGTCTCGCCCGACGGGAGCACTTCGCCGACGACGACGAAATCGGTGCCCGACTCGCGGTCGATGTAGCGGTCGCCCGGCTCGACCGGAGCGACGATGTCACGCTTGTAGCCCGCAGAGCGCAGGCGGAATTTCTGGGAAGCACTCACGAGGCGGAAGATTACCAACCGTCCCCGAGGGCAAGCACTGCCATCGCCGTCGGCGCATCTAAGCTGGCCGCCAAGCTGATGCGTGTCCTGATCTTCCATGGCTATCTGCTCCGGGGCACCGGGAGCAACGTGTACAACGCCGAGCTCGCCAAAGCGCTGGTGACGGCGGGCCACGACGTCGACCTCGTCTGCCAGGAGCGTGCTGCGCGCGAGCTCGAGTCGGTTGACGCGGTCGGCAGTTGGGACAACAGCGGGGCGCTGGTGGTTGAGGAGTTGGCGCGTGAACGCCCGGCCGGACGGGGTCGTCTCGCCGTCTTCGTGCCGCCGATCGCCGATCAACTGCCGGTCTACGTGCAGGACAACTACGAGGGATTCACGGCTCGCACCTTCGACCGCTTCGACGACGAGGAGCTCGACTTCTATGTCTCCCGCAATGTGATGGCCGTGCGTGCGGTGATCGAGCGCGCGCGGCCGGATTTTGGTCTTGCCAACCACATGGTGATGGGTCCCTATGTACTTGCCAAGGCGTTCGCCGGCGACATTCCGTATGTGGCGAAGATCCACGGCAGCGCGATGGAGTACATCGTGCGCCCGTTTCCGCGGTTTCTGCCATACGCCAGGGAGGGCGTGGGAGGAGCTGGCGCGGTGCTCGTGGGCTCGCGCCACATCGCCGAACGCACTTGGGACACGCTGCAGATTGCCGGGTTGGAGGCGAAGATCTTCCTGGGACCGCCGGGAGTCGATGTCGAGAGCTTTCGCCCGCGGCCACGGGTGGAGGCGAGGGCTGGGCTTGCAGCGGTGGCCGACCGGATCGCGTCGCTCGCGCGCGACGGTTATGGACCCGAGCAGGAGCAGGCGACCAGCGGCCTCTACGAACGCGTGCAAATGGCGGCGCGCGCCAGTGGGGCGTTGGGATTTGCCGAGGTCGCGGCGGCCGTCGCCGAGCTGCAGACGGCGTATTCGAATGCCGGGATCGACCCGGCCGCCGACTCGCGAATGCGCGAGCTTTCGCTGATCGGGGATGCGCCGATGGCGCTCTACGTCGGCAAGCTGATCGTCTCCAAGGGTGTGGATCTGCTGATCGCTGCGTGGCCTCTTGTATTGGAGCGCCACCCGGGCGCGAAATTGCTGATCACCGGGTTTGGCGCCTATCGCGAGGGTCTTGAGCTGCTGATCGACTCACTTTGCTCAGGGGACCTGACGACCGCCCGGTGGATCGCTGAAGGTGGTCGGGCCTTCGAAGGCGGCAGGCCCGCGGAGTTGGCGATCCTCGCGGGCTTCCTCGCGGGCCTCGAAGGGGAGAGGCTTGGTCGCTACATGGAGGCGGCGCGGGGGCTGCGCGATTCGGTCGTGTTTGTCGGCCGGCTCGAACACGATTTGCTCTCCCGTGTGACACCGGCCGCGGACTGTCAGATCGTCCCCAGCACATTTCCCGAGGCGTTTGGGATGGTCGCCGCCGAAGCGGCCGCCTGCGGCGTACCGCCGATCAGCGCGGAGCACTCGGGACTGGCAGAGGTGACTCACACGCTGCAACAGAACATCTCTGGCCTGTCAGGGACGATTCTCTCATTTACCGTCAATGATGCAGCTGTGGAGCAGTTGGCGGCGCGCATCGATCGTGCATTTGCGCTCGGCGACGATCAGCGCACGGAACTCTCCAGCAGGCTGGTCCAGACCGCGCGGGCGCGCTTCTCCTGGGCCGGCGTAGCGGACGATCTGATCGCCGCCGGAACTGGCCGCGCGGAGGCCTTGCGCAAGCCCTGACACCGCCGCTGGTGACGAAGGCCACAAGCGGCCCAAGCTGCCAGATCGGCCGCCATTGCGTCGGCTAGGATTCCCGCCGGATATGCACAGACGACCCCCACACATCGCCAAGAAAGTCGCTGTAATCGCCTCCGCGCTTGCCCTCGGCGTCGCGGTCTCCGGTTGCGGAAACGACTCCAAGTCCGATCTTGCCAACGGCAAGGAGCTCTTCATCGCCAAGTGCGGCGGCTGCCACAAGCTCGCCCGCGCCAACACGCAGGGCACCGTCGGTCCGGACCTTGACGATTCATTCCGCCGCGCCCGTATCGACGGGATGGGCAGCACGATCCAAGGTGTCGTCGAGTCGCAGATCGCCCTTCCGTCGCAAGATCTTTACCCGAGCAGCCTCGTGATGCCCGCAAACCTCGTGACCGGGATGGACGCGCGCGATGTCGCGGCCTACGTCGCCTACGCGGCCGCCAACCCGGGCAAGGACGCCGGTGGCCTCGCCGAAGTCGGCGGCGGCACCGACGGCAAGGGTCTCTTCAAGACCAACTGCGGCAGCTGCCACACGCTGGCGGACGCCGGCACGGCTGGGACCACCGGCCCGAACCTCGATCAGTCGAAGTTCACGCTCCCGCAGACGGTCAAGCAGATCACCAACGGTGGCGGCGGAATGCCTGCCTTCGGCGGATCGCTCACCAAGGAGCAGATCGCTCTGATCGCCGCCTACGTCGTGAAGGTTCGCGGCAAGTAGCAGTGGTCGGCGGCCGGTTGGTCGCCGGCATTCTTGGGCGCGGCTGCCGACTTCCGTGCCGGCGCCCTATGCGGCGATAGTTGGGAAGTACATGCGCTTGTTGATGCGATGCGCTTTCCCAACAACCGGGTTTGGGGGCGGTAGTCAGGAAACCGCGCCTGGCGTGCGGGCGGATCTGCGTGGCGCGCTCGTCCGTCTAGAGGACCGAGCGCACGATCATTGCCAGCAATACCACTGCCAGGCAGATCCCGCCGGCCCAGAGCACGACCTTGAACATGTCCTCTTCGTTGATGAAGGGGTTGAAGCGCGGCTTTGGCTCGGGCTTCTGCCCGTTCGCAGCGTCCTCGGGGGCGCGCTGAGCGCCCTCCTCACGCGAATCCGGGTGTTCTGGGGTGTCGCCCATCACGATCCGGGCGCAGCGGCCCTTAGAGCAGGTAGAGCGTGGTGAACACGAACAGCCACATCACGTCGACGAAGTGCCAGTAGAGACCAGGGATCTCAACGCCCCAGTGGTCTTCTTTGGCGGGTCCGTAGTGACCCTTGAACGCTCGCCTTGCGACGACCGTCAAGATGATCAGACCGATCACGACGTGTGCGCCGTGGAGGCCCGTGAGGCTGAAGAAAGCCGATGCCTGTGCGCTGTCCTTGGGCAGGAAGCCAAGGTGCGCGTACTCGCTGATCTGAACGGCGAAGAAGGTGGTTCCCAGGAGGATCGTGAGGATCAGGCCGGCCTTCAGGGCCTTGCGGTTGTTGTGCTTGATGCCCTCGAGCGCCCAGTGCATCGTCGCCGAGGACGAGAAGAGGATTGCCGAGTTGGCCATCGCCACGTAGATCGGCAGCTCTTGGCCCTCCGGCATCCAAGGGTCGCCCTGGACGACGCGGATGAAGAAGTAGGCGGCGAAAAAGGAGCCGAAGAGCATCAGCTCCGAGGTGATGAAGAGCACCATGCCCAGCCACTCGCGATTGACCTTCGCGGACTGGTTTGCCACCGGCATGTGGCCGTGGTCTGCTGCGTGGGCTTCCATCGCTATGCGTCTCCGTCGGTGTTAGAAGTTTCTTCGCCTGCGGCGGGCGCGCTCTCGGCGGCTTCTTCGGCGGGGGCGCCGACCGTGGCCAGCACTGGCTCTGGCTCCTTGAAGATGCCGTGACGGGCGCCGGGGACGCCGTACTCATAGGGGTGACCGACGACCGTCGGGACCTCATCGAAGTTGAAGATCGGCGGCGGGCTGGAGACCTGCCACTCGAGCGTGTGTGCGTGCCAGGGGTTGGACGGCGCGATCGGACCATTGCGCCATGACCAGACCATGTTGTAGAGGAACACCAGCATCGAGAGACCGAGCACGAAGGACGAGATCGAGATGAAGAGGTTCCAGGCGGCGAATTGCTCTGCGTAGTCGGCGACGCGGCGCGGCATGCCCTCAAGGCCGACAAGGTGCTGCGGGCCGAAGGTCGCGTTGAACGAGACAAACGTCAGCCAGAAATGCCACTTGCCGAGCGTCTCGTTGTACATCCGCCCGGTCATCTTCGGGAACCAGTGATAGATCCCCGCGAAGATCGTGAAGAGCGATCCGCCGAAGAGCACGTAGTGGAAGTGGGCCACCACGAAGTAGGTGTCCGAGACGGCGATGTCGAACGGCACGACGGCCAGCATCACGCCGGAGATTCCGCCGAGCACGAACATCGCTATGAAGCCGAAGGCCCAATACATCGGTGTTCGCATATGAACAACGCCGCGCCACATCGTGCCGAGCCAGGAGAAGATCTTCACTCCCGTCGGAACGGCGATCAGCATCGTGGTCAGCATCATTGGGATGCGTATCCAGTTCTGCATTGGCGCCACGAACATATGGTGCGCCCAGACGGCGAATCCGAGCACGATGATCGCAAGTAGCGAGAACGCCATCATTCGATATCCGAACACCGGTTTTCGCGCGTGCGTGGAGATCACTTCGGAGATGATTCCGAAGCCCGGCAGCACCATGATGTAGACCGCCGGGTGGCTGTAGAACCAGAAGACGTGCTGGTACATCACCGAGTCGCCACCCTGGGCGGCGTCGAAGAAGTTCATGCCCAGCGCGCGGTCGAAGATGATCATGAACTGCGAGCCAGCGATGAACGGGGTCGAGAGCACGACCAGCATCGAGGTCGCGAAGTTCGCCCAGCCCAACAGCGGCATGCGCCAGAAGGTCATGCCCGGGGCGCGCATGGTGATGATCGTCACCAAGAAGTTGATCGCCGTCAGGATCGATGACGAGCCCGCGAACTGCGCGGCGACGGAGAAGAAGGTCTGACCGATCGGCGCGTGGATCGAGAGCGGCGCGTAGGCGGTCCAGCCGGTGGCAAAGGCGCCGCCCGGGACGATGAACGAGAGGCACATCATCACGCCGGCGATTGGCAGGAACCAGAAAGACAGCGCGTTCAGGCGTGGGAAGGCCATGTCCGGCGCGCCGAGCATCAGCGGCAGGACGTAGTTGGCGATTCCGGCGAAGACCGGCACCATAAAGAGGAAGATCATCAGCGCGGCGTGCGCGGAGAAGAGCCCGTTGAAGGTCTGCGCGTCGACGAACTGCATGCCGGGCTCGAGCAGCTCGGCGCGGAAGATCATCGCGAGCATTCCGCCGATGAAGAAGAAGAAGAACGTCGTCCCGATGTACTGGATGCCGATGACCTTGTGGTCGGTGTTGAAGTGGAAGTAGTCCTGCCACTTGCGGGCACCGTGGTCGGCGTGGTCGTCAACCTTCGTGGGCTTGCCCGAGGCCCAGTAGAGCCAGTAGTCCAGGCATCCGATGCCGTACAGGAAGCCAATCGGGGCGGTGATCAGGGAGACGGTGGTGATCGCGGTCCAATCGACGATCACGTCCCAGCCCATCAACCAGCGCAGGCCGGTGACCAGGAGGAAGGCGACGCCCCATCCGACAGCGATCGAAAGGAATGCGCGGTACCAACCGGGGGATCGGAATGATGCGGCCATCGTGGTTCAGATTACCTTTCGCGTCCTAATGATCTTTGGCGTCGTCGGCTGGCTCATCGCCGCCGTAGTAGCCGGGCCAGGTCTTGGGTTCGGTGTTCGCGCCGGTCGGCTTGGGTGCCTTGGATGACTTCATCAGGGCGACCCACTTGGCGAATTCAGCAGCGGTCACGACGCGCAGCGTGCCGCGCATCGTGGCGTGACCGATTCCGCAGAGCTCCGCGCAGACGATCGGGTAGCTGCCGAGCTTCTCGGGCTTGAAGCGAATGCGCGTGGTGAATCCGTCGCCGACGTCGCGCTTCACGCGGGCGGCGGGGACATAGAAACTGTGGAGCACGTCGGCCGAGGTCATCTCGAAGTAGAGCGGGCGGTTGATCGGGACAACCAGATCGCCGCCGGTCTTGATGTCCTGCTCGGGGTACTGGTAATTCCAGGCAAACTGCTGGCCGATGACCTTGATCGTCATCGAGTTGGGCTGCGCCGCCTCAACCTTGTCGAGCACCGTCCAGGCGTAGATGCCCAGCGCCATAACGACGATCGTCGGGATCACGGTCCAGACGATCTCAATCTTTGTTGAGCCGTGGAACGCTGCGCCGTCCTTCTCATCGTCGTCCTCGGGCTTGGCGCGAAACTCGATGAGAATGAACGCCAGCATCCCGATGATGATCATGAAAAACGGGATCGAAGCGATCAGCAGCGCCTTGTAGACCGTGTCGATCTGGTTCATGCGATCGTCGATCAGCGGCCCCATCCAGTCGTACTCCAAGGTGAAGACGATCAGCCCGATCGTGATCAGGACTGTGACCGCTATACCGATGATGCGATGTGAGGCTTTCATCAAGCTCCAGACGGAGGACGGGGGCGAAGGCTGGTGTCGAACCATCTGTCAGGTTCGAATCGGCGGGTATGTTATCCGACCGTTGTGCGGTGATTTGTGCCGCTACGCACGAGGCGTGAGCCTTCGTTAGATTGATCGATCAAGAGTTGGTATCGATCGCTCACAAGGAGGGCACCCAGCAGTGTTGGTCAGCGACGGAATGTCGAAGTTGGTGTTGACGGTCGGGCCTGACAGCTCGCTGCGCGATGTGGCCAAACAGATGACTGAGCGCTCGGTCGGCGCAGCGGTCCTCGTCGACCCGGATGCTCCCGGCCCGGCGATCGTCACGGAGCGCGATGTTCTGCGCGCCTACGCGGAGGACCGCGTCACCGGCGACGATCCAGTCTCGATGCACGCGACTGAGCGCCTGGTCTTCGCCGCGCCGGATTGGTCGCTCGAGCGAGCGGCCGATGAGATGGTGCGCGGCGGATTTCGCCACCTGATCGTGGTCGACGGCGGCCAGATCGTCGGCATCCTTTCGATGCGCGACATCGTCAGTTGCTGGGCCCAGGATGGGGCCACAAGCGAGGTTCCGAGCTAGTCGAAGAAGGGCGCTAGCTGAGCGGGAGCTCGTCGGACTCTTCGCGCGAGTCTGAGATCCATGCGATCGTGGTGATCACGGCGGCGAGGATCGCGACGTACATCAGCGGGCGAAAACCAAACAGTCCGATCAACGCCAGCGTCATCGAGACGGCGAGCACGATCGGCTTGACCGAGGGCTTGGTCAGCCAGATCGAGTCGACCTCGGGGTTCGCGGTCTGGCCAGTCTGCACTTCGTCGATCAGTTCTTCGTGACTCATGCGGGCGCCAGGACTAGCCGACCCAGATGGCGGCGACGAGGAAGGCGCCCGTGAATGCGACGGCTGCGATGCCGCCGATCAGGATCGCCGAACGAAGGTTGCGCTGTACCAGTGTGCGGTTCATGCGGGGGAGATTTTTAGCAGATCGCGCGGCGCGCTTCTAGAGCGACGTGTCGACGACCATCATCACAAACAGCAATGCGAGATACGTGAGCGAATAGAGATAGGTCCGGAGCGCCACAGGACGCTCGCTGTCGCGCGCCAGCTGCGCCGCGCGGTAGATGAAGATTCCGCCCAGAATCAGCGCTGAGACGGCGTAGACACCCCCGAACGCGCCGGTCGCGACCGGGATCAGGGTGGTCAGCAGCAGCAGCACCGAGTAGACGAGGATGTGTGTCGTCGTCGACTTGATTCCACGCACGACCGGGAGCATCGGCACCGCGCTGGCGGCGTAGTCGTCTTTGATCAGCACCGAGAGCGCCCAGAAATGTGGCGGTGTCCACATGAAGACGATCGCGAAGAGCAGCCACGCGGTGAGGCTCAGCGAGCCGGTCACGGCCGCCCAGCCGACGAGCGGAGGGATCGCGCCGGCAGCGCCGCCGATCACGATGTTCTGCGGCGTGCGGCGCTTGAGCCAGAGCGTGTAGACGAAGACGTAGCCGAGCAGTCCGCAGGTGGCGAGCACCGCGGCCAGCGTGTTGACCGCGAGCACGAGCACGAGCACCGAGGCGACACCGAGCACGACGCCGAAGGTCAGCGCCGCGCGGGGCGATATCCGGCCCGCAGGGATCGGCCTGGTGGCCGTGCGCTCCATCTGCAGGTCGATGTCGCGGTCGATGAAGTGGTTGATCGCTCCGGCGCTGCCGGTCGAGAGCGCGCCGCCCAGGCAGGTGAAGATGATCAATTCGAGCGAGGGGCTGCCGGCGACCAGCATCGTCGTGACGGTGGTCCAGAGCAACAGCGTCTGAACGCGCGGCTTGGTCAGCTCCAGGTAGTCGGCGATCACCTGTCTGGCGCCTGAGCGCGCGGGCTGATCGACCACTGGGGCCGCCTGCACGGGGGAGATCGGTGTGCTCTGGGTAGCTGCTTCCACTGGGGTGTTCCGTGGGGCGTAAGTACGTGCGTCGAAAGTCCACGGCGGCCTTCCGGCGGCAGCAAAGCCTACCGCGCCCTCGTGGGCCGGCCGAAGCTCAGTGCTTGGACTCGCGCAGCGACGGACGGCCGGAAGTCGGCGACTGCGCCACGGAGCCGACGAGGTCGCCGGTTTGTCCGGCGATCGACTCGCGGAGGTCGGTCAGCGGCGACTCGCTGGCGATCGCGGGAATCTCGTCGAAGTTGTTGGCCGGCGGCGGTGAAGAAACAAACCACTCGAGGGTGCCGGCGCGCCAGGGATCGTTTCCGGCACTGGCGCCGCTCGAGTTGGACTTGATCAGGTCGATCAGCACTCCGAGAACGCCGAAGATCGCGATCAGCATGCCGATCAGCGCGGCGATGTTGCGCGCCTCATAGCCCTGCGTGTAGGTCGAGGCCTCGCGCGGGAAGCCGTCGACGCCCAGCGAGAACATCGCCAGGAACTGGATCGCGGCTCCGACGACCATCATCCCCAGTGCGAGACGCATCTTCGGTGAGGAGTAGCTCTTGCCGGTCATCTTCGGGAACCAGAAGAGCAGCGCCGCAAAGCCGCCAAGCGCGCCGGCGGTCCAGATCTGGTTGAGCCAAGCCATGTATCCGGCCTGGCTTCCCGAGATCCACTGGGAGAGGCCCGGAAGCGCGAAGGCGACCTGGAACACGAGGAAGACCACGAAGAACGCCGCGAAGGCAATGCCAAAGCCGGAGGGCACGCTTGCACGGTATTCGCCACCCTTGATCGTCGAGCGCCAACTCTGGAGGATCACGAATGCCGGGATCAGCACCGACAGTCCGATCAGCATGAAGAAGTAGTTCCAGACGGGCTTGACCGGGGTTCCGAAGTAAACGACGCCGAAGCTGAGGATCCCGAGGATCGCGAACCACTTGATCGCCTTCTTCAGCTCGGGCAGATTGGCGGCGGTGCGGCCGGCGGCTGCGGCGAAGATCTCGCTGACGGCGCCGACGGCTACGACAAGCGCGAGGATCGGCGCTGAGTGCGACCACCACTGGAAGAGGGTCTTCCAGAGCATCGGACTGCCGCCGTCGACCGGGTTGAAGATTCCGTAGCTGACCCACTGGCGCTCCAGGAGGGCCATCAGGCAGGCTGCGGCCACGACGGGCGCCGTGGCGAGGATGCCGTACGCGTAGACAGAAGACGAATAGGCGAAGACCGGGGTGCGCTCGCCGCTCATGCCCTCGGCGCGCAACGTCTTGTAGGTGACGGCGAGGTCGACGGCGTTGAAGGTGAGGCCGCCGGAGATCAGGATCACGGCGGTCAGCCAGAAGTCGGCACCCGAGCCCGGTGAGTAGAAGAGCTCAAACAGTGGGGCCGAGGTCTGAACCGTGCCCTGCCAGGTGTTGACGAAGGTGCTGAAGTAGAGCAGCCCCGCGCCCATCACCATCATCCACAGGCCGAGCGCCGAGAGCCGCGGAAACGCGCTGCTGCGCGCACCGATCTGGAGCGGAAGCACGTAGGTGGCGATTCCCGCCAGTAGCGGGAGGACAAAGAGGTAGAGGTAGCCCGTGTCGGAGAGCGTGTGCAGGCTGTAGAAGCGCTCGGGGCTGAGGAAGGTGTTGCTGGCGACCGACAGCTGGATCTGGGTGAGGAGCTCCATGAATCCGGCCAGCGCGAAGTTGACCAGGGCGAATCCGATCAGCGTCGTGCCGATGATCTTGTGATCCGCGCTGCGTGCGCGGTCGATCCAGCGCGGACGCGTCGGGTCGAGCGGCTCGCGGACGACGACTTCAGTGACCTTGGCGGGTTGTTCGTACGCGGTGCTCAATTCTTGCCTTCCCCGTCGGCGGCCTGGGTCTGCTGGATCTCGCTCTTGGCGGTACCGGCCGCTGCGCCCTTTTCACCGGTGATCAGCTGCGCTTCCTCGCCGGAAGCGCGCTCGAGGCCCAGCGCGGTCATCGCGCGGTCGATCTCGATCTGCTTGCCGACGACCCAACGGGCGAACACCTCAGGCGCGACAACGGTCACGTTGGTGATCATGTTGGAATAGTTGGTGCCGTTCACAACAGTGCCAGAGCCGGTGTAGAAGCCGGGCTTGTCTGCCCGGAGCCACACCTTGTTGGCATATCCGGGCATCGCCGTGATCGAACCACCCAACTGCGGTACCCACCAGGCGGCTTCGGCGTCAGAAGAGGTGAAATCGAGCAGCACGGTGACACCGGCCGGGAGCACAAGTTCGTTGTACGAGTAGGTGTTCCAGCGGCTCTTGATCCCGCTGTACTCGTAGCGCCAGAGGAACTGCTGGGCATTGACCTTGATCGAGTACGCCGCGCCGGCCGGGGCCTTGACGACGTGCGCAACCTTCAGGCCGGGCTGGCTCGAGACCGTGGCCTTGAAGAACTTGCCGGGGTTTGTCTTTGACTTCTCGGCGGACGAAGTCTTGGCAAAGCTGAGGCCTCCGAGTACTGCCAGCACGAGAAACACAGCGGTTCCGGCGATCACGGCGCGCTTGGCGCTGTTGTCGGCGACTGCCGGGGCGTCGGCGTCGACTTCGGTGCGGGCCGCCTCGCGCAGCGAGAGTGTGTAGGCGACCAGTGCGATTACGCCGATCGCGAAGACCACGATGAAGAGTTCGAAGGCGATCTTCGCGGTCGGACTCTCGGGCGAGTCGGGCCAGAGCGGTGCGGCGCTTGCGGCCGAAGGGAGCGCCAGCAGTGCGGCTGAGAAGATGGCGCCGAAGGCGGCTGCTCGGCGGGCCGAAAAGCGAATTGTGGGGGCCGGGATCTGCAAGGCGCGCGGATTGTATCTCAGGGCTGGACGGCGGTTTGGAAAGTTGCCGCGAGCGTGGCCTAGTGGCCCGGTGGACGCGGTGCGGGACGTGGCTGAGGCGATCTATATGATCGCGAAATCTTGCCGGAGGAAGGCCCCCCACGCCCGGAGAAGCGCGAGAAGCGCTTCACCCATGAGTTCGAGGCGATCGTCGATGAGGATGTCGACGATCTCGGAGACGACCAGGTTGAACAAGCTTGGGAGATCTTCAAGCGCAATTTTTTCAGCCGGCGCACACTGATCTTCGCCGGCGCGTTTGTCGTCATCGTGCTCGCGTTCTTCTATGTCGTACTGCCGCAGCTCCCCAGCCTGCAGAAGAGTCTCGACACGGTGCGCAACGACGGCGACCGCAGTTGGCTGTTCGTCGCATTCTGCATGGAGCTGCTCTCCTACGCAAGCTACATCTGGTTCTTTCGCGCGATGTTTCTCGAGCAGATCCCGGTTATCGGGTGGATTGGCAGTTACCGGATTTCGATGGCCGGCGTTGCCGCCACGAGACTCTTCGGCGCCGCCGGCGCCGGCGGCATCGCCCTGACCTTCTGGGCGGTCCGCAAGGCCGGCATGGGCCGGCGGATGTCGGTCAGCTACCTGGTCGCTTTCTACGTGATCCTCTACGCGCTGTTCATGATCACCCTCGTCGTCGACGGTGTGCTGTTGCGCACGCACGTCTTACCCGGTACAGCTCCGTTTGGGGTGACGGTCGTCCCGGCGATCTTCGCTGGGATCGTGATCAGCATCTTCGTGCTTGCGCTCGCGATACCAGGAAACCTCGAGCGGCTAGCTGCGCGCTGGTCGACCGGCCGCGGCCGTGCGGCCAGAATCGCCGAAAAGGCGGCCGCGGTGCCCGCCCTGATCGGCCACGGAACTCGCGTCGCCGTGACGTTTGTGCGATCGGGAAATCCCGGACTGCTCGGCGCGGTCGGCTGGTGGGCGTTCGACATAGCGACGCTCTGGGCGTGCTTCAAGGCGTTTGGTCTTGCGCCGGAGCTCAGCGTGCTAGTGATGGGCTACTTCGTCGGGATGATCTTCAACATCATTCCGACACCCGGAGGAGTCGGGCCGGTTGAAGGTGGCATGATCGGCGCCTATGCGGCCTTCGGCATCGACTGGGGACTGGCAACCGCGGCTGTGCTGGCATACCGCCTGTTCGCCTTTTTGATGCCGACGATTCCCGGGGTGATCGCGTTCATCCGCCTGCGCGGGACAGTCTCGACTTGGCAGGAAGCGACCGCTACTATACAAAGTAAAGTGACGGCTGAGGCGTAGAGGATCGAGCCATGAGTGAAGAGACAAGGGAATACGAGATTGCGATTGTCGGGGCCGGCCCCGCCGGGCTCTCCGCCGCGCTTTACGCGGGTCGGGCGATGGTGCGCACACTCGTGCTCGAGCGCGGCGCGACTGGCGGCCAGCTCTGGAACACCGCCGAGGTCGACAACTTTCCGGGCATCCCCGATACGACGGGCCCCGAGCTCGCGCAGCGCTTCGAAGAACACGCGAAGAAGTTCGGCGCTGAATTCGAGTTCGGCAATGTGACGCGGATCAGCCGCGACGGCGACGCTTTCTTGCTCGAAACGGACCTTGGCGACACCTACCGCGCGCTTTCCGTGATCGTGACCGTCGGTGGCGAAGCGAGGAAGCTGGGCGTGCCGGGCGAGCAGGAGCTATCCGGGGCCGGTGTCTCCTACTGCGCGGTCTGCGACGGCGCGTTCTTCAAGGACAAGCCGATCGCCGTCGTCGGCGGCGGCGACTCTGCGCTTGAGGAGGGCGAGTACCTCACTCGCTTTGGCTCAAAGGTCTACCTCGTCCACCGTCGCGACGAGTTCCGCGCATCCCCGACGCTGGTCGAGCACTTCGACGCGAGCGACAAGACCGAGAAGGTCTTGAACTCGGTCGTCGAGGAGATCGTCGGCGACGGCAAGGTCTCGGGCCTGCGCGTCAAGAACATCGAGACGGGCGAGATCCAGGAGCTGGCAGTGGAGGCGGTCTTCCCCTTCGTCGGGTTCACGCCGCACTCGGCGATCTTTGAAGGCGACCTTGTCGAGACCGACGAGAGTGGCCACATCGTCACCGATCAGAAGATGGAGACGAAGACTCCTGGCCTCTTCGCCGCCGGCGACGTGCGCTCGCAGTTCACTCGCCAGATCTCCAATGCCGTTGGCGACGCAACAATCGCAGCGCTGGCTGCGGCAGCGCATGTCGCTGAGGTCAAGCGCGCGCCGTCCGCGGCGGCCTGAACCGCCTAAGCGGCACCGCAACTAAGCAGGATTTACTCGAAGCGGCCATCCCGCGGGGTGGCCGCTTGGAAAGTTTGGCGCTTGGAACGGCTGCGGCCATGGTTGCTGTGTGGGATATGGCTGCTGGAACGTGGCCGGCGGTGACGCGTAGCTCTGCGGCGCGTACTGCATGGGCATCGGCGTAGCCATAGGCATCGGCTGCGGCATCAGCATCACGTAGGCCACGTAAGTCTGCATCGGCAGCGGGGACATGAATTGTTGCTGCGGGGCGAGGTTGAAGCCCGGCGCCGATTGGAAGGGGAAGGTTGTCGGATGCACGCCGTAGGCGGACGGCAGCGGCTGGATCTGCGGTTGGGCGACCTGCTGCCCGGGGAGCAGGGGCGCGACTTGCATCGCCGACTGCAGCGAGCCGCCCATCGGCAGTTGGATCAGCGGAGTCACCGGGCGGCGCCTGCGAACCGGGGCGACCGGGATCTGCGGGCTGGTGGGCAGCGGCTGCTGCTCGCCTGACTGCGGCGCGATCGGGTCGGGGTGACGGACGCTGCCGTCGAGTGCCATCGGCGGCACAAGCGAAAGGATCGGCGTCTCGCCGACCGGCGTCACCGGGGCAAAGCCGGCGGTTCCAGTTGGATTCTCGTGCTGGGGTTGCATCTGCGGTTTCGATTCTGACGCAGGCGGCGGGCGCCCGCGCAGCTATGAAAGGAATCGTCCAGGCGTACAGAGAGATTTAGACGCCGGGAGGGATTCTGCGCGGCAGGCTGCTGGAAACCGCCGTATAGGATCAAGGCCAAGTGAGCCACGACCCCCTCAACACTCGCGACAGCTTCAAGACCGCCGCCGGCGAGGGGACCTTCTACTCACTGCCCAAGCTCGAAGCAGCCGGGATCGGTCCGATCAGTCGTCTGCCGGTCAGCATTCGCATCGTGCTTGAGTCAGTACTTCGCAACTGCGACGGCAAGCGGATCACCGAGGAGCACGTGCGGCAGCTCGCCAACTGGGGGGCCAGTTCAGAGCGCACCGAGGAGATCCCCTTTGTCGTAGCGCGCATCGTGCTCCAGGACTTCACCGGCGTGCCGCTGCTCGTGGACCTTGCCGCGATGCGCAGCGCGGTCGACCGGATGGGTGCAGACCCGAAGCTGATCGAGCCTTTGGTCCCGGTTGATCTGGTGGTCGATCACTCTGTGCAGGTCGATTTCTCCTCCACGGGCAACTCCTTCGAGCGCAATATGGCGATGGAGTTCCACCGCAACCGCGAGCGCTACGAGTTCCTCAAGTGGGGCATGCAGGCCTTCGACGCCTTCAAGGTTGTGCCCAGCGGCATCGGCATTGTTCACCAGGTCAATCTCGAGTACCTCGCCCAGTGTGTACTTGAAAAGGACGGCGTGTACTACCCCGACACGCTCGTCGGAACCGACTCGCACACGACGATGATCAACGGCATCGGCGTGGTCGGCTGGGGCGTCGGCGGCATCGAGGCCGAAGCCGGAATGCTCGGCCAGCCCGTCTACTTCCTGACTCC
This sequence comes from uncultured Thermoleophilaceae bacterium, assembly GCA_964597975.1. Classification (GTDB taxonomy): domain Bacteria; phylum Actinomycetota; class Thermoleophilia; order Solirubrobacterales; family JACPNS01; genus JACPNS01. The sequence continues at coordinate 5,231 of CAZRAA010000004.1, read as the reverse complement.
CGACGTCGTCGGCGTCGAGCTGACCGGCGTGCTGCACGAGGGAGTCACCGCCACCGACATGGTGCTTCGCGTCACCGAGATGCTGCGCGCCGAAGGCGTCGTCGGCAAGTTCGTCGAGTTCTACGGAAGCGGCGCAGAGTCGCTCTCTGTGCCCGACCGCGCGACGATCAGCAACATGGCGCCTGAGTACGGGGCGACGATGGGCTTCTTCCCCTACGACGAGCGGTCCTCGGAATACATGCGCCTGACCGGCCGCGAAGCCGGACAGATCGAGACGGTCGAGAACTACTTCAAGGCCCAGGGGCTATTCGGGATTCCGCAGGCTGGAGAGATCGATTACTCGGTCAACCTCTCGCTGGATCTCGACTCGATCGAGCCGAGCGTCGCCGGACCCAAGCGGCCGCAGGATCGGATTGACCTGAAGGACCTCAAGAGCCGCTTCGTTGAGCTCTTCACCGCCGAGGGCGGGTACGCCAAGACTTCGGAGGAACTCGAACGCGCGTATCCGAGCAACGTTGCGTTGCCCGACGATCAGCCGCACGGGACCAACGGCGGCGGCGACATCGAGGAGGAGGGCGACGATCACCATGCCGACGACACCTCGGTCGAGACCGAGGACGAGATGGTCGCCAATCGCCCGACGCCCGACCTGCTGCAGCTGGAAGATCTGACCGACCAAGAACGCGTCGACGTCGATCTGCACCACGGCGACGTCCTGATTGCGGCGATCACCTCGTGCACGAACACTTCCAACCCGTCAGTCATGCTGGCCGCCGGTCTACTGGCCAAGAAGGCGGTTGAGCGGGGGCTGACCGTCGGTCCGGCGGTGAAGACCTCCCTGGCGCCGGGTTCACGAGTGGTCTCGGATTATCTCGACCAGACTGGGCTGCAGCACTATTTGGATGAACTCGGATTCAACCTTGTCGGCTACGGCTGCACGACGTGTATTGGCAATTCCGGTCCGCTCGACGCCGGCCTTGAGAAGACGATCCTCGACAACGACGTGATCGCGGCAAGCGTGCTCTCGGGCAACCGCAACTTCGAGGCGCGCGTGCACCAGAACATCAAGGCCAACTTCTTGATGAGTCCGCCACTGGTTGTCGCCTTCGCGCTGGCCGGCACGGTCGAGCGCGACCTTTCGACGGAGCCGATCGGTCAGAACTCGGCCGGTGAGGACGTCTTCCTCAAGGACATCTGGCCGTCACTGGACGAGGTGCGCGAGCTGCTGGGAACGGCGCTCGAGCCAGAGACTTTCCGCCGCCTCTACGGCGACTTCGCCGAGCAGAATCCGATGTGGAATGAGATCCCGGGCAAGACCGGCCTTGTCTATGAGTGGGATCGCTCGTCGACCTACATCCAGGAGCCGCCGTTCTTCGAGGACTTCAAGCTCCAGCCGGAACCAGTGAAGCCGATCCACGGCGCCCGCGCGCTGGCGATCCTGGGCGACTCGGTCACGACCGACCACATTTCACCGGCCGGGGCGATCAAGGAAGACTCACCCGCTGGGCGCTTCCTCAAAGACCACGGCGTCGAGAAGACGGACTTCAACTCCTACGGCTCGCGTCGCGGCAACGACCGCGTCATGACCCGCGGCACGTTCGCCAACGTGCGCATCCGCAATCTGATGGCGCCGGGCACCGAAGGCGGCGTGACCTTGCACCGCAACGGCCAGGTCGAGCAGATGGACATCTATGACGCCGCTGCCGCCTACAAAGAGGCCGGTCGCTCCCTGGTCGTCTTCGCGGGCAAGGAGTACGGCTCGGGATCCTCGCGCGACTGGGCGGCCAAGGGCACCAACCTGCTCGGCGTGCGTGCGGTGATCGCCGAGAGCTACGAGCGGATCCACCGCAGCAACCTCGTCGGCATGGGCGTCCTGCCCTGCCAGTTCAAGGACGGAGAGAGCGCTCAGACGCTCGGCCTCGACGGCTCAGAGCAGTTCCACCTGATCGGTGTTGAGAAGGGTGTGGCGCCGCGCCAAGAGTTGACGCTGGTGATCCACCGGGCCGACGACACGACCACCGAGACGAAGGTGATCGCGCGCATCGACACGCCGATCGAGGTCGACTACTTCGAGCACGGCGGGATCCTGCCGTACGTGCTCCGGCAGCTGGTTGCTGCGGCGTAGCGCCGCCCCGGCCGTCCGCTACTCGTAGCTGACTGCTTCGATCACGTTCATCCGCGCCGCGCGCCGTCCGGGAAGGATCGCTGCGATCACGCCAAACACCACCGCGAGCACGCCGACGAGGATGATCGCCGCCACCGGAGGGTGGAAGGCAACCTCTTGTCCTGAGGCGGCAATGCCCTTGACGAACGCGTAGCCAAGTGCCATGCCGACCAGCAGGCCAAGGATCGCCCCGGCGAGTGTGATCATCAACGACTCCGCCAGCAGCAGCCGGCGAACCTGCCAGCGGCTTGAGCCGATCGCGCGGATCACGCCGATCTCTCTGGTGCGTTCAAAGACGCTCATCAGCAGCGTGTTGATCACTCCCAGCAGGCTGACGATGATCGCCACCAACATGATCACGTAGAAGATCGCGAAGACCTGATTGATCTGGTCTTGTATCTGCTTCTTGATCTCCTCGTTGGAGAGCACGTCGAAGGTCGGATAGTCGCTCGCCAGCAGGGCTTGCAGGTCCTTTTCAAGCGTGCCAGTGTTCTCGGGATCGTCCGCAAGCACGAGGACCTGCGTGAACCCGTCGATCCCGTAGATCGACATCCACGTCGCGTCCGACATCGTGATCGACTGGGCAGCGAAGGAGCTGCCGGTCTGGATTGCGGCGACCTTCACTTGCTTCGCACCGCGCGGCCCCTTGAGCGTTATCGTGTCTCCGACGCTCGTCCCCTTCGACTTGGCGAGCGCCTCGGGCACGGTGACCTCGCCGTCGGCCAGTGCCTTGAAGACCTCGGACTGGTCGCCGTCCACGAACTCCGAGTTGGCGAACTGGGCGTAATTGGACGGGTCGAGGCTCCAGGCGGAGTAGTTCTTCCCGTAGCCGCTCGTGAGGAAGAGAAACTTGGTGCCGGTCGCGTCCTTCGCGTCTGGGAGTTGCTTGATCTTCTCGACGGCGCTTGCGGAGATTGTCTGCTGCGGACCGCCCTGTCCGAAGTTGCTCGGCTGGACGGTGAAGTCGTTCTTGAGTTCCTTGTCCAAGTCGTCGGAGATGCTGCCGATGAAACTCGATCCGAGGCTGCCGATCGCCGCGACGAGCGCCAGCCCGATCATCAGCCCGGATGCAGTCGAAGCCGTGCGGACTGGGTTGGCACGCGCATTGTCGGACGCGATCCGGCCTTCGATCGGGGTCGTCTTGCGCAGTGGCCAGCTCAGCATTCTGACCAACCACGGCACGATCACCGGACCGATCATGATCACGCCGGAGAAGAGGAAAATGACGCCGAATGCTCCTGACAGCAGGACCGGCGTCGGGAAAGAAGTCGCCGAAGCGAGTACGAACACGCCGGCCAGCCCGAGGGCGACAAGCACAGTTCCGGCGGTGAGCCTGCGCTTGAGCTTGAGCGGCTCGGCGCGATGCTCGGTGAGGACGGCCTGGATCGGCGGGATCCGGCTGGCACGGATCGCCGGCCTGAGCGCTCCGAAGAGTGTCGCGGAGATGCCGAGGATCGGGGCGATGATGAATGCCTCGGGCGCATAGGTCACCGAGCCGACGGGGAAGCCGATCGACCCGACGAGTGCCACCATCAGTTGGCTGAGCAGGAGTCCGACTCCGATGCCGACGAGCGAACCGATCGCGCCGAGCAGCAGCGCCTCCACGAGGATCATCCTGCGCACGATCTTGCGCGACGCGCCGAGCGTGCGCAACATGCCGATCTCGCGCAGCCGCTGGGCGACGGTCATGTTGAATGAATTGAGGATCAAGAATCCGCCGACGAACAGCGACATCGCGGCGAAGAAGTAGAGGATGATGTTGAATCCCTGAATCTGCGCGTTGATGTCGTCCGAGACATCGCTCGGCGTCTTCGCTTCGATTCCCTCTGGCAGGAAGCCCTCGAGTTCCGATCGGACGCTCTCAAGGTCGGCGCCGCTTTCCAGGGCGATGTCGATCTCCGTATAGCCCTCCGGGATGTCAAAGAGCTCGCGCGCCTGCTTCTGGTTGATCACCCCGAATCCGCTGCCGCCGAAGTCGAGGCCTTCGCCGATCTTGAAGATCGCGGAGACTGTGAATTCGTGCACGCCGGTCGGGGTGGCGAACTTTGCCGTCTCGCCAGGTCCAAGGTTGTTGCTGTCGGCCCAGCCCTCGTCGAGCTGGATCTGGTCTCTGCCGAGCGTGTCTTTGCCCTCGACGATCTCGGCGCCCGAGAGATTCTCCGCCTCGGGTTCCACTCCGTTGGTGAACACCTGATCGGCCTGGCTTGGCAGCGGTTGACCCTCCTTGACCAGGGACATGATCGCGAAGACGATCGGCTGTGCCTGCTCGACTCCCTTCGTGCTTCGCACCTTGGCAAGCAGCTCTTCGTCGACGGTTCCAACGCCCTCGTCTCCGGCGATGATCAGATCGGTATTGCCGTAGACGGAACTGAAGAGTTCGTCGAAGGTGGAGACGATCGTCTTCGAGAGTGAGAGCACCGAGAAGAACAGCGCGACGCCGAGCACGATGCCGGCGGCGTTGAGCGCGGCGCGTCCCTTCCTCGCGCGGACGCTTCGCCATGCAAGTGAGCGAATCACGTGGCGGTCCCTACGCTGTCTCGATGCCGGCGAAGAACTCGATGATCCGGTTCGAGTCGCCGCCCGGGACTTCACCGGCGATCAAACCGTCGCGCAGAAACACCACGCGGGAGGCCCTGCTCGCGGCCACCGGATCGTGCGTGACCATCATGATCGTGTGTCCCGACTTGGTCTGGACGTCGCGCAGCATGTCGAGCACCGCGCCACCGGTCTTCGAGTCGAGGTTGCCCGTCGGTTCGTCGGCGAGCAGTAGCGATGGGTCGCGCATCAGCGACCGCGCGACTGAGACGCGCTGTTGCTCGCCGCCGGATAGCTGGGAGGGCAGGTGGGTGGCGCGGTTCTCAAGCCCGACAAGTGCGAGCAGCTCGTCGGCTCGCTGCTTGAGGGCGGATGCCTTCTCACCTGCGATCAGCGAAGGAAGCATCACGTTCTCTTCGGCGGTCATCGTCGGCAGCAGGTTGAAGAACTGGAAGATGAAACCGATCGCGTCGCGACGCAGCAGCGTGGCCTTCTTGTCGTCGAGTCCGGCGAGCGAGACGCCGCCGATCTC
>CAZRAA010000003.1:0-64522 GCA_964597975.1 uncultured Thermoleophilaceae bacterium | reverse complement strand
GTTAGCGGCGCACGTGTGGGGCGCAGCCGCGGCCCGCCACTGCGCACAAAAGGTGCGCAGATAACTACCGCTTGAACAAGCAATTCCGGAGACCAGAAACCGACTGCGCACCAAAGGTGCGCAGTTCAGGTGATGGTCAGGTCTTGCGTTCTTCGGCGACCGGCTTGCCGCCTTCGCCGACCATCTGCTGCGGTGGCCAGGGACCGAGCCAGTCGTCGCGGGCGCCGTCCATCGTCAGCACCGAGCCGCTGTAGAAGTCGCCGGCCGGCGATGCGAGGTAGGCCACCTGCCAGGCGACCTCTTCCGGTCGTCCCAGGCGTCCGGCCGGCACGGAGTGCTCAAGGTTCTCGACGACAACGCTCGGGTACTTGGTCAGCAGCGTCTCGGTGGCGATCTGGCCGATCGCCAGGGCGTTCAGCTTGATGTCAAAACGCGCCCACTCGACGGCGAGCGTGCGCATCATGTTCTCGACGCCTGCACGCGCGGCGCCGCTGTGGACCATCCCCGGCATCCCGTTGTGCGGCGAGAGCGTCACGCTGATCACCTTGCCGCCACCGTTCTCGATCATCCACTTGGTCGCGACGGTGTGCGTCATCAGCCATGTGCCATGCACATTCAGCCGGATCACCGTGTCAAAGCCCTTTTCCGTGATCGACTCGGCCGGAGCGAGGAACTGACCACCGGCGTTGTTGACCAGCGTGTCAATCCTCCCGTGGGTCTCGAGCGTCGCATCGACCAGTGCTTCGACCTGGTCCGATTCGCGGATGTCGCACCGCATCGCACTGCAGCTGCCGTCGCCTCCCTCGCCCATGCAGAGGTCCGCGGTTTCACGCAGCGGCTCGATGTCGCGCCCGCAGATCACCACGTCGGCGCCGAGGCCGGTCAATTCGATTGCGGTCTGGCGGCCGATTCCGCTGCCCCCGCCGCTGACGACGATCACTTGGCCCGCCAGCAGGCCGTCCCTATAGATGCTTGACATGTGGCCGAGCGTACCGAGCGGTACGGGCGCGGCGACAACTGGGCCGCCGCGCCCGCCACTGATCAGCTCAGCTGTTGGCGCGAATCGCCTGCCAGACGATCGCCGCCATCGCGGCCTCGCCGGCCGTGTTCGGGTGGATCGGTGCACCGGGAAGCGTCGGGACGACCGCCTCGATCCAACGCCTGGCCGGACCCTGACAGGCGTCGTGTCCGATGCTCGGCGTGTACGTATCGACATAGACCGCGCCGTTGGCGTCGGCCTGAGTCTTGAGCATCGCATTGAGGTTCTTCTCAACGGTGATCAAGTACTTGATGTCGCCGTTGCTGACCGGCAGGATCGGCCAGCAGCCCTGGCCGTTCTCGGGCAGGATGTCCGGGTAGCCGACGAGGAAGATCTTCGCCAGCGGCGCGCGCTGCTTGATTCCGCGAAGCACGGCCCCGACCTTGGGCCCATTGTCGATCATCCGCTGGGCGAGAGTGTCGACGCCGTTCTTGACGAACTTGTCCTTGCACGGCGTACCGAAGGGCGAAGCGTTCAGACAGTCCGTGGCGATCGACGAAAACCCGACGTCATTGCCGCCGATGCCGACCGTCACCAGCTTCGTGTCGGCTGTGAGCGCATCGAACTGCGGCTTGGCCGGCCCCGGCGTGACTCCCTGCGCGGTGGTCATGTCCTTGGTCTGGCCGCCACTGCAGCTGACATCGGTGAAGTCGCGCAGTCCGGTCAGCGGCCGGATCAGGTGCGGGTAGTTGTTGATCGACTGGATGCAGCCGAGCGGCGCGTCTTCAGCGGTCGGCGGTCCGACAAGCGGACCTGCGGTGTACGAGTCGCCCAGCGCCACGTAGCGCCCCTGATTGAGCGCGGAAGCAAGGCTCGCCGTCGCCATCAATGCGCAGGCGGCGATTGCGAATGCCAGCAGCGCAGGCAGCAGCCGGCGCAGACGTTCTGTATTCAAGTGATCCCTCCCCAGGGTGAATGTTCTGCGGCCGCGTTCCGAGCGCGGCCTATGTGTACCAAGCGGTACGCCGACACTGTAACGGCTACTGGCGCGGCGTGCAAGAAAATCCCCCTTCCGGGCGATTTCTGCCCGTCTGGATGCGTCCATACGATGGATTTCCGTGGAGGCAGCCCCCTGGTACACCCCCTCTCGAGACGAGAGTTTCGATCGTCGAGTGATCCGCACCGTTGTGACGGTGGTGATCGTGATCCTCACGCTCTACCTGATCTACTTGCTGCGCACGCCACTGCTGTGGCTGGTGATCGCGATGTTCGTGGCGATCGCCGTCTCCGGCCCGGTCAATCTGCTCTCGCGCCACATCCCGCGTTCGGCGTCGATCGCCGTCGTGTACATAGCGATTGTCTTGATCCCGATCGCGCTCGGCGCCGCACTGCTTCCGCCGCTGGTCAAGTCGACCGTGACGCTGATCGACGACCTGCCGGGCTACATCAACGATCTCCAGGACACGCTGCAAAAGGACAAGCGGTTCGAGAAGATCGACGAGAACTTCGACATCCAGCAGCAGCTGAACGACTTGCAAAGGAACCTCGCGGGGCGGATCGGCGACGCGGCCGGAGCGCTGAGCAAAATCGGCGAGTGGGTGATCAACTCCGTCTTCGGTGCGTTCACGATCTTCATCCTCAGCATCTTCATGGTCGCGCGCGGCCGCGGGTGGATCGACGCGCTGGTGCGCCGAAGAGACGGCCCGGAGGGGGTGGCACTCGACCGCACTTTCGAGCGCATCGGCGATTCGGTCAGTCGCTATATCGGCGGCGCGCTACTCCAGGCATTCATCGCCGGACTCGCCGCGTTCATCGTGCTCTCGATCCTCGGAGTGCCGTCGCCACTGGTACTCGCGTTCGTGGTCGCCGTCTTCGACGTGATCCCGATGGTCGGTTCGACGATCGCGGGAGTGTTCGTCGGGATCGTCACCCTGTTCGCAACTTTCCCGCTCGACACGATTGTCTGGGCAGCGTTCGTGATCGGCTACCAGCAGTTCGAGAATTACGTGATCCAGCCGCGCATCCAGAGCGAGGCGGTCAACCTGGAGCCATTCGTCGTGCTGATCGCGGTGCTCTTCGGCGGCACGCTGATGGGCGTGGTCGGCGCAATCCTCGCGATCCCGATCGCGGCGACGCTACTTATCGCCGCCCAGGAGTGGGGCAACTTCAAGCAAGAGGTCCACGCGATCGAGGCCGGCGGCGGTCAGCCTTCGTCCGAGCCGGAAGACTCTGGCTCAGGCGGCTCCGGCTCGCCCGAGGGGTCAGGCAACGTCGGGTCGACGTAGTCCTGCAGCCGGCTCGGGTCGCTGGTGAAACCCTTGCGCCGACCGATTGAAGTGACCTGATTCTTCACTGCGGCACGCCCGATGCCGTTGATCACGGCGAGGAACATCCCGACGCCACTGAGCACGAAAAGCACCGTGAAGAGCTTGCCCAGGTCCGTCGTCGGCGCCGGGTTGCCAAACCCCACTGTGGTCAGCGTGGTCACGCAGAAGTAGAGCGAATCGACAAAGGTCCAGTGCTCGACGAGCATGTAGAAGATCACCCCGCTCGTCAGCAGAACGATTGCCGAGCGCAACGCACCGCGGGCCTCGGGCTCTTTGAGGGCCTGCCGGAGCGTGATGATCCAGAAGTACATGGAGCCAGACTAAGGACGCCGCCTGACGGGTATCTCCGCCTGATCGGGAACAATCTGCCCATGCTCAAGCGCCGCGCCGCAGCCGTCTACGAACAGCTGGACATAGTCTTCTCCCGCTTTGGCGAGCACCGCTTGACGGACTGGGCCGCCGCGCTGACGTACTACTCGGTGCTCTCGATATTTCCCGGGCTGCTCGCGCTGGTGTCACTGCTCGGAATCGTCGGACACGGAACGCAGGACGCGATCATCGAGACGCTCAGCGAACTTCCCGACGGACCCGCACGGGACATCGTGCTCGGCGCGATGAAGAACCTCCAGGGCGCGACCGGCGCGGCTACCACAGCACTGGTCGTCGGTCTGCTCGTCGCGCTCTACTCGGCCTCGAGCTACATCGGCGCGTTCATCCGTGCCGCCGGGGTGATCCTTGGAGTGGAGGAGACCCGCCGCTTCTTCGTCACGATCCCGCTGCGTTTCGCATTGACTCTCGTGCTGATGGTGCTGGCGATCATCACCGCTGCCGCGATCGTCCTGACCGGTCCGATCGCCGAACAGTTCACGCGGGTGACCGGAGTGCACGCTGACGCGATCGGCGGCTGGGGCGTGATCAAGTGGCCGATCCTGCTGCTGCTCTTCTACTCCGCACTCGGAGTGCTCTACAGCCTCGGCCCGAATTTCAAGCAGCGGCGCTTTCGGTTTGGAACCGCCGGGAGCACGCTCGCCTTCGTCCTCTGGTTGATCGCATCACTGCTCTTCAGCCTCTACGTCGCCAACTTCAGCCACTACAACAAGGTTTTCGGCAGTCTCGCCGGAGTCGCGGTCTTCTTGATCTGGCTCTACTGGTCAAACATCGCCGTGTTGCTCGGGCTCGAGTTCGATCACGAACTGGCGCGCTTCAAACGCAAGTACGGCTACGGCGCCTTCAGCCGCCAGCGATTCCAGCAGGAGGAGCGGCCCGCCGAGGCCTGAGCGCGTCAGTGCGCGCTTGAGAGCTGGCGATCAGGGTCGATGCCCCAACGTCCGGCGAGCTCGCGCAGCCCGGGATCCAGCGGCCAACTGTCGGGCGCCGGCATTTCGGCTTCGGGCGAGGCACCTTTCAGGCGCATGCAGTTCGTGTTGTCGCCGATCGCTCGCAGCCGCTCAATCTCATCGGCTGTCAGGGGGTTCGCGCCGCTCACGGCTGCAAGCTCCGCGCGCTTCTTCTCGGCCGACTTACCGGAGCTCGGCTCTTCGATCAGTGTCGGCACAACGCATGAGACTTGCTCGTGCGAGAGGTTCCACCACGCCGCAAGTTGCAGCGGCGTCAATCCGTGTGCCTGCGCGATCGGGCGTGCCCGGTCCAACTTGGCCGCCCCTTGCTCGACCCAGCCGTCCGGCCGAAAACATCGGTGGTCGCGCTCGGCGAATTGATGCCCAGGGCGCACGTCGTCATGGAAGATTCCGCCGTAGTCGACCACACGAGTGATCAGCTTGACGTCGTGCTTTGCCGCCGCCGGCAGCACGAGTTCGCCCGGCCACGGCTCGAACGGGTTGAGAATGATCATCGCCCAGTCGATCGCCTCGCCGTAGCGCTCAAAGCATTCGATCAGGTCGAGCGTGAAGCCGTTCGCCGGACCGGGAGCCACACCGAGCATTCGCGTCAAGCCTGCCTCGCGCAGCGCTGCCATCCCTTCCCAGACCGCTGGGTCGGTGAACCCTCGGCGGTCGGGGTTGTGCAGCAGAAGCAGATCGAATGCGCTTGCGCCGATGCGCTCAAGGCTGCGCTCGGTCGCCATCCGTAGATAGGCGGCGTACTCGGTCGATTTGCGCAGGCGCGGGTCCGTGAAGCGCGGGAACCCCTTTGCGCCTTCGCGCTCACCCTCATAGAAATCGTGTCCGATCGCGCCGGTCAGGCAGAAACTCTCCCGCGCCAATCCGTCGATCGCTTCGCCGGCCAGCCGGTCGGCCGCCCCAGCCCCATAGGCGTCGGCGGTGATCAATGTGTCAACGCCGCCGCCCGGGCGCAGCAGTGGGATCAAGCGCTCATCCGGCAGGTCAAGACCGAAGTGCATATGACGGCCACCGCTCCAGGTGCCGAGCGCGGTGGTCGTGGGATCAAGTCCGGCGGCGCTCACAGCAGTTCTCCTTGGGCCGGGCCTTCGGCGGTCGCGGGCTCGATCAGTTCCGGGCCCTCCAGGGACGAGTTTCCGATCGCGCGGCCGATCGCGAGCGCGCTCATCTCGGTCGACGGGTACGGGCCGAGCACCCGGCATGCCTGATCGGTGCCCCCTCCGAGCCAGTCGTCGAGCTCCGACTCGTGCAGCATCGCCGGCATCCGGTCGTGCACATCTTCGACGAGTTCATTGGGGTCGACCGTGACGATCACGCACTCGCGCTCCGCGTCAGGGTTTTCGGCGTGCGACTCCGAGTAGAGACCGGCAAACCAAAAGCCGCCGCCACCGCTGCGCGTGAACAGGTAGGGCTGCTTGTGCTTCTGCGATCCCTGGGGAGCGCGCCACTCGTAGAAGCCGTCTGCAGGGATCGCGCAACGCCGATTCTCGAGCATCGGTTTCCAGAAGCGGCTGTCCTTGAGCTTCTCGCCTCGCGCGTTGATCATTTGCGCCGGTCCACCCTTCCACGGTGCCTCGATTCCCCACTTCATCTGCTCAAGCGCGCGCCCGCCGTCACCGCGTGTGATCGCAAGTACAAGTTGTCCCGGGGAAACGTTGTAGCGAGGCCTGCGAACGGCCGTCGCCAGGGTCGGGAAGGTGTTGGAGAAGTCGGCTTCGACCCAGTCTGGGTCCTGCAGCTTGTATCGCCCGCACATATCGGCCACCAACGTAGCCGCTAACAATTCGTTAATGCGCAGAACCTGCGGAATGAATCCCTGTGGTCGATACTCCTGCACATACCGAGCAACATATGCATCACCCCCCCTCCGATGCATGTGCGATGGGAACGAGAAGCAGAGAAGAGCGGCCTGAGCAGCCGCTCTTCTCGTTTAACCGCCGGCGCGCACGTTCGGATTCACGCGAAGCGCGTGTACTGCCAGAGATTGATCGCAGCGCCAAGATCCCGGTAGCCGAGCTTCGTGTAGAGCGGAACCCCCGCGGCCGACGCCTGCAACGTGCTGGTGACGAAACCGTCGCTTCGCGCGGCCTCGAGCGCCGCCGTCATCGCCGCCTTCGCAAAGCCGCCGCCCTGCGCCGCCGGCTCGCTTGCAACCCAGTAGATGCCGCAGTCCTCGCCGTTGGGGAGCGAGACGACCACCGCAACCGGCTCGCCGCCTTCTGCCGACGCGAGAAAGCAACGCGCGCCCGGGAGTTGCGGGGCTGCGGCTGCAGCGCCGAACAATCCGTCGGGAACGCCATAGGCCCGCTCGTTGATCCGAGCCGCGCTGGCGAGATCCCATCGCTCAACGACACAGTCGGTGCTCGTCTCCAGATCGAGGGTGTCGAGCTCTGCGCCCATCGCCAGGGGCCGCGAATCGACCGACATGCCGCGACCGCGAGCGATCGCCTCGGCGTCGCTGTCGCCCTCGACGATCCACGCACTCCAGCGCATCACCGGAGATTCGTCGTAGACACTCCACATCGCATCAAGCGCGCCGGCGAGCGTCTCGGGCCGATCGCGGTCGTGCAGCGTCGCGTTGAAGAGCGAGGCCAGCGGGATCATCGGCGCGAGCGCCGAGACCGCGCCGTCGTGTTCGTGGAGCGATCCGCCCTCGGAGTCGCCGCAGAGCCGCAGGAAAGGTTCGATGCCGCGGTAACACGCGGCCAGCAGGGCGCCGTCTGACGGCGCCGGGTTCACCGGACGGTGAGGGTGCCGACCATCCCGGCCTGCTCGTGGCCGGGGACGGTGCAGAAGAACGTGTAGGTGCCCGCGCCGACGTCCTTGATCACGAGATCGGTGCTGCCCTTGGTGACCTCTTTGCTCTCGCCGAGGACCTTGTCGCCCGAGTCGCGGACCGACACGTCGTGCGGCACGGCGGACTCATTGGTCAACGCGATCGTGATCGCGCCGGCGTTGGCGGCCAGCTTCTTGGTGTTGAACTTGAGCGCGCCGCTGGGATCTGCTGCGAGCGAAAGCTTGGTGCCCTTGGTGCCTCCGGAAGCGCCGGCCTTCCCCTCACGCGTCGGATTGGTGCTCGCCGGGCCCGTCGGCTCGCCCGCCTTCTCCTTGGCCACTTCTTCCTGCATCGCCGGGTTGTCGTCAGTGGTGTTGGTGCTGTCCTGCGCGCAGCCGGCGAAGATCGACAGCGCAAGTGCGGCCAGGGCGAGCAACATGACGGACTTGGACTTCATTTCGTGAACCACCTCGGATGGCGCAACGCGCGGGACGATTGGCAAGGACGGATGGGCCGCTCATGTTATCTTGCGGCCAGTCGTGAGCGAGCCCGTGCAGACTCCACAGGACAACGCCAAGGCGCCGATCGTCGGCGTGATCATGGGCTCCCAGTCCGACTGGCAGACCATGTCTCTGGCGGCCGCCGTGCTCGAGGAGCTCGGCGTCCCGCACGAGGTCAAGATCGTCTCCGCGCACCGCACGCCCGACCGCTTGTTCGAGTACGCGTCGGCCGCACGTGAACGCGGCATCGAGGTGATCATCGCCGGTGCCGGCGGTGCGGCCCACCTGCCCGGGATGGCAGCGGCGAAGACTTCTGTGCCGGTGCTCGGCGTGCCAGTCCAGTCTCGTGCGCTGAGCGGGATTGACTCCCTGCTCTCGATCGCCCAGATGCCTGCCGGCGTTCCGGTCGGGACCCTCGCGATCGGTGAAGCCGGAGCGACCAACGCCGCGCTGCTGGCGGCCGCGATCGTTGCCGGGTCACGCCCGGAATTGCTCGCGGCTCTTGAGGCGCGCCGCGCGCAAGCCACGGCAAGCGTCGCCCAAGAGCCGGATCGGGGCTGATTAGCGCATGAGCGCTCGCCTCGGCATCGTCGGCGGCGGTCAGCTCGGTCGGATGCTGGCGCTGGCAGCCGCGCCGCTCGGCGTCAGCTGCCGGTTCATCGACCCCGCCGCGGACGCCGGCGCCCAGGTGGCCGCAGAGCAGGTGGTCGCCGCCTACGACGACCTCGACGCGCTCACCGCGCTTGCCCAGTGGAGTGATGTCGTCACGTTTGAATTTGAGAACGTCCCAGCGCCCGCACTGGAGGCGATCGCCCAGCATGCGTCGCTCGCACCGTCCCCGCGATCGCTCGAGGTCAGTCAGGACCGGCTGCTCGAGAAGCGCACATTTGAGGCACTGGACCTGATGGTGGCGCCGTACCGATCCGTCGGGTCGCTGGCCGAGCTCGAGGAGGCGCTGGCCGCCCTTGGCACTCCAGCGATCGTCAAGACCCGTCGCTTCGGCTACGACGGAAAGGGTCAGGCCCGGATCCAGAGCCCGGACGATGCCACGCACGCCTGGAAATCGATGGAGGACGCGCCGTCAATCGTGGAAGGGGTCGTCGACTTCGACCTTGAGATCTCGGCGATCGTCGTGCGCTCGGCCGATGGCACGGCGATGGCATACCCGCCGGCCGAGAACGTCCACCGCTCTGGAATCCTGCACACCAGCACAGCGCCGGCGGCGAATGTGGCTCAGCCGATCTGCGATCAGGCAGTCGAACATGCCCTGGCGATCGCCGAGGAACTCGAGCACGTCGGCACGCTCGCGGTCGAGTACTTCGTGGCGTCAGATCAGCTGATTGTGAATGAGATCGCGCCGCGTGTCCACAACAGCGGCCACTGGACGCTCGACGGCGCCGGCACATCGCAATTCGAGAATCACGTGCGGGCGGTGCTCGGCCTGCCGGTCGGCGCCGCCGCCCCGATCGTTCCGACCGTGATGGTCAACCTCGTCGGCGAGATGCCGCCGCTCGGCGAGCTGCTCGAAGTGCGCGGCGCGCACGTGCACCTATACGACAAGGAGCCGCGCGCGGGCCGCAAGCTCGGCCATGTCAACGTCGTCGATTTTGACGGCCGCAATCAGCCGCTCGAAGAACGCGCTGGCCAAGTCGTGCGACTGGCCGACGCCGCTTGGCGCTGAGATCTCTCAGTGGCGTCCGCAGCGGCGCAGGTTGCCAACGACGCTTGCGGCGCGGCCGTCGGCGAACTCGCTGATCAGCTCGAAGCTGTTGGCACCACGCGCAAGGCGACCGGCCGAGATACGGATCGAGCCGGCCGAACGTCGCTCGGCGACTTTTGCCCCGTTGACAAAGAGGTAGGTGGCAACGAGTCCGCCGCCGCCGGTGTAACGCGGGCGGAAGCTGGCCTTGGTGCTCACGCAGTGCCGGTGCCGGGTGATGCGGACAGTCGGGTCGGCACCGAGCTGCTCAACGCTTCCGGCAGGTTCTGCCGCCGGGGCGGTCGCTTCGGCGTGGGAAACCGGAGCCGCAACCAGCAGCAGGGCACAGGCGAGAGTTGTGAGAAGCGCGCCGAGTGCGCGCGAATTAGCCGAGATTGCGGCCACCGTGGGTCCAGTCCTTTGTTCGAAGCGCTTGGGGCCATCCGCGCTTCTCGCGAGGACCGAGCGGCCATTTCAAGCTTGCGTCAGGATACGTCGGGCGGGGGGTCCTTGTCAAGGGTCCCGCCGGCAGAAATGCGTTCACGCAAGAATTCGCCCGTGCCGGCCGCGGCCGCGCGATCGCTCCTTGATTGTGAGAGCTCGACTCCGTGCTCCTCGGCGTGTTCGATCAACTGCTGGCTCTCCTCCCCTTCACTGGCCGCTCTAAAGAAGAGGACCGAGGCGAGAATGAAGGTGACGATCGAGCCCTCGGCCATCATCACCGCGCCGGCGATGCTCTGGTCGGCAACTGGCGCCATGCCCAGCGGATTCTCGGCAAACCGATACGACGAGTAGAAGAGCGAGCCGCTGAAGATCAAGAAGTTGCCAAGCGCCATCGAACTCATGCGCAGCAGCACGATGTAGACGAGCTTGGCAATGTTGCCGAACCACTCGGGCTTGGGCAGCGGACCAAACAGCGCCATCCAGACGTTGAAGCCGACCGAGAAGAAACAGATGTGCTGCAGCACATGCAGGTAGTCGCTGCCGACGGCGGCGTCCATCGCGAACGGAAGATGCCAGAAGTAGAGGTTGCCCACCCAGAGCACGAATGCCGGGATCGGTTCGGTCAGCGGGCGAATGAAATGAACGACGGGGTTGCGCATCAACGGCTGGATCAGCGGACCCGTGAGTCCGAGCACCATCAGCAGCGAAGCCAGGTCCCCGATCGTCAAGTGCTCGATCATGTGAACCGTGAACGACCGGTCATCCCAAGCCCCCAAGGGCGAGATCGGCTCCACCACAAGAATGAAGATCGAACAACCAAAAGAAAACTGCCGCCAACCCGACACTCGCCGCCGCGGGTCAGGCGCAAGCAAAGCGACGCGCCGGAAGTACCCGTAAGTCACGAGCGCAAGTACAACCAACATCGGCGGCGAGACAGACCCCATCTCAACAGCAGTCAACAAAGAGTGCACTCCCCGAACCTAGCCAGCAACCGAAGAAAACTCTCTCCCGAGAGCTGAAGCAATCCCAGCCACCCCACCCCAGCGCCGTAGAGAGTCGGGGAAGCTCTCTCGCCCGCAGGCGCAAAGCGCCGAGGACGAGAGAACTTCACCGGCTCAACCCCAGCCAAAACGAATCGGGGCGACTGGATTTGAACCAGCGACCCCCTGCTCCCAAAGCAGGTGCGCTACCAAGCTGCGCCACGCCCCGACGTTGCACCGATCTTACGCCGCGCGTCCGGCGACACCGCAATTTCCGCATTTCGCGCATTTGCTGAATCCGTTACCCCGTGGTACGTTGGAGCCAAGGCAGCAAACTCGGTAGTTGCTCGCTGGTCAGAAATCTTCAAGTCTGGAACTGCAATGCCATCGTCTGACGGCTCAGACGCCAACGCGACAATTGACAAGACCCGGCGCTCGATCGCCGGCTCCAGTGAGTCGATCGCCGGAGCGCCGATAGTGCGCGCGCCCGGAACTCGGCGCTCCCAGGCATTCGCCGACGCCGAAGCGATGGCCGCCGCGGTCCCCGAGCACGCCTTCACCGTCGTCGACGGCGACGGTGACGAGGAAGAGCGCGACGGCGGCGTCACGATCGACCCGACGACCGCGTCGACGCTCGGCGACTTCGCCGCCGCGATGGTCGGGCCAGTCGCCGCTGCCGCCTTCGCGGGGAGTCTTGCGGTCTTCATCGGCACGGCGCTGCTCGTTCTGCTGATCCGCGCGCAGGGGCGCCGCAGCGCGCTCACCGACACTGAGATCAGCGCGATCTCGCCGCTTGCCGCAGCGATCGGAGCAACCGCCCTGACCTACGCTGTATTGCCGACCTCGAGTATTCACGCGATTTCCGCCGGACTCGTCGCGCTCGCCGCGGGTGCCGCCGCCGCGCTGCTGTTGCGCCTGATTGTCGATCGTTTTGTGCACACGCGGATCGCTGTCCTAGGCGACGCCGCTATCGCGCATGACCTCGCCTGGCAGCTCTCGGCCTCGGGACAGCGGCGCTTCACGATTGTCGGCTACGTGACCCGCACGTCCGAGCGCGACAATCTGCGGGATCTCAGCCACGTCTCGTTCAAGGTGCGCCGCCTGGGCCTGCTCTCGGACCTCTCGCACATCGTCGCGCGCAACGACATCGACCTGTTGCTGATGGCGGCGCACGACGACCGCATGAAGTACTTCGAGCGTGCTGCGGTCTGCACCGAGCGCTACCGCACCCGCCTGCTCTCCCTGACTGCCTACGAGGAGACCGTCTTTCGCCGCGTTCCGCTCGACCACTTGAACGTCGCCTGGTTTCAGCACATCATGCACCCGCGCTTCCGCCCGGCGCCGCGCATCGTCACCCGCGCAGTCGACATCGCCTTGGCGATTTCGGTCGGCCTGCTGACACTCCCGCTCTGGGCGCCCACCGCGCTGTTCATGCGCATCTTCTTCGGACGCCCCGTGCTCGTCTCGCGTCGCCGGGTAGGCGAGCGCGGTCGAGCAATTGGCCTCTGGCGCTTCCGCGTCGCCCGGCGAGAGGTCACCGGAGCTCCGCCCGAAGAAGATGCGCCTGCCGTCGGCTTTGGCCGAGTGCTCAGACGCTCGGGAATCGAACGGCTTCCGGTGCTGATCAACCTGCTGCGCGGAGACGTGACGCTCGTCGGCCCGCGACCGATCCACCCACGCGACCTCGCCGAGCGCGAGCAGGAGATCCCCTTCTACGGCCGCCGGCAGATGCTCCGCCCGGGCCTCACGGGCTGGGCGCAGATCCACCACGAGGACGGCCCGGCGGAGGAGTTCTCGAGCGATCTCTTCTACCTGAAGCACCAATCTCTGATGCTCTACAGCTACGTGCTGCTGGCTTCCGCCGGGCGCCCGTTCGCGCGCAGCGGCCGCTGATTCACCGGAATACCTCAAAGTGAGTGTTTGTTACCGCCGAGTGGCGTAATGCGCTCCCCGGGGGTAGAATCTTGCGAGTTCGGACGGCGCGTGAAGTCCGTTTTGCGCAGCCGGATCCGAATCATCTCCGCGGTAATTCCCTCACAACGATGAAATACGACCACGACTGGATCATCGTCGGCTCAGGCTTCGGCGGCAGCGTCTCCGCGCTCCGCCTCGCCGAGAAGGGCTACGACGTCAAGATCCTTGAGTGCGGGCGTCGTTTTGAGGACAGCGACTTCGCCGAAAGCGTCGCCAAGCAGCCGCACAAGTACTTCTGGCGCCCGACGATGAAGATGTACGGCATCTTCCGCATGACGTTCTTCAAGGACGTGACCGTGCTCTCGGGCAGCGGGGTCGGCGGCGGCAGCCTCGGTTACGCCAACACGCTGTATCGCGCGCGCCCTCGCTTCTTCGCCGACCGGCAGTGGGCCGGAATCGAAGACTGGGAAGACGTCCTCCAGCCGCATTACGACACCGCCGAGTACATGCTCGGGGTCAACGAGGTGCCGCTCTCGCAGCCTGCCGACGACATCATCAAGGGTCTCTCAGAAGACTTCGGCGTCGCCGACACCTACAAGAAGACCCGCGTAGGTGTCTACTTCGGCGATCGCGACCGCGTCGGAGAAACCGTTCCCGATCCCTACTTCGGCGGCGAAGGACCCCCGCGTGCCGCGTGCCGCGCCTGCGGCGCATGCATGATCGGCTGCCGCCACAACGCCAAGAACACGCTGGTGAAGAACTACCTCTGGTTTGCTGAGAAGCTGGGGGTGAAGATCGAACCGATGCGCACCGTCGTCGACATCAAGCCGATCCGCGGGGAAGCAGGCCGCCGCGACGGATCGGCCGGTTACGAGGTGACGACAGTCAAGACAGGCGCATGGCTCTTCAAGGGCCGGCGCACCGAGCGTGCGCGGGGGGTCGTCGTCTCCTCGGGAACCTACGGCACCAACAAGCTGCTCTTCAACTGCAAGCTGGGCGGCTCGCTTCCGCGCCTCTCGCATCGTCTCGGCGAGCTGGTTCGCACCAACAGCGAAGCGATTCTCGCCGTCACCGCCAAGGACGACGACGTGCACTACGGCACATCGGTCGCCATCAGCTCCAGCTTCTTCCCTGATGAGAACACGCATATCGAGAACGTCACCTACGGCGACGGCGGCGACTGGATGGGCCGCAACTTCACCCTGCTGACGGGCGAGGGCAACAAGCTGACGCGTCCACTGCGCTTCTTCGGCGTACTCTTCCGCCACCCGCTCCAGGCCCTGCGTCTGCTCGGCGCCTACCATTGGTCGCGCCGTACGGTGATTCTCCTCGTGATGCAGACTCTCGACAACTCGCTCTCGCTCAAGCCGAAGAAGAACCCGTTCGGCGGCTGGCGCCTGACCACGGAGGAAGACGCCGACAACCCCAATCCGCGTTTCATCCCGGCCGCCAACAAGGCCGCCGAACTCGCGGCCAAGCGCATGGGCGGTGTGCCCCAGAGCGGTCTCACAGAGGTGCTCGCCAACGTCCCGACGACGGCTCACTTTCTCGGCGGCGCGGTGATCGGCCGGGACGCCAACACCGGCGTGGTCGATCACTTCAACCGCGCTTTCGGGTACGACAATCTCTTGATCTGCGATGGTTCGGCGATGCCGGCCAACCCCGGGGTGAACCCCAGCCTCACGATCACGGCGATCACTGAGCACGCGATGACCGCCGTCCCGCCCAAAGTCGAAGCCACCACGGCAAGCGGTGGCTTTGCGATCCGGGCCGAGAGCGCCGAAGCTGCCGCAGCAGCGGCAACGGTGAGCAAGTCTTGAGCGGCTCAAAAGGATCCTTCGGCAAGCGCTATCTGGAGCTTGCCAAGACGGTCGCCAACACCAAGATGGTGCGTTTGCTCCCACCGTCAGCGCTGCTTGAAATCAAGCGTGCGCTGGACAAGTACGGCCCAACTCAGCCGGCCGGGTACAAGATCAACGCCAAGGTGGTCCCCGATGAGATCGCGATCATCGACGAGAAGGGTGAACTGACCCAGCGCGAGGTTCACGAGCACACGAATCAGATTGCGCACGGACTCGCCGCGGCAGGCGTGGGCGAGGGCAGCCGGGTTGCGATCCTCTGCCGCAACAGCCGCTACTTCATCGAAGCCTTCGTCTCAACCCTCAAGCTCGGCGCCGACGGCCTGCTGCTGAACACGGCGTTCGCCGGCCCGCAGCTCGTGCAGGTGATCGAGGACCAGAACGCAGACGCAGTCATCATGGACGAGGAGTACTACGAACTGCTGAAGGACGGTATTGGCGACCGACCGGCGTTCATCGGCTGGTATGACGATGCCGCGAACACGCCGCTGGCCACGCTCGACCAGCTCCGCGAGGGCCAGCCGACGACTGAACCGGAAGCCCCGGAGCGAACCGGTCGCACGATCATTCTCACCTCTGGGACCACCGGCAAGCCCAAGGGCGCTGCTCGCGCCGAACCGAAGGGTCTCAAGGACCTGCTTGCGGTCGTCTCGACGATTCCTTACCGGCGCGGTGACCGCATGCTGGTGTCTGCTCCGCTGTTTCATGCCTGGGGCTTCTCCAACTTCTCCGCCAACGTGATGTTCAACGGCACCACGGTGCTGCGCCGGCGCTTCGATCCGGAGGAAGCGCTGCAGACGATCGAGCGTGAGCAGATCGACATGCAGATCGTCGTCCCGGTGATGCTCCAGCGGATGCTCGACGTCGCCGAGGAGCATCCGCACAAGTACAACGTCACTTCGTTGCGCGCCGTATGCGCCAGCGGTTCGGCGCTGCAAGGCGACCTCTCGATCAAGTTCATGGACACCTTTGGCGACGTTCTCTACAACCTTTACGGCTCGACTGAAGTCGCTTGGGCGGCGATCGCCAGCCCCGCAGACATGCGCGCCGCCCCCGGCACCGCCGGTTGCGCGCCGACCGGTACGACGCTGCGGATCCTCGACGAGAACGGCGAAGACGTGCCGACCGGCGAGACCGGGCAGATCTTCGTCCAGCACGAAATGATCTTCGAGGGCTACACCGGCGGCGAGCAGCGCAACGCGCTCGGCAATCTCGCCGGAACCGGTGACGTCGGCCACCTCGATGAAGCCGGCCGCCTGTTCATCGACGGCCGAATCGACGAGATGATCGTCTCCGGCGGCGAGAACGTCTACCCGATCGAAGTCGAGGACACGATCGCGATCCACGAGGGCGTCTACGAAGTCGCGGTGATCGGTGTCGACGACGAGGACTTCGGCGCGCGCCTGGTGGCGTTTGTCGTGCCCAACGAGGGTTCAGACCTCGAGGAAGACGAGATCAAGGGCCACGTGAAGACCCACCTCGCCAACTTCAAGGTGCCGCGCAGCGTCTTCTTCCTCACCGAGCTCCCACGCAACGCCACAGGCAAGATCCTCAAGCGCAACTTGCAGGAGCACCCCGAGCTCGTCGGCTCTGAGTAACCCCCGCGCCGATAGTGTGGCCGGCTATGAGTGAGCTGATCCACACCTGTTACCGAATCACCGACATCGACGCCTCGGTCGCGTTCTACGAGAAGCTCGGTTTCGAAGAGCGGCGCCGGATGCCGATCCGAGAGGAGGCGATCAACGTCTTCATGGGACTGCCGGGCGACGGGGATCGGCTTGAATTGACCTACAACTTCGGCGTCGACTCATACGAGATCGGCACTGGCTACGGCCACATCGCGCTCACCGTCGAGAATCTGGATGCGACACTCGAGCAACTTGCCTCGGCAGGCATCGAGCCGGAGCGGCCGCCGTATTCGGTGCGCGAAGGCGGCTCGCGGATCTGCTTTGTGCGCGACCCGGACGACTATCGGATCGAACTGATCGAACGCGGCTGATCGCCGGTCAGTCAACCACTTCGCGCACGATGCGCGCGGCGCCGATCACGCTGCCCTGCTTGTCGAATATCGGCCAGCCGACGAAGCTGACCGCGATCTCTTTGCCTTCCTTGCAGCGCTCGACGGCGCGGATCGGGCCTGGACGCTCACCTGCGAGCACCCGCTCGAGATAGGCGGTTCGCTCTTCAGCAAATTCCGAGTCAAACAGAAACGTGAATTTCTGTCCGATCGCTTCATCGCGCGTGTAGCCATAGAGTCGCTCGGCGCTTTCACTCCAACTGACTATGCGTTTGTCGAGATCGACGCTCAGCACCGCCTCGCTGGACTGTTCGACGATCGACACCAGCCAGTCGCGCTCACGCTCGGCGAGCACGCGATCGGTGATGTCCCGCCATGTGATCTCAACCCCGTCTTCGAGCTTCGAGACGCGAATGTCGAACGCCCGAACCAGCGTCTCCTCGCCGAGCACGTTCACGTAGTCGATCGCCTCGCGGAAGATCGGCCGACCGGTTTCCACCACACGCGCGTAGTCACGCAGCAAGCCGCTCTCGAGCCGCCCGGGGAAGAGATCGGAGAGCAACCGCCCCTGCATCTGCTCAGCGGTCATTCCGACCGACGCCGCGCCGGGACGGTTGATGAACTCATTGCGGAAATCCACGATCGCACCATCGTCGTCGCGCACCGCCGAGTAGAGCGCGAAAGGCTCCAGCAGGTTCTCCGCCGCGGTGCGAAAGCGGTGCACGCTCTCGTAGAGCGTCTGTGCGAGGTATCCGACCAGTGCACCGACGACCAAAATCGTGATCGCCGGACTGATCCAAGTGGCGTAGTCGATCTCCTCGTCAACCAGCAGACTCCAGCCGGCAAACAGAATGATCGCGACCAGCGCGCCGACCAGGCCCCCGCGCACCCCGAATCGCAGAGCAAGAAGAATTGCCGGGATGATGTAGAAGAGATGTACCCCGTCCGCCGGGCTGTCGTTCATCGTGCGGATGCCGAAGACGAGCGCAATCAGCACCGCGGCGACGGCGATCACGCCGCGCGCCGGAAGCTCCGCGTAGGCCTCGCCGATCTTTCTGACCCGCGATGTACTTTGGTCCGCCACAGGAGCCTCCGTTGGATCGTGGATAGCCCTCCTGTTGTAAACGTACCGGATGGTATGTATCTGCTGGGGCTAGATCAGCGGCCGCGCCAAGCGGGTTCGAGTTGCACCCCAAACGTATTGAGCGCGCCTGCAAGCGCGGAGTAGGTCCCGACCAGCATCACGTACTCAAGAATCCGTTTCGGCGGCATCGAATCACGCAGCGACTCGTACGTCTCATCCGACAGCCGATGCTCGCCAAGCAGTTCGGAGACTCCGAGCAGAAGCGCTCGCGTCTGCTCATCGAACAACTCGCTCTCCGGCTCCGGGCCCGCCGCGGCGACCTGTTCATTGGTCAGACCTACGCTCAGGCCGATCGCGCGATGCTGGGTCCACTCATACTCCGAGCGGCAAAGCCAGGCTGTACGGAGGATCACCGCCTCGGTCTGCTTGCGCGGCAACTTGCCCCGAGGCATCAGGCGAGAGTTCCATAGGAGATACGGAACGAAAAGTCGACCGTCGATCGAGAGCACGCGCATGAAATTGAAGCTTCGACCCTTCGTCACGCGCGCTGCGACGCTTGTGACCAACCTTGGAATCAGGCCACGCCTGATCTCTCGGTCGTCCGTGCGATCAGCGGTGACCAGCCAGTTTGCGCTCGTTTGCTCTCCCACCGTCATGCCCCCTTCGCCCGCTTGCGAGCGAGCTTCGTCTTGACCAGTTGCATCTGCGTAATCGCCCGGGATCGTCCAGCGCCGCCGAGCTGACCTTTCCCGCCGTCGAGGCGAAACTTCTCCGTGCAAAGGATCGGGATCAGGCGAGCCGGGTCGTCCCACTTGCCCCACGGTGCGCTCTCGAACTCGTCGGAGAGCAGCATCCGCTGGCCCGCCTTCATCGGCGCCACTCCGCTCTGCACCTGCTTGACGCCCTCTTCGGCGACCCAGGCGAAGTAGTCGCGCAGCAGATCGACTTCGGCCTGACCACAGATCGGGCCGTGGCCGGGGACAAACGTCTGAGCACCGAGTCCCGAGATCGTGTCGAGTGCGGCGCGCCAGCTCGACACGGGACCCGCCCACATGATCGGAGTGCCGCCGATGAAGAGGATGTCTGCGGCGAAGCAGACCTTGGCATCCGGCACCCAGGCGACCGCGTCGCCTTCGGTGTGCGCGGGGCCGACCTCGATCAACTCCACCTCGCGCGAGCCGACCGAGATCTGCATGCGCCCCTCGAAAGTCTCTTCAGGGAGTGTCAGGTTGATGTCCGTCCAGTCGAACGGCGCCATCTCGTGGCCCATTTCCTTGAGCGGCAGCCGGGGCAGGTTGCCGAAGTCGCGCGGCCCGATAAACGGCAGCGGCGCGCGCCCCAGGACGCCGAGCAGGCTGCCGCCGCGCTGCATCGCCCGCATCGCCTTGGGTGGATCGAGCGTCATCAGTTGCTTGGCCTTTGTGGTGGAGACGATTCGCGCACCCTCAAAAAGCTCGTTGCCCCAGACGTGGTCGCCGTCAGAGTGCGTGTTGAAGAGCGTCTCGACCGGGGCGTCGACGATCTTGCGCGCCCCCGCGAGCATCGTTGCGGTGAGCTTCAGATCCCACAGCGAATCGACAAAGAAGACGTGGTCGCCGTCGAAGACCATGCCGGCGTTTGATTCGCCGAGGCCGCCATTTGGTTGCAGGTAGGCCCAGGTCTGCTTCTCGATCTCGTGCCAGCCCCCGGCAAAGCGCGCGGCCTCGCCATGCATCGTCAATTCAGTCATCCGGCTCTCCGATCAATCGATGCCCCCAGTTAGACAGGGCGCCGATAGTAACCGGCGCCGCCTTCACCCGGCCGCTGCGCGCCGCGCGAACGCTCTGATCGTCTCGACGAGCTCTTCGCGCGAATCGCTGGACCCCTCGTCGGCCGAGAGCGGGCCGACCAGGGCTTCGCCGACGCCACCGACGATCGCGGCTGCCAGTGTGCGCGTGTCCGATGGCGGGATGTCGCCGGTCGCGACCGCCGCGTCGAGGATCTGCGCGACGAGGTCGCGATAGCGCCGGCGATACGCCAATCGCTCTTCTTCCACCAGGGCGTCGACTGGCTCCGCAAGTAGCGCCCAGGAGACACGCGGCTGCACGAGCGCGCGCCGGGCAAATGTCTCAAGCGCCGCGTCCAGCTTCTCAAGCGGGCGATCCATCTCCTCGGCGCCGGTACGCATTGCCTCAATCTCACGGCCACACATTTCCCGAAAGAGCTCGACAAACAGCTCTTCCTTCGAGCTGAAGTGGCGGTAGAGCGTGCCCGAGGCTACGCCGGCGCGGGACGTGATGGCGGCGACGCTGGCCGCCGCATAGCCGCCTTCGGCCAGCAATTCGAGCGTCGCAGCGATCAGCCGTTCTCTGGTGGAAGTCGCCGCTGGGCGCGTCGTCATCCCTTGAAGGTAGAGAGTCCGTGATCTCCGAACGGCTCGTCGCGCTCGCGCACCGCCTCGCGAAAGCCTCCCGAGAGCGCCCGCATCTGGAAGTCGTAGCCCTCCTTCGTGTGGCGCGTGATGCCGTCAAAGACCGTGCCCAGCACCTGCGTCTGGCGCAGGCCCTGCGCCTCGATCGTCTGGTTGGTGAGCAGCTTCATCATCATCAGCTGGTTCAGCGGCATCCGCGCGACGCGTGCGGCGAGAATCTCGGTTCGCTCGTCCAGATCGTCTGGCGTCGGTGCCTCGCAGGCGAGTCCCCACTCGGCGGCCTCCGCCCCAGAAATCGAATCGCCGGTCAGCAGCAGGCGTTTTGCCCGCTGTACGCCGATTCGATGAGCCCAAAGCGAGGTCGTGGGCGATCCCCAGACGCGTGCCGGCGGATAGCCGATCTTCGCGTCGCTCGCCGCAATCACGAGGTCCGAGCAGAGCGCCATGTCGGTGCCGCCGGCGACGCAGAAGCCGTGGATCTTGCAGATCACCGGCTTGCCGGCCTCGTAGAGCGTCATGAACGTGCGGACGTTACGGCGCATCATGGCGTAGTCGATCATCGGGTCCCAGGTCTCGTCTGGGTTGTGATTCATCCCGATCACCATCGGGTCCAGCGGCGAGCCCTTCTCGTCGCCTTCAGCCGTTTGGGCCGCGCCTGCTCCCTCGGCGGAATCGACGAGGTCGTAGCCGCCGCAAAAGCCCGTGCCGCTGCCCGCCAGCAGCATCACGTGGACATTTGGATCCAGGTCCGCCCGCTCGACGCACTCGCCGAGCTCGCGCAACAATTGACGCGTTATCCCATTGCCTCGCTCGGGCCGGTTGAGTGTGATGCGTGCGATTCGATCGTCGACGCTGTATTCGACGGCGGCCATCAGTCCGCGATCACACGATCGACGATCGCCTTGGCGTCAACGCCCCTCGGGAGCGTGCCGTAGGCGCGGCCACCATCACCCAGGCGCCCGGCGCAGAAGGCGTCGGCCACCGGCTCTGGTCCGTTGCGCAGCAAGAGTGAGCCCTGGAAGGCGACGCCGAGGTCTTCGACGATGCGCCTGGCAGAGAACTGCGCGGCAATCACGTCGGCGTCGATGTCGCCGGTCGAAAGACCGGCGAGCCGCTGGCCGATTGAGTCCAGGTGCGCGTCAAAGCGCGCGTCGGCCCCGCGCGCAAGCTCGCATTCGCCAAGGAAGGCCGGAAGCCCTTCGGGTTCCTTGGCCATCGCACGCAGCACGTCAAGCGCGGCGACGTTACCCGAGCCCTCCCAGATCGACATCAGCGGTGCGTCGCGGTAGATCAGGGGCATCCCCGACTCTTCGACGTAGCCGTTGCCGCCGAAACACTCGAGCGACTCGTTGGCGTGGCCCGCCGCGCGCTTGCAGATCCAGTACTTCATCACCGCTGTGCCAAAGCGCCGCAGCGCGTCGTCGTTCTCATCAAACGCCCGCGCAATTCGGAAGACCGCGGCGGTCGTCGCCTCGGACTCGATCGCAAGGTCGGCGAGCACGTTCTGCATTGCCGGCTGGTCGATCAGCAGCGCTCCGAAGGCCTTGCGGCCGCGTGCGTGATTGGTCGCCTCAAGCACACCTCGGCGGATCGAGGTCGCCGAACCGATCATGCAGTCGAGACGCGTGTGGTTGACCATCTGGATGATGGTCGGGACACCGCGGCCTTCTTCGCCGACGAGGCGTGCGCGCGCCGCGCGAAACTCGACCTCACTCGAGGCCAGCGAGTGGGTGCCGAGCTTGTCCTTGAGACGCTGGAACTCCATGCCTTCGCCGCGCTCGACGAAGAAGCAGGACAGACCGCCCGGTGCCTGCGCGAGCACGAGGAACACGTCACACGGCGGATACGAGCAGAACCACTTGTGGCCGGTCAGCTCGTATTCGTCGCCACCGATCGGCACGGCCTGCGTCGTGTTGGCGCGGACGTCGGATCCGCCCTGCTTCTCGGTCATCGCCATCCCGGCGATTGCGCCGCGCTGGTAGTCGGGCATCGTCAGGCGGTCCTCCCACTCGGCGGCGATCTCGGGCGCGTGGTTACGCAGCGGCGGAATCACCGCATGGGTCATCGACACTGGGCACATCACGCCGCCGTTCGTGTTGCCCCAGAGCATGAAGAGACCGGCGCGCACGACGTGCGCCCCTGGCTGAGGGTCGCGCCAGGGGAGCGAGTGGCATTGGCGTTCGATCGCCGCCCCCAGCAGGTGATGCCACGACGGGTCGAGTTCCACCTGGTCGACGCGGTTGCCGTAGCGATCGTGCGTGACCAGGCGCGGAAGGTTGTGCTCGGCGCGCCAACAGTGCTCGCGCTGCTCAGGGAGGCCGGCAAGCTCCCCGATCTCGGTCAGGCGGTCCTCTCCCCAGGCACCGCCCTCGCGGATGATCGCCTCCTGCAGCGCAAGGTCGGCGGTGAAGTGGTTGATCGGCTCAAGCGGCGAGGCCTGGTTTTCGACCTGATGGGTCGCGCGCGTCGCCGGCTCGGCAGTCTGTTCAATGTGAATCCCCATTCACATAGCGTAACCGATCTGGCAAGAAGGCGGCGGCGGGCAGCTCTGGCGGTAAGGTTCCCGCCGTGAGCGAGCAGACCAAACGCCGCGGGCGCGCCGCCGCATGGACGCTCGCGGGCATCCTCACGGTTGGGCTGGCTCTGCGCCTCTGGGGCATCAGGAGCGGCCTGCCGGTCGCCTTCAACCTCGACGAGTACGCGCACTTCACGGTTTCGGCGGTGAAGATGTTCGGTGGCGGCCACAACCCGAACTACTTCCAGAATCCGCCGGCCTTCACCTATCTGCTGCAGGTGATCCTGGCCATCGCCTACCTCACGCCGCCGGTCGGATCGGTCGGCAGCAGCATCCAGCAGGCCTTCACGACCGATCCCACGACGATCTACACCATCGCCCGCGTGACCGCGGCGCTGATGGGCGTCGGTGCTGCCTGGGTGCTCTACTTCGCCGGCCGCAGGCTCTGGGGGACGGGCGTTGCTCTTACTGCTGCTGCCTTCCTCACCTTCACGTTCCTGCCCATCCACTACAGCCACTTCGCGCTGAACGATGTCCCGACGCTGCTTCCGCTCGCGCTCGGGCTGTTCGGACTAGCCGGCGTGATCCAGCAGGGACGCGCACTCGACTATGGGATCGCCGGACTGGGACTCGGCCTTGCGACCGGCACCAAGTACACGGCGGCGGCGCTCAGCGTGTCGATCTTCGCGGCTTGGCTTATCCGCTTTTTCGAAGACCGCGAGCGCGGCAAACGAGAGTTCCTGTATCTCGTACTCGCCGCGGGCGTCTCGTTGGCGGCGTTCGTGATCGTCAACCCCTTCGCGGTGCTCGACCCGCACAAGTTCGTCTATGACATGCGCCGCCAGCAAGATCTCTCGGCCGGTGTGGCCAAGCTCGGCACCGACGACACCAGCGGGTGGGCCTACTACGCCTGGACGCTCACCTGGGGATTTGGGATTGTCCCGCTGCTGATGGCGATCGCGGGGGCCGGCCTCGCTCTGAAGAAGGACTGGCGGCGCTCACTGCCGTTCGTCCTCTTCGCGCTGATTGTCTTCCTCTTCATGGGCAAACAGCTGCGCTTCTACGCGCGCTGGATGATGCCGATCTATCCAGTGCTCGCCCTCTTTGCCGGCTACTTCGCAATCGAAGCCGCCAAATGGCTAGCCCCGAAGTTCGACAAGTACGTCAAAGATGCATCTTTGACGTATGCGGTGGTGGCGGTTATGGCTGTGGCGCTTGTCGGGCCGCTTGTTCATGCGGTCCATAACGACCGGGTACTGGCGCGGACCGACACACGGCAACTTGCCAAGGAGTGGGTCCTTGAGAATGTGCCGCGGCAGGACAAGATCGCGTTCGATCTCGTGGGCCCGCCCCCGTATTACAAGCAGAACGACGCCGCTTCCGGCGATCCGGCGTTCACGATCCGCCCGCTTCCGCGAGGAACAGAGATCGAGAAGTACGCGCAGAATCTCTCGCCGGCCGTGCTCGATAGCTTCGAGCGAGACGGCTACTGCTGGGTCGTCTCGGCCAGCATCCAGAAGGGCCGCGTGACGAAGGACCCGTCAAAGGCCCCCGGAGCTGCCGCCTACTACTCGGCGCTCGAGAAGCGGGGCGAGAAGGTCGCCGCGTTCAGTCCAATGAAACCTGGCAAGAGCGTCCCGCAATTCAACTTCGACATCTCCTACAACTACTTCCCCCTGGCCTACTACCGGCCCGGCCCGCAGATCGACATCTACCGCCTGAGCGGCGGGAAGTGCGCACCAAAAAAATCACAAACCTGAGGGGCTAAACCTTCTGGACAAGACCGCCGATAGGTGAGTCGTGTCCAAGTCACGGATGACATGGGCCGCTCTTGCGGCACTCGTTTGCTTTTGCAGCGTCGTCGCAGTTGCAGCGGCTGACGCAGAAGCCTCGGCTCGAACGACCTTCCTGCTCTCGCGTTCCTACAACGGAGGAATCCCGAACGGCGAGTCCCGGAACGCGTCGATCTCACGCGACCAGCGAATCGCCCGCGTAGCGGCCTACGAGTCGGACGCCAGCAACATCGTGCGCGGCGACGACAATGGTGTGACCGATGTCTTCATGGTCAAGCGGGCACGGCCCTGGCGCTGGAACGGCACGCCCTGGCACATCGGCAAGACCAAGCGAATTTCCGTCGGCATGGGCGGCAAGGAAGCAAACGGCCCGTCCTACAAGCCGGCAGTCGCAGGCTCCACGTGGAACACGCCCAAGTGCATCGCCTTCGTCTCCGAGGCCAGCAACCTCGTCCCCAATGACACCAACGACGTCGCCGACGCATTTGTCTACAACTTCAAGAACGGGCGCATCACGCGCGTATCGGTCTCAAGTTCGGGCCAACAGGCCAACGGGCCGACCACCGAGGTCGCGGTCAACGCCAACTGCGGCCGCGTCGCATTTGTCTCCTCCGCCACCAACCTCGGATACGAGGGCGGCGGCAAGTCGCGCTGGAGCACCGCGCGCACAAGTGGCGGAACAAGCGGCGACAGCCAGGTCTACGTACACATCCGCTCGGGACGCTTCGCCAGGCTCACGTTCATCGCATCGGCCAACAATGCTCGCCGCGCAGGCAACGGCGACAGCTACCAGGTCTCATTCGCGCGCTACGGCAACTTCGTCGCCTTCACCTCAGAGTCGACCAACCTCTCCTCAGCCGATCGCGACAGCGGAGAGGACGTCTACGTTCGCGGATTCAAGAAGGGCAGCAAACTCAAGTTCAAGACCCGCCTCGTCTCCCAGAAACGCGGCCGCCGCGGCAACGGACCTTCCAGCCACCCGGCGATCAACGAGTACGGCCAGTACGTCGCCTACCAGACCGACGCCTCCAACCTGCTTCCGGGCGACAACAATCGCCTGCGCGACATCGTGCAGACCGACCTGATCCAGCGCCGCAACATGTGGGTCAGCAAGTCGATCGACGGTCCGGCCAACGGCGCCTCGGGCGACCCGACGATCACCGGCGGTGGTGAGTTCGTGCTGTTCGACTCCCTGGCGACCAACCTGCGCCCCTCTCGCGACATTCGCTTCACGCGCAACGGCCACCAGAACATGATGCTCTGGAACAAGCCGACGCGCCACGTCTCAGTCGAATCGCGCAACTACGCCAACAAGTACGTCGACGGGCCGTCCGAGAATCCGTCGACCAGCCTGCGCGGCAACTACGTCGTCTTCCAGAGCACAGCTCCCGCGATCGACCGCCTGATTCGCAACCTCGGCGGCGAGGCCAACCAGGTCTACCTGCGTTACCTCGGACCCAAGTGATCGGGCCGCTCAGCGCGAGCTGAGCGAAGCAAGTCTGTCGT
The DNA here is from genome assembly GCA_964597975.1 of uncultured Thermoleophilaceae bacterium. Lineage (GTDB taxonomy): Bacteria > Actinomycetota > Thermoleophilia > Solirubrobacterales > JACPNS01 > JACPNS01. Next base: position 38,361 of record CAZRAA010000003.1, on the reverse strand, counting down.
CTCTGGAGATCGGCACCCAGACTTTGCCGTAGCCAAGCGCCACGTCAGTCGGAGCATTCCCGATCGCGATCGGCAACTCGTCTCGCTTTGCGGTGTTGGTGTCAATCCGCGTGAGCGTGTCGGTCTCGACGCCGATCACCCAGACCGATACGCCGTCGCCCGCCATCGCCAGCGGGCGCACTGGCACTGGGATCGGCCCGCCAACGACTTTGTTGGTCCTCGGATCGATTCTCCAGACCTGACCGTTGGGGATCCCTTGGCGAACCTGCACATCCGTAGCCTCGCCAGACTTCACGGCCGGGCCGCGAAGATTGCTGACCCAGATGTACTTTCCGGCAGCAACTATCGCCGCCGGCGCCCCACAATCAACGACCACGTCGTTGACCTCATCGCCGGTGCGCTCCTGGGCTGCAGCGTTGCAGGTGCGCCTACCAATCCGGATCCTCTCGACGACTTTGTTCGTTCTTGGATCGATTCGATCGACCAGACCGTCTCGCAAGTCCGTCACCCAGATCGAACCGAAGCCGGCGGCCACCTTGTAGGGCACGCCGCTCAGCGCAATTGGTGGCCCATCAGGTTTGCCCGTATCCGGGTCGATTCGCCTGATCGTCTCGCTGCGAATGCTGGTGACCCAGAGCGAGCCAAAGCCCGCCGCCATGCCAAACGGTCGGTTGTCGACCTTGGTGAAATCGATCACCTTGCCGGTCTCTGGATCGACCTGGAAGAGCTTGTCGTTCTGGAACGCCGCGACCCAAACCTTGTCGAACGCGTAGAGCAGCTGGTAGGGCGCGTCGTCGATCGTGACCGGCTTGCCGATCTTCTTGCCGCTCTCGGGGTCGATCCGAGACAGCACTCCGCCGGCCATGCTCGTCACCCACACCGAACCGCCGCCGGCCGCGACCGCGATCGGGCGGCGCGGGACCTTTGTGGTCTGGCCGTCGAACGGCGCGACCAGGACGCCGGCGTCATTGCGCTTGACCTGCTTCTCGTCTCCGCAACCGGCGAGCGCCACGAGCGCGGCAAGACAAAGAACTGCGGCGAGAGCGCGCGTTCTCACTTGGACTCCTTGCAGCTTGAATAGGCGATCCAGGCACGGTTCTCGCCGACAAACGCGAACCCAGGCTGGCGGAAGCCGGTCCACGGCTTACGCGTCGTGCGCGTGACCACGGTCATCTGAAGCGGATCGAGCGCGCTGGTTTGAAGCAGTTGGACGCCTTCTGTGGGCGGCGCCGTGAGCTGCGTGGTCGCGATCACCTCGTCCTTGGCGGCGCGCAGCTCGTAGCGGATGATCGGCACCGACTCGTGGGTGAACGCGAGGATCGGGGCGCAGCTCTCGATCTCAGCGGCCACCTTCGGCTTGTTGAGGATGTCGATCACCCGGCTGTAGCTGACCGAAATCTGATCGGTGCTCGTGTTCAGGCCGCGCAGCTGATCGAGGTACGCCGGCGCTCGCACGAGCATCAGCAGCAGCGTCAAGCACGCCAGCCAGATCCCAATCCGGCGCGGCGTGCCCTTCAGGCGTTCCCAGCCGACGAGCGAGAACGCCACGCCAAAGCACATCACCAGCGACGGCACCACTAGGTAGCGCGGGATCACGGAAAGCCCGGCGATCGCAATCAGGAGGTAAGTCACGATCCCCACGGCGACGAGCGCCGCGAGCATCAGCATGTGCTTGCGGTAGGCCCATAACGCCAGCGAAAAACCGCCGACGCCGGCGATTGCGTTGACCCACTGCTCGCTGCCGCCGATGAACCCCGGGAGCGCCGCGATCGCCTCGGGCAGCGACTTCTGCCGATTGACCTCCTTGGCGACCTCGCTCGTCGAATGGACGGAATAGAGCGCATCGCCGGTCACGATCAAGTCCCAGGCGAGCCAGACCACCGGCGCGGAGATGACCAGAAATCCAAATCCGACCAGCGCAGGCAACGACGGTCGAGTGCCCGGCAACGCGCGATCGTCGCGCACCCATCCGTAGGCGAGCCAAAGCCAGTAGAGACCGGCCATCAGCCACGCCTCGGGGCGCAGCAGGCCAGCCAACGAGAGCAGGATCAGGGGGCTAAACCCGCGGCGCGGTTTCTGAACCTCGAGCACCGCCGCCCAGACGATCATCAGGAGGAACGGCACGTCGAGCATCGAGCGAAAAGCAAAGGCCATCAGATCGGTGCGGGTCAAAAGGATCAGCGTCGTCACGAAGGCCACCAGCGTGCCGACCTGCAGCTTCACCAGGCGGTAGACGCCGTAAAGCAGCCCGACGTACATCGCCAGCGAGAACACCGTGAGCACCGGGATCGCCGCGCTGCCCAGCGGCGAGAGGAGCATCGTGTAGAGATTGAACAGCGGGTGCGGCGTCGGCGTTTTGAAGACGTAGTAGTCCGGGAGCTGGAGATCCCACATCTCGTTGCCCCAGATCAACGCGTAGTACGTGTCGTAGTTGGGGAACATCGGCCGGTAGACCGTGAATGCGACAAGCACCACGAAGAGGCCGAGGAAGAGGCCGTACTCGACCTTGCGACGGTCGAGCAGGTCGGTCAGGTTTTCGAGCCAGCGAGTGACCGACCCTCCTTCGGAGGGCCGGCCTTCGCTGACGATGCTTTCAGGCGCCGAGTTGATTCGGCGAGGCTAGTTGAGGCGCTCGACGATGATCGCCATGCCCTGACCACCGGCAACGCACATCGTCTCGAGACCGAATTGCTTGTCGTTGGTCTCGAGGTTGTTGAGCAGCGTGCCCATGATCCGCGTCCCTGTCATGCCGAACGGGTGGCCGACGGCGATCGCGCCGCCCTGGACGTTGATCTTCTCAATCGGGATGTTCAGCTTCTCGGCGCTGGGGAGAACCTGCGCCGCGAACGCCTCGTTGATCTCGAAGAGGTCGATGTCGCTGACGCTCATGCCGGTGCGCTTGAGCAACGTCTCAACCGCCGGGATCGGGCCGACGCCCATGTACTCGGGCTCGACTCCACCGGCAACGGAGGCGATGATCTTTGCGCGCGGCGTGAGGCCCAGTTCTGCAGCCTTGTCGGCGCTCATGATCAGCGCAGCGGCGGCACCGTCGTTGAGCGGACAGGCGTTGCCGGCCGTGACCGTGCCGCCCTCCGGCTTGAAGACGGGTGCCAGACCAGCGAGCTTTTCGACCGTGGTGCCCGCGCGCGGGCCGTCGTCCTTGGAGACAACCGTGCCGTCGGCGGTCGTGTACGGCGTGATCTCGCGGTCCCAGAAGCCGTTCTCCTGACCTTCAACCGCAAGCTGCTGGCTGCGGGCGGCGAACTCGTCCTGCGCCTCGCGCGAGACGCCGTAGCGCTCGGCGACGTTCTCTGCCGTCAGGCCCATCGGGATGTAGACGTTCCAGAGCGAACCCTCCGAGCCGTCGAGCTTGGGGTGCATCGTGAAGTCGGGGCTCGAACCGGCGCGGCTGGAGGCCTCGAGGCCGCCGGCCAGGTAGATCTCGCCGTCGCCGGCCTTGATCGCATTCGCGGCCGCACGGATGCTCTGCACCGACGAGGCGCAAAAGCGCGAGACGATGTGACCGGGAACCGACTCGGGGTATCCGGCCAGCAGCCAGGCGTTGCGAGCGACGTTGTAGCCCTGCTCGTTGTCGGGGAAGCCGACGCCCAGGATCACTTCGTCGTAGTCCTCGGGCGCGACGGCGTCCTTGTGCTTCTCGACGAGTGTCTTGATCGCGAACGCGGCGAGGTCTTCGGCACGCTCACCGGCGAGCGACCCCTTGAAGGCGCGTCCGATCGGGGTGCGGACGACGTCGACGATCACTGCATCAGGCATTGATGTGCTCCTTGGTGAAGATTGATGAGGTGGAGGGAGGGTTTGCGCCGGGGTTTTCCGAATCGCCCGGGCGGGGATAAAGCGATATCTGAAGATTACCGCACGATCGTTCGGTCACGATTCGGTGGCAGGACGCGAAGCCGGCAAATAGGCTGATTCTCGAAACTTCTTGCGCCCGGCGGCGTTTGTGGTTCCAGACCCCTCGATGAAGCACGACAAGCCTCTCTATTCGAACGCGATCCGGATGATCGCCTTTGCGCTGGCGGTTTCCTGCGCGTTCGCCGTTGCCGCCTGCGCAACCACCGGCGATGCCGCGGCAAGTCTCGGGCGCGTCGTGGCGCTCGGCGACTCCTCGGCCAGCGGTCCAAGCCTGGGCCCCAAGTACCCGGGATCGCCTTCTGAGTGCGAGCGCACGAGCGGCGGCTACCCCGCGCTTGTGGCGCAACGCATCGTCTACGGCGAGTTCGTCAATGAAACCTGCAGCGGCGCGACGACCTCGAGCTTGTTTTCGGGCTTCACCTTCCCCGGCAGCGGCGACCGTGCCCGCGCGCAGCTCGACGCGCTCAATGGCACCGAACGGGCCGTGCTGCTCTCGGTCGGCGATAACGACGCGGGCTTTGGCGAAGTGACCAACAACTGCCTCTACCACGGCGGATCAAACGCGAATGTCTGCACCCAGACCTACGTCAGCGGCGGCGTCAACAGCCTGATCGCCCGCGGCCAGTCGATCGCCACCAACGTCGGGAAATCGATCGACGCAATCAAGAACAAATCCAAGAAGGCCAAAGTCTTCGTCGTCGGCTACCTCGACATAGCGCCGACGAACGTCGGCGGCTGTTCGGGGTTGATGTGGCTGACCCAGACCGACGCGCCTGTTTTTGAGCAGTGGGAGGTCGCCGTCAACGACACGCTTCGCGAGACCGCAGCATCCCACGGCGCCTATTTCGTCGACGCGTACTCACAGTCGGGCTCCCACACCGGTTGCGCGTCCCCGGCCGCCCAGCGCTGGACCAACCCGGTCGTCGGCGGGAGCACCGGTATTGGTTTGCATCCGAGCGCTGCCGGGGCCGATGCGGTCGCAAACATGGTTACCGAGGCGATGCGCGGCGCCGGCCTCTATCTGGGATCCGAAGCGCGGATCGAAGACCTCAAGTTCGCAAAGCTGCGTCCTGCCCCCAGCGGCTCGGTCTTCTCGCGTAATGCTCCGCTGCGCGGCGGCGCGGCCGTCACGCTCACGCTCGACGAGGTGGCAACCGTCGGCCTCAAGTTGGAGAGCGTGAGGTCCGGCAGGCTGGTCAACGGCAAGTGCCGCGCGATAAGTCGCAGCAACCGGTCGGCAAAGCACTGCTCACGCGTCGCATCGCGCGGCGGATGGTGGAACGCGTACCTGCCCAAGGGCGCAACAAAGATCTACGTCACCGGCCGGGCGGCAGGACGGCGGCTCACTCCTGGCAGGTTTCGGATACGCCTGCGCAGCGAGTCACTGCACGTCGCCACTCCGACCACGGATTCGTTCAAGACCGTCAAGTAACCCATCGGACAGTCACTCGCCGCGATCCACCGATCGGGTGATACGTCTGCGACACTTTCGCGTATGCGTGTGTTCATTTGCGTCCTCTGTGCGGCGGTCGTGCTGGCTGGCGCCGGCGTCTCGTCCGCGGCTGCCCAGATCGGCAGAATCGTTGCACTGGGCGACTCTTCGGCAACGGGGACGGGACTGGGAAGCCCACTCGCCGGAACTCCCGCGCAGTGCAACCGCAGCGGTCTCGGTTTTCCTGACCGCGCTGCTGCAGAGATCGCACACGGCGACTTCGTGAATGTCACCTGCGATGGCGCGACCACCACCGCGCTCTTCTGGGGGTCGACCAACCCGGTTATTCCGGCTCAACTCTCCGCACTCAATGGCACTGAAGATGCGGTGATCCTGGCAATCGGCGACAACAACGCGCGCTTCGGAGACGTCACCAACAACTGCCTGGTCCACGTTGCGACCTACGACGCCGACACTTGCACCAACACATACGTCAGCGACGGCGTCAACGCGCTTGTGGGTCTCGCCCAGGGAATCGCCACCTCACAGCAGTACACCCCGTCGATCGGTGCTTCGATCGACGAGATCCGCGCACGCTCGCCGCACGCGAAGATCTTCCTCGTCGGCTATCCGCGGATCGCACCGCCGAGTGGCATCAACTGCAAGGGCAACTACCTCAACTTGACGCTGACCGACGGTCCGGTTTTTGCCCAGTGGGAAGACGCGGTGAACCAGACGCTCGCCAGCGAGGCCGCGGCCCACGACGCCTACTTCGTCGACATGCACCCGGCCTCGCTCTCGCGCACGGCGTGCACACCGGCGGATCTGCGTTGGGTCGTTCCGTTCAGCCAGCTCGACCCAACGGCCGTCGGCGAAGGTGTCCCGCTCCATCCCAATGCCGCCGGTGCGGCCGCCATTGCTTCGGCGCTACTCGCGTCGATGCGATCGGCCGGGCTCGATCTCGAACCGGCCGCCGTCGACCCGACCGGAGAGACTGGCGAGACTGGCGGGACCGGCCCTACGGGCGAATCCGGCGAGACTGGTCCGACGGGCGAAACTGGCAGCACCGGCGCGACCGGCGGCGGCGGAGAAGCCGGGCCGTCGGGTGAGACCGGCGCAACCGGAGCGACTGGAGACACCGGCCAGACGGGCGAAGTCGGCCCGAGCGGGGAAACCGGGCCGACGGGTCAGACGGGCGAGACGGGCGCAACCGGCCCGACCGGCGACGGCTCGCCGACCGGACCGCCAACGACTGGCGAGACGCCGTTCGCATCCCTGAGAATCCTCGGCCTTTCGAGCAAGAAGGCGAGGCGCTCGGCACGCGGATCTGAGTTTGTCTCGCTGCGCCCGACCGCTGGTTCTGCCCACCTTCAACTTGCGCTGACCAGCCAAGCGTTCGTGTGGCTGCGTCTCGAGCGACGGGTCGCCGGACGCAGGTCCGGTGGCCGTTGCGTCGCGCCGGCTCTGACTAGTCACTCGGGCCGGCGCTGCAAGCGTTGGTCTCGATCGACCGGCTGGCGATTGACGCTTCTGCCGCCAGGCACCACGACGCTCTATCTGATCGGGAGGGACGGCGGACGGCGGTTGCCCGTCGGCACGTACCGGGCCGGGGCGGCGATCGACGCCGACGAGCTGGAGCCCCTCGCGTCGCCATCGTTCCGAATTGTGCGCTGAACGGGCGCTTTCGACTGCTTGCGAACGTGCACATTCCGCAATAAGCTGATTCGGCGTGCTTGGAAGCAACGCCGGCGCGCATGCGTCTCGGCAGGACGGCGCCAAGCAACTGAATCCCTTGACTGAATCGACCAAGCGAGTGTCTAGATCGATCGTTGCCGTGATCGCGGCGACCGCCGCCCTCTGCGCGCTTCCAGCGGCGTCCGATGCGGCGCTCGGGCGCGTCGTGGCGATCGGCGACTCGATGGCCTCAGGGATGGGCCTCGGTCCGACATTTCCCGTCAGTGAGTCCAATCCCAACCCTGCCTGCGGTCGCACCACCGGCAGCTATCCGCAGCTGGCAAAGGCGCGACTCAGCGCCAGTGCTTTCGCGGACGTCACCTGTAACGGCGGCCACACAGGCGTCTTCAGCAGCACGAACCCGGGATTGAACATTCCCGAAAACAACGGTGTGACGATCCCGCCGCAGTTCAATGCGCTGATCGGCTCCGAGCAGGCAGTGATCGTCGGCACCGGGGGTAACGAGGCCTACTTCGGGGAGGTCGCATTCGCCTGCCTCGGTTACCAGCCAGACCTCAACGTGTACGCCGCCAAGCTCCAGGGTCAGAACGTCGACTACTGGAACAACTGCCTGAGGACCTACGGCGCCAACGGAAGTGGCCTGCTTTCCAAGATCAACAACTCAGAGTCGCTCGTTGGTCCTGCGCTCGACCAGATCCACCAGAAGTCACCCAACGCCAAGGTCTTCCTGGTCGGCATCCCGCGCCTGGCCACGCCCGACGGCGCCGGCTGCATGCCCAACCCGATCCTCACACCTGCCGACGCGCCGGTCTATGCGGTTTGGGAGGACCAGCTGCGCCTGGCGATGAAGCGTGTGGTCGCGGCGCGCAGTTCGTGGGCACGGTTTGTCGATGTCCAAGAGATTTCCGGCACGTCCCACACGATGTGCGCCGCGTCGTGGAGTCAGAAGTGGATCAACCCGTGGAGCGTTGAACCCGGTGTCACCTACCCGGGAATCGCGCTGCACAACACACCGGCCGGTGCCAACGCGATGGCCAACGCGATCATCGACGCGATGCGCGCCGCCGGCCTCGACACCGGCTCGCAGGCAACCAACGCAACCGATCCCGTGGTGACCATCAGCGCACCGGCGAACAACTCGCTGACAAAGAACGCCACCACCACGATCAGCTACACCGCGAGCGACAACGTGGCCGTCGCCAGCTGCACGCCGGCAAGCGGTTCCTCGGTGAACCTGAATCCCGGTTCCAACACGATCACCGTCGACTGCCAGGACCACGCCGGAAACCACGGCACCGCATCGGTCACGGTGACTCGCGACAGCACCCCGCCGTCGGTCACGATCAACAGCCCGGCAGACAACAGCAACACCACTGCATCCTCGACGACGCTCAGCTACACCGCGAGCGACAACCTCGGCTCGCCCAACTGCACGCCGGCAAACGGATCGAGCGTCGCGCTCAGCGTCGGCGCCAACACGCTGACCGTGAACTGCACCGACACCGCGGGCAACGCAGCGACGGCGGCGGTCACCGTCAACCGCGGAAGCGTCCCGGTCGTTGCGATCACCTCACCTGCCAGCGGGCTCCAGTCAACCGCCGCAACCATCAACGTGACCTTCACCGTCGGGGGCGGCGCATCGATCCCGGCGAGCACGAGCTGCACGGTCAACGGTAATGCGACGAGCAGCACGAGTTCGAACAGCGTGATTCTCGCGGAGGGAGCAAACACGATCTCGGTCGTCTGCACCAACCAGTTCGGCAGCAGCAATCCGTCGACCGTCAACGTAACCGGGAGTCCGCCGTCGGAGGTGGCGATCACGGCGCCCGCCGACGGCACGAACACGACCGCCGCTTCGATCAACGTGACCTACCTGGTCAACGGGTCGAGCTCGATTCCGGGCGGCACAAACTGCACGGTCAACGGAACGGCTTCGAGCAGCACTGCGAGCAACTCGGCCGCACTCAGCATCGGGACGAACACGATCACGGTCAACTGCGTCGGAGCCTTCGGCCCAAAGAGCGCGACCGTCACCGTCAATCGCGGCAACCCTCCGAGCGTCGCAATCACCACGCCGGCCAACGGCGCGAGCACTGCCGCCTCGTCGATCAACGTCGCCTACACGGTTGGCGGCGCTGCTTCGATTCCGGCGGGAACAGGCTGCACCGTGGCCGGGGCTGCTTCTTCCAGCGCGACCACCAACAGCACCCCACTGAGCGTCGGCTCCAACACGCTCACGGTGAGCTGCACCAATCAGTTCGGCACGGGCACACCGGCGAGCGTGAACGTCACGCGCGGCAGCGTCCCGGAAGTCGCGATCACGGCACCGGCAAACAACACAAACACGACGGCAAGCTCGATCAACGTCGCCTACACCGTCGGCGGCGGCAGCTCGATCCCGGGCGGCACCACGTGCAGCGTGGGCGGCATCGCTTCGAACAGCACCTCCGTCAACGGCGTCGCACTCGCAACCGGCAGCAACACGATCTCGGTGTCCTGCTCGAACGCCTTCGGAGCGAGCGCCCCGACGGCGGTCACGGTCAATCGGGGCGCCGTTCCCGTCGTAGCGGTTACTTCGCCGGCAGCTAGCTCGAACACCTCGAGCGCGTCGACGAACGTGATCTACACCGTCGGCGGCGAAAGCTCGATCCCTGAAGGCACCACCTGCAGCGTAAACGGCGCGGGCAGCTCGAGCACGACCACCAACTCAGTCGCACTGTCGATTGGAAGCAACACGATCACGGTGGTCTGCACCAATGCCTTCGGATCGAGCTCGCCGGCGAGCATCACAGTGAATCGCGGAGCTGTGCCCGTAGTTTCGATCACGGCGCCGTCTAACAACACGAACACGACTGCAAGCTCGATCAACCTCACCTACACGGTCGGCGGGAGTGGCTCGATCCCGGGTGGAACAACTTGCAGCGTCGGCGGGGTCGCCTCCACCACCCCCGGCGCCAACTCCGTGCCGCTGGCAATCGGCGGAAACACGATCTTCGTTTCCTGTGAGAATGCCTACGGCGTCAGCGCTCCGGTCTCGGTGACGGTCAACCGCGGCAACCCGCCGGTCGTCGCGGTGCTCGCGCCGCTTGACGGCACGGTGACCTCCTCGACCTCGGTGAACGTCGCCTTCACGGTCGATGGCGCAGGCTCGATCCCCGCGGGCACGAGTTGCACGGTCGCCGGGTCGGGTACCAGCAGCGCGACCACCAACACGGTTTCGCTGGCGGTTGGAGCCAACGCGATCACGGTCTCATGCAACAGCGTCTTCGGCAGCGGGAGCGGTTCGGTCAGCGTCACGCGCGGCAACGGTCCGATCGTCGCGATCACGGCACCGGCCAACGGCGCACAAACAACCGCGACGCAGACCAACGTCGTCTTCACCGTCAACAGCTCGAGCACGATCCCGGCCGGCACCAACTGCACCGTCGGCGGGCAGGCATCGGCCAGCACTTCAACGAATTCGTTCCCGCTGACAATCGGGTCGAACGTGATCGGCGTGAAATGCGCCAACTCGCTGGGCGAAGACACAAAGTTCGTGACGGTCGAACGCGGCACCGCCCCGAGCGTCGCAATCACCAGCCCCGCTGACGGGCTAAACACGCTCGGCAGCTCCGTGAGCGTTTCATTCAGTGCCGGCGGCAGCGCCGCAGCAACCTGCACGGTCAACGGCAACCAGGCCGAGAGTCCGCTGACGATCGAGCTCAGCCCGGGCACCAACACGGTTTCCGTTTCTTGCACCAGTGCCTTCGGGTCGGACACCAAGGCGATAACCGTCAATCGCGGGACGTTGCCGCTCGTCTACATCCACGCCGACGCGTACACCGAAACGCCCGCGAAGTTCGTCGAGGCGAAGTTCTCGGTTGACAGTCTCGAGGGAGTGCCTGATGGCACCAGTTGCACGATCAATGGGATGCCCTCGACCGACCCGGATCACAACCCGATCGAGCTGGCCGTCGGGCTGAACACGGTGACTGTTGTTTGCACCAGCGCCTTCGGGGTCGGCTTTGCGAGCGTCTACGTCGCGTACACGCCGCCACCGACGCCGCCGGCGCCGCCGGTGGATCCGCCGGATCCCGCTCCCAACCTCGGGCCGAAGAGCATCTCGGTGAAGCTCGGTGCCCCGGCAAAGCTAAAACCCCTCAAGCGCGGCGGAATGTTCCTGAAGAGCAGCGCGCGTGGCGGTCTCAAGCTGCAGATCAAGCTCGACGCGGAGGCAGATGTCGACGTTCGTATAGAGCGCCTCAGCGCCAGCGGTCCGGCGAAGGTCAAGCTGGCCGGGCGCGGCACGCTCGCGCTGAAGCCCGGAACATCTACGGCCCGGCTCTCCGGCCGGACGGACAAGCGCGCGCTCGTCGCTGGGCGTTATCGCGTGGTGGTCAGCGTGCGCGGCACGAAGCTGCGCGCGGTGAGCAAAGTGTTTCGAGTGACGCGCTGAGAGGATTCAGGCGCAGGCGCCTCTGTTCGGGTCTAGCGGGGTCGGCATCCGCGTGCCATCGAGTGGCCAAGATGACGCCGCGGCTGTAGTCTCGTCCAGACCCCCCTCGGCAGGGGACTCGGACGCACCAACGTCATGCACACTCATATAAGGACCGCATTTCTGGCCGCCCTGCTGGCGGCGCTGCTGTCGCTCTCTGCGACGGCCTCCGCCGCCCCGCTCGGGCGCGTCGTCGCTATGGGTGATTCACTTGCCTCGGGCCAGTGGCTCGGTCCGCAGGTTCCCGGGTCAATCGCCGATTGCGGCCAGTCGACGGGCGGCTATCCGGAACTCGCGATGGCGCGGGTCGCGCACGGCACGTGGAAGAACGCAACCTGCAACGGCACGACCGCAGATAACTTCCAGTATGGCTGGACCGGTCCCAGCGGCGCTGCGATCCCGCCGCAGTACAACTCGCTCAACGGCAGCGAAGACATCGTGATCGTGGGCTCGGGCAGCAACGAGGCGTTTTTCGGCAAGATCGCCTACGACTGCACTGGCTATCAGCCGGCGATCGACGCGTTCTTCCACAACCGCGACTTCCCGCAACAGGCGCCCTGGCCGATCCCCAACCACTGCAGCGACACTTATCTGGTCAACGGGGTCAATCAGATTCCCAGCTACGTCGCGATCTCAAAGACAAAGATCGCGTCCGCGCTCACCCGAATTCACCAGATCTCGCCGAACGCGAAGATTCTCCTGATGGGCACGCCGCGAATCGCTGAGCCCTCCGGTTCGCAGTGCTTTAGCAGCGAGTTCTGGCTGACCGCAGCCGATGCGCCGCTCTACGCAACCTGGGAAGAGGGCGTGCGGCAGGCGATGATCGAGGATGTGAATGCCTTCAACGCCTCCGTTGGCGGCAACTACGCGAAGTTCGTCGACATGCAGGGGATCTCTGGCACCGCGCATACTGCCTGCGAGACGAGCTGGAGTGCCCGCTGGATGAACCCGCATACGTACCAGCAGGGTCTCCAGTACCCCGGCATAGCGCTGCACAACACGCCGCTCGGCGCGAGTGTGACCGCCAACGCGATCGTCGATGCGATTCACAGTTTCGGGTTCGATACCGGCGCGGTCCCCGCCGCCCCAGTGGTTTCGATCTCGTCGCCCGCCTCCGGGCTCGTCACGACCAGCGCGACGATTGCAGTCAACTACTCAGCGACGGACAACGTCGGACTTGCGAGCTGCACGCTTGCGAGCGGAGCCAGCGTTGCGCTGAGCCCCGGTGCAAACACGGTCGTCGTCACCTGTTTCGACCATGCGGGCAATGCCGGTTCGGACAGCATCACCGTTTGGCGTGACGCCGCGCCGCCGACCATCGCAATCTCATCTCCGGCCAACGGCTCCGGAACCACGCAGTCCACGACCCAGCTCAATTACACGGCGACCGATGATGTCGGCAGTCCGAACTGCACGCCCGCCAGCGGGTCGACGATCGCCCTCAGCACCGGCGCGAACACGCTCACCGTCTCCTGCACCGACTCGGTCGGCCGCGCTGCCGCATCCTCGGTCACCGTGTACCGCGGGACGCCTCCGGTGGTCGCCATTTCATCACCTGCGAACAACACCAACACGACCGCCAGCTCGATCAACGTCGCCTACACGGTGAGCGGTGGTGCCACGATCCCGGCAGGAACCACCTGCACCGTGGGCGGCGCAAGCTCGACCAGCACCGGGGTCAACTCTGTCAGCCTGGCCAGCGGCGCAAACTCGATCACCGTTTCGTGCTCCAACTTGTTCGGCAGTAGTTCAAGCGCCATCAATGTGAATCGCGGCTCTGCGCCGATCGTCAATATCAGCGCGCCGGCGAACAACAGCAACACGACGAGCGCATCGGCCAACGTCAGCTTCACGGTGAACGGCGACGGATCGATCCCGGCAGGCACCACGTGCACCGTTGGCGGAGGGGCCACCACGAGCACGTCGACCAACCCCGTGACCTTGGCGTCCGGCGCCAACACCCTGACGGTTGCCTGCAGCAACGCCTTCGGCTCGGCCAGCGCATCGGTCACGGTCAACCTAGGTGCTGTGCCGACGGTGGCAATCACTTCGCCCTCAAGCGGCCTGAACACGACGAGCGGCTCGGTCAACGTCTCTTACACGGTGGGTGGCGGAAGCTCGATCCCAGCAGGAACCGCCTGCACCGTCAATGGCGCAAACTCGACCAGCACTGCGGCCAACTCGGTCAACCTGACCAGCGGCGCCAACACAATCACCGTGGCCTGCGCCAATGCATTCGGTCCGGCAACGAAATCCGTCACCGTCAACTACGGAGTCGCCCCGGTGGTTGCGATCAGCGCGCCGGCGAACAACTCAAACACGACCTCCGCCACCACCAACGTTGCGTTCACCGTCAACGGCGGTAGCGCGATCAACCCAGGCACGACCTGCACGGTTGGCGGCGCTGGTACCGCGAGTGCGACGACCAACTCCGTCGGCCTGAGCGTCGGCGCCAACACGATCACCGTCGCGTGTTCGAACACCTATGGCAACGACAGCAAAGCCGTGACCGTCAACCGCGGGGACGCGCCGGTCGTCGCGATCACCGCTCCCGCCAACAACAGCAACACGACCAGTGAGGCGACGAACGTCGCCTACTCGGTGGGCGGCGGGGACACGATCCCGGCAGGAACCACCTGCACGGTCAATGGCGCGAGCTCGACCAGCACGGGGGCCAACTCGATCGGCCTGACAAGCGGCGCCAACACGATCACTGTGAACTGCAGCAATGCCTTCGGTGCGAGTGCCCCCGCATCGATCACTGTGAACCGCGGCAGCGTGCCTGTGGTGGCAATCACTTCGCCAATCGACGGCGCCAACACCACCTTCTCGACGATCAACGTTTCGTACTCCGTGAACGGCTCTTCGTCGATAGCGATCGGCACCACCTGCACCGTAGGCGGCGCGGGATCGACCAGCACGGGGTCCAACTCGGTCAGCTTGGCCAACGGTCAGAACACGATCACTGTTGCCTGTTCCAACGCCTTCGGCAGCGGTTCGAGCGCCATCACGGTCAATCGCGGTTCGGTGCCGGCTGTAGCAATCACGTCGCCGGCCAACAACACGAACAGCGCGGCGACACCCGTCAATGTGACTTACACAGTGGGCGGCGGAAGCTCGATCCCGGCGGGAACGACCTGCACTGTCAACGGCGCAAACTCGACCAGCACGTCTGCCAACTCTGTTGCGCTCACACCCGGTGCCAATCCGATCACCGTCGTTTGCACCAACGCCTATGGCCCCGGTAGTAGCGCCGTGAACGTGAACTACGGCAACGGCCCCGCAGTCGTGATCGTCGCTCCGGCTGACGGCACAAACACCACGGCCGCTTCGGTCAACACCACCTACACCGTGGGCGGCGGAAGTTCGATCCCTGCGGGCACAACCTGCACCGTCAATGGCGCGAACTCGACCAGCACGGGATCCAACTCGGTGAGCCTCACTAACGGCGCCAACACGATCACAGTCAGCTGCAGCAACGCGTTCGGGAGTGACAGCAAATCGGTCACTGTCAACCGAGGCACCGCGCCGACCGTGGTGCTGACATCTCCAGCAAACAACTCGAACACCACCGCAAGTTCGATCAATGTCGCCTACACGGTCGACGGATCCACCGCGATCCCGGCAGGCACGGTCTGCACGGTGGCCGGCGGCACTTCAACGTCCGGCGCGACCAACTCGGTCAGCCTGATCAGCGGCGCCAACTCGATCTCGGTGGCTTGCGTGAGCGCATTCGGCAGCGGCGCTGCGGGGCCGATCACGGTCAACCGAGGCAGTGTGCCGACGGTCGCGATCACGGCGCCGGCCGACGGCACAAACACCACGGCCGCTTCTATAGACGTGACCTACGCGGTGGGCGGCGGAAGTTCGATCCCGGCAGGAACCGCCTGCACGATCAATGGCGCAAGCTCGACGAGCACAACCGTCAACTCGGTCAGCCTGAACAGCGGCGCCAACACGATCACCGTCACCTGCACCAACGCGTTCGGCGCGAGTACTCCCGCGTCGGTCACGGTGAACCGAGGCGCCGTCCCGGTGGTCGCCATCACCTCGCCGGCCGCCGATACGAACACGACCGCTTCCTCGACCAACGTCAGCTACTCCGTGGGCGGCGGAAGCTCAATTCCGGCAGGGACGACCTGCACAGTCAATGGCGCAAGCTCGACGAATACAGCGGTCAACTCGGTCGGACTGAACAGCGGCGCAAACGCCATCGTTGTCGCGTGCACCAACGCTTTCGGCCCTGGCTTGGCTGCTGTGGTCAACGTCAACCGCGGCGCAGTCCCGGTGGTTGCGGTCGCGTCGCCCGTGAGCAACACGAACACGACCGCAAGCAGTACCAACGCCGCTTTCACCGTTGACGGTGGCGCCACGATCCCGGCAGGCACGAGCTGTACGGTGAATGGCACCGGCACGTCGAGCGCGACAACCAACGCGGTCAGTCTGAATGTCGGTGCCAACACGATCACCGTCGGCTGCTCGAATGCCTTCGGCGCGGGATCCCCGGCGAGCGTGGTGGTCAATCGCGGCAATAGTCCAGTCGTGACGATCGTTGCGCCAGGAGGCAGCGGGGTCACCACCGCCGCGTCGATAAACGTCGCCTACACGGTGGGCGACTCGGCGGCGATCCCCGACGGCACCAGCTGCAGCGTGGCCGGAAGTCCTTCGACGAGCACGACAGCCAACGTCGTTTCTTTGAGTTTCGGTGTCAATCAATTGACGGTCAGTTGCGCGAATGCGTTCGGCACCGGCGCGATGACGGTGAACGTTGAACGCGGGTCACCGCCAAACGTGGCGATCGTGACTCCAGTCGATGGTCTGAAGACCGTCGCAGAGTCGATCGACATCAACTACACCGTTGACGGCGGATCGGCGATTCCGATCGGCACCAGCTGCACCGTCAACGGCGCGCCTTCGCCTGGAGCAAGTGCGAACAACGTCGCACTCGAGTCGGGCAGCAACCCAATAATGGTCAACTGCACCAATACATTCGGCGCCGACTCCGCTGCGATAACCGTGGAGCGCGGAAGCGCGCCGCTCCTCGCGATCACCGCTCCGGAAGACAACTCGACCACTTCGCTGGCGATGGCGTCGATCAGCTTCTCGGTCGACGGTTCAACGACAATTCCCCTCGGCACGACCTGCGGCGTCGACGGCGTACCCGCTTCGGCCACGGATGACATCGAAGTGGCGCTTTCGCCAGGGGCCAACCCAATCACGGTCGCCTGCGCAAACGAGTTCGGCAAGAGCACAGAATCGGTATCCGTCACGCGAGTGCCGGCTCCTACGGTGGCGATTGTCTCCCCCGCGAGCGGCACTGTGAGCGAACTGCCGTCCGTGGCGGTCAGCTTCCTTGTTGATGGTTCGGCAGCGATTCCCGCCGGCACCGGCTGCAGCGTGGACGGTGCGCCAACCGGCTCCACCTCCGGCGTCATCGTCGCGCTCGCGCCTGGAGTCAACGCAATCGAGGTGCGGTGCACCGACGCATACGGCAGCGTTGGTGCCGACGCGCTGATCGTCAACTACTCCGAGTCAGGCGATCGTGTCGATGCAGCAGCCGCCGCGATCACGGGACTCACCCCAGGTCGGTTGCGGCCGCTACGCAGGGGCTCGGTGTTCTCCAAGAGCAAGCAGCGCTCTGCCGCTAAGTTCGATGTCACGCTCGGGTCCCGCGGGGTCGTGCGCTTGAGCATCGAACGCCTGAGCCGCGGTCACAGCTCATCGCGGGTGTCGAACTGGCAAAGATTCGAGTTGCCGGGCGGTCGTTCGACGATCTACATCACCGGAAGGGCGCGCGGACGGGCGTTGACCCCTGGCCGCTACCGCGTCCGGATGATTGTCGGCGACGCCGAGCCGAGCGTGGTCGGGCGGAGCTTCCGCATCGTGCGGTGAGCTTCAGGCGCCCAGCGCCTGAAGCAGCAACTCGCGATGCTCGGCTGTGCCACCCAGCAGAGCCCGCGACGATGTCGCGCGCCGGTAGTAGTAGTGCGCTTCGTGCTCGTACGTAAAGCCGATTCCGCCGTGGAGCTGGATGTTCGCGCGGGCGAGCTCCCAAAAACTCTCCGACGCCTGCGCTTTGGCCAGCGGAGCCACCTGTGCGAGCTCCTCGCGCTGCTCGGCGGCGACCCATCCGGCGTAGTAGGACGCGCTGCGCGCCGCCTCTACGGCCATCAGCAGGTCAGCACAGATGTGCTTGACAGCCTGGAATGACGCGATCGGACGCCCGAACTGGTAGCGATCCTTCGTGTAGCTGAGCGCTGTGTCAAAGCAGTGCTGCGCCGCGCCGAGCGATTCGGCCGCGAGCGCGACGGCAGCGAGCTGCATCGTCGGCCGCAGGGTGGCCATGCCATCCCCCGGGTCTCCAACCACGGCCGAACTCGGCACGCGAACGTCTTCAAAGCGCAACGTTGCCAGGCGCCGCGTCGGATCGACCGCGTGCGCCTGCTCGCGGTGTAGCCCGGCTGCGTCTCCCGGCACGGTCAGGAGCACGACATTGCCTTCGTCATCCCCGTCTCGCGCGACGGTCACGATCGCATCTGCGGTGTGTCCGTCGACCACATAGTTTTTCGTTCCCGAGAGCAGGTAGTCATCGCCGTCGCGGCGTGCCTGGAGCCGAACATCCGAAGGGCGGTAGCGGCCGCCGGGTTCGGTGTAGGCCAGCGTCGCGGTCTGCTCGCCCGACGCGATCCCAGCGAGCAACGCCAAGTTCTCCTCAGCGAGCGGCGCGGCCGACGCGCCTTCGACAAGCGCGTTGGCGGCCAGGCAAACGCTGGAGAAGAACGGCGAGGGATAGAGCACCTGACCCATCTGCTCGAGCACGACGATCAGCTCGACATAGGACAGGCCGATGCCGCCTAGCTCCTCCGGAATGTGCAGACCGGTCCAGCCCAGTTCGGCGATCTGCTTGTAAGCGTCCGGATCCCAGCCGCGCTCGGTCTCGGTCAGCGCAACCACCTGGTCGAGCGCGGCGGTCTCCTCAAGCAACCGCTTGGCGCCCTCCTGGATCTCGCGCTGCGTGTCGTTGAACGAGAAGTCCAATTCAGCCGCCCTTCTTGATCTCGGAAAACGGCTGCTCGGCGTCGGTGCGTGGTTCCTTGGGCATCCCCAGCACGCGCTCACTGATGATGTTGCGCTGGATCTGATCCGTGCCGCCGTAGATCGAGGTCGCCGGGACCACCAGATTGAGCCGCTCGGCCACCTTGATCAGCTTGTCGTCCTCCGGGGCGCCAAGCGCGCCAACTCCGGCGATCGTGATCATGTAGTCGGCGACGGCGCGCACCAGCAGGTTGTAGGCAAGCTTTCCGGTCGAGGCCTCGACCCCGGGGTTCTGTCCCTTCATCAGCGCCGACGTGACGCGGTAGCCGGTGAAGCGATTGACCTCGTACATCGTGTAGACACGCGCAAGCTCGTCGCGCACGAGTGGGTCGTCGATCACACCGGCGCGCTCGGTCAGCTCGATCAGCGCGCGTGGCCCGCGCGCGATGAACTTGCCCATCGTCTCAAGCGAAGACTCGGCGTCGGCTTCCTCAAGGTCGATCGGCGCATCTTCCGCGGCGCCGCCAAGGCCCCCGAGACCGAGCGCCATGCGCTCGTTGGCAAGCGTCGTCATCGAGACCTTCCAGCCCTCGCCGACGGCGCCGACGCGCAGATCGTCGGGGATCTCTACGTCGCTGAGAAAGACCTCGTTGAAGACCGCTTCGCCGGTCATCTCTTTGAGCGGAAAGATCTCCACCCCCGGCGCCTGCATGTCGCAGATGAAATACGTGATGCCCGCGTGCTTGGGCAGGCCGGGGTCGTGACGCGCCATCAGGATGCCCCAGCGAGCTAGTTGGGCGTGCGTCGTCCAGACCTTCTGTCCCGTGACATGCCAAGTGTCGCCCTTGAGCTCGGCGCGCGTCGAGATCGCGGCTAGATCGCTACCGGCGCCCGGCTCGGAAAAAAGCTGACACCAGATCTCTTCGCCACGCAGCATCGGTCCGAGGAAGCGCGCCTTCTGCTCTTCCGTGCCGTGGGTGATGATCGTCGGACCGGCCATCGGCACGCCGATTCCGCGCGGCGGCGGATCTGCGCCGATCTTCTGGCGCTCCTGATTGAAGATGATCGCTTCGCTCGGGCTCGCGCCTCGCCCGCCGTACTGCTCTGGCCAGAGCGGCGCCGCCCAGCCGGAGTCGGCGAGCACCTTGAACCATTCTGTTTGGCTGATGCCCGGCCGGTGGTTGGCCTCGAGCCAGCCACGGATCTCTTCGCGGAGCTTCGCCTCCCCAGGCGTGTCTCGCAAGTCCATGGGGCGCAGTCTAGGCGTTTGCGAACCGCTCGGTTCAGCCGACCGACCAACGGGCCGAGCGCGAGTTGTACGAGCAGCGGAATTTGTATGACGGGCCGGAGCCACCGATCCACCAGAGCCTGCAGCGCCACTTGAGACCGCCGTACTTGATCTCGAAACGATCGCCCCACTCGCCATAGCCGCGGGCGTCGTCGGGAATCTTCACGTCTCCCTTGTGGAAGGCGCGGGCCAGAGCGCGCACCCGCTTGCACTTGACGTGCTTTGCACTGACCTTCTTGGCCGGCAGCTTTCCGTCGGGGTAGGAAGAGCTATTGGCTTCCCCAACGGTGAAATCCGGACAATTCTTGGCGGCGGCCGGCTCGGCGACGATCAGCGCGAGCATCAGCGAGATTGCCACGGTTAGAAATGAACGAGTGAGTGTCCGCATCGCCCGAAACTACAGGTCGCAGGCGCCGAACGCGAGTGCGCAGCGTCAGTCTGCGCGCTCAGCCGCGACGGCGACGCGTTCAGCCACCTCGACCGGGTATTCCTCTTGGAGAAAGTGGCGCCCTGGGACAGCCGTGAAGTTTGCGGTTGGAGCGAGCTTGCGTGCGGCCTCGCCAAATCGCCTGGCCGGGAGCGCTGGATCTTTCTCGCCCCACACAATCTCGATCGGAAGGTCATCGCGGGCGACAACCGCCGAGTATTGTCGCGCCTTCTCCTTCGTCGGCTCGAACCCCCGCATGATCTTCAGGAACGCGCGACCTCGATCGCCGATTTTCAGCTGGACCGCGTAGGCGGCAAGCTCCGCGCTCGGAACCGCCGAAGGTCCAGAGACGCCAACCGCCCACATCAGCGGCACGATCGAATAGGCGTTCATCGACGCGAGCCACGCCTCTCCAAGACCGCGCACGCCGAACGGCCGCATCACCCACGGCTTTCGAAAGCCATCGACGTCGATCAACGTATTTAGGATCGTGATCGATCTGACGCGATCCGGGTGCGCGACGGCGAGTTCAAAACCGACGGGCCCGCCGATGTCGTGCACCACCAGGTGGAATCGGTCAAGTTCAAGCGCATCGACCGCGCTGGCGGCGAAGCGCCCGAGTCCGCTCCAGCTGTAATCAAAGTCCTCTGGGCGATCCGCGAAGCCGAGGCCAGGCAGGTCGAAGGAGACCGCCCTCAGACCCCGCTCTGCGATTGCCGGCGCGACCTTTCGATACAAAAAGGAAGACGCCGGAACGCCGTGCATCAGCACGACCGGGTCTCCTTCACCGCGATCGAGGACGAAACTCTGAACGCCGGCGGCCGTGAAATGACGACCGCTCTGGAAATGGCGCTCAAGCGCCGCGTCGGCCCGGGAGCGCAGCCGCGGCGCCACTACTGCACGCTTTCAAACTCGGTCGTGCCCATCGGCTCAAGGTCGTCGGCCGCCGTCTCCTCGACCAGGTGCGCGTTGTCGTTGAGGCGCACCAAGCGACCGGTTCCGTCCGGTTCGACCAAGAACTCCGTGATCGACGCATTCCCGATGGACATGATCCGCCCAAGTTCGGTCGCCGGCATGCCTAGCAGGTGGCAGGTGGCCAACCGGATCGACCCGCCGTGCGAGACCGCGACGACGGTTTGCCCCTCGTGTTCGGCCGCCAGTGCCGAGATTGCGCCGCTGATGCGGACCATCGCGTCGGCGTATTTCTCCCCGCCGTCCCAGCCCTCGATTCCTTCGATCCGCCAGCGCCGCCACAACTCGGGCGCGTCCCGCTCAACTTCCGTGCGCGAAATCCCGGTCCACGAGCCAAGATCGACCTCGCGCAGATCCTCGCGTCGTGCGACTTCGAGGCCGACACTGCCGGCCAGCGCAGCAGCTGTGTCGACGGCGCGCTCAAGGTCAGAGCTGACGATCGCGTCTACGCCTTCGTCGACCAGGCGCGCGGCGACGTGCGCCGCCTGACGGCGGCCGAGTTTTGAGAGCGGCGGATCGGCCTGGCCCTGCAGTCTGCCGGCGGCATTCCATTCGCTCTCGCCGTGACGGACGAGAAGCAGTTTCACTCGAGGGAGATTACGTCCAACGGGAGGCCGAGCGCCTCGCGAATCATGTCATCGAAGGCCTCGGGGTCCGGGATCGATTCACCCGGGTTGTGGTGTGCGATCACCACGCCGTCCACCTCGTGCGCCCTGCCGACTTCGACGATCTCGGAATCGAGATCTTCACCCGGCACCCACTCGTGTTCGATCTCAACGCCTTCGTCCCGCAGGGCGTTAACGCGCTCGCCCAGTTCGGTCAGATACTCGCTGCCGTTGGATCGTTCGTTGCCCCAACGGTCCGATCGCGGCGTAACGAGCACGAAGCCACGGTCTTCATCGAGCGAGCGCACGCGAGCGTCGTCGAGCACCGCAGCCAGCGTGTCATCGTCGAAGGCGACGATCATCCAAGTCATGGGCCGATCATAAAGCGATTGGACCAGCGGCGCGCAGGGGCCGCGCTATCGTTCGCCCGCGTATGAACGGTATGCCTCACGCAGCAGAAGGCCACCCCGACCGCAACCTCGCGCTCGAGCTCGTCCGCGTCACCGAGGCCGCCGCGCTCGCCGCGGCCCGTTGGGTCGGACACGGTGACAAGATCGCCGCCGATCAAGCCGCCGTCGACGCAATGCGCTTCGTGCTCGACTCCGTCCCGATGAACGGCGTCGTCGTGATCGGCGAGGGCGAGAAGGATGAAGCGCCGATGCTCTACAACGGCGAGCAGATCGGCGACGGTTCCCCGCCGGAGGTCGACATCGCCGTCGACCCGCTTGAGGGCACGACGCTCACTGCCAAAGGTTTTCCGAGTGCGCTTTCTGTGATCGCGCTCTCCGAGCGCGGCACGATGTTCGATCCCGGCCCATGCGTCTACATGGAGAAGATGGCCGGTACCGACGAGATCGCGGATCTCCTGGACCTCGACAGGCCGATCGCGGAAACGCTCGAACTGGTGGCGGCGAGAAAGAGCAAGACAGTCTCTGACGTGCTCGTGATCATGCTCGACCGCGAGCGCCACATGCCGATGGCCGACGAGATCCGCAAGGCCGGCGCGCGCATCCGCTTCATCACCGACGGCGACGTCTCCGGCGCCCTGATGGCCGTCTCTGAGCGATCACCGGTCGACCTGCTCTGGGGGATCGGCGGCACTCCGGAAGGCGTTATCTCCGCAGCGGCCATCCACTGCATGGGCGGCAAGCTGATCGGACGCCTCTGGCCGCGCAACGACGACGAACGCCAGCAGGCAATCGATGGGAACTACGACCTTGAGAAGATCCTCACGCACGAGGACCTCGTGCAGGGCGAAGACGTCTTCTTTGCCGCCACGGGTGTGACCGACGGCGACATGCTCCAGGGCGTTCGCTACCCGCGCCGCAAGGCGACCACCGAGTCGCTGATCATGCGCTCGCGCAGCGGAACCGTCCGCCGCGTCCTAGCAACGCACAACCGCGAAAAACTCCGCGCAATAACCGGCGAGCGCTACGGCTAGTACGTCAAAGATGCACCTTTGTCGTACGACAAAGGTGCATCTTTGACGTATGGCGCTAGTCGAGGATTTGGGCGCGGACGGCTATTGCCACCGCGTGCGTGCGTGTGTTGGCTCCGAGCTTGGCGAGGATTCGCTTGGTGTGCGTGCGCACGGTCTCGGTCGAAAGACCAAGCACCTCGGCGACCTTCTCCGTGTGCACACCGTCGGCGTACATCTGAAGGATCTCACGCTGGCGATCAGTGAGCGTGAGCTCGCCATCTTCGCCGCCGTGTACAACACCGCCGTCTCCCAGCGCCGGGTCGATGAAGAACTCGCCTCCGCGCGCCGCGTCGATCGCCCGTGAGAGGACTTCCGCGCGAGAATCCTTGCGCACGCAGGCGCGGGCGCCAGCCTTCAATGACTGCGCGAGCACGCGCATGTCGCCATTCTCGGCGAAAACCACTATCGGAGACCCGACTGCGCGGCGCAGGCGGGTGACCGTTGCGGTCGCGTCGGCGCCGGCAATGTTCGGGTCGACGATCAGCGCGTCCGGGCGCAAATCGCCGCCGAGCTGAGCGGCGGAGTCGTAGTTTTCGGCTTCAGTCACCTCGGCATCGGGATACTGAGTACGCAGTACCGTGGAGATGCCTTGGCGCAGGACTGGGTGATCGTCAACGATCAGAAACTTAAGTTTTGGGGCCATTGGGTGTCGCGATCCCGGGGCTAGGTGTTCAGGGACCAACAGAGGTTACCCGCTGGTAGCGAAAAGTCAGCCGGACAATTTGCCGACTATGCCCCAGCTAGCCGAGCGGGAGCGCCCCGACGAACTCGGTGCTTGAGCTGCCCAAGCGGCGCATCGCGGTGAGCGTCAGGTCCCAGACCGCGGCATTGGCGTAGGGCCCGCGGTCGATCACGGGCACCGTGATGCGCTTGCCGCGGAGGAAGAACTCGACCTTCGTGCCACAGGGAAGTGTCTTGTGCGCAACGCCAAGGGTCCGTTTGGTGAGCTTCTGACCGCACGCCGTGCGCGTGCCGTAGAAGCCGGGTCCGTACCAAGTCGCCTTCTGGCGGCGGTAGACCGAAAGCGATGCGCTCGCAGGCGCAACGGACGTTGCCGCGCTACCGGTCGGTGTCAGGCGCAGGCTGTAGAGGCCGGACTTGCCCGGCTTCCAGGTGAAGGTGAAGTCTCCCTGAGCATCGGCCCGTGCGGTGCCAAGCGGGAGGAAGTCGCCCTTGCCGCCGCGGCGCGCAGTGATCGAGACGCTGCCGGTGTAGTCGTCGATGTGACCGTTGACCGTCGTTTGACGACCCGCGAACGCACCCTTCGGCGCGGCAATCGGCTGCTGAACAAACCCTGCGCCGCCGCTGGCGCCAGCGTCTGCATCAGCCGTCGAGGCGCCGCAGAGCACGCAGAGGATCCCCGCCGCGAATGCGGTCGCAAGTATGCGAATAGCGGTGATGTCAGCGCGCAGCGCAGGCATTGTCAATCGTGTTGAAGACTTGTTTCTCTTTCGAACGGGCCTACGGGGTTAGCTGAAGGGCTCGCGCTGAAAGAGCTGCGCTACGGCCGGTGCACGTTCCAATCGTGCTGGGCCGATTCGCCCCGGCCCGCGAACATCTGGTCTGATGCACCCGGGCAGTGGTTCCCCCGCCTCACCGCATCAGGGATGCGACAAGCTCGGCGGCAAGTTCGCGGCGAGTATACATATCGGTGCAAGCGCCGTTGCGTGACGGCGCTCACAGAGCCTCAGCGTGAGATTCGAAAGCTCGTCCGCGCCGAGACGCGCAACTCCCGCGCCCCGGTGTGCTTTTGCACCGCCCGCACGTACACCCGGTAACGGCCGGCCTTGAGATTCTTGCGGCGCACCGCATAGCTCCATCTGCTCGTGCCGCGGGCACGCACATACCTGGGCTTGGTGCCGGTCCGAGCAATCGCAACCTCAACCCTTGCGACGCCGAGCGATCCGCCACTCGCGCGGCCGCTGATGCGAATGCTCGCGGTCTTGCCCCAGCCTTTGAGCAGTTGGCTGAGCGTCGAAAACGGGTCCTGGCAACCGTCCTTGTTCTGATCCACGAACGGTTTGACGAGCGGGCAGGCATCCGTCTGATTGGCAATCCCGTCGGCGTCGATATCGGTGTCGCAAGCATCGCCGATGCGGTCAGAGTCGACATCGCCCTGGGACCCGTTCGAAAGCGCCAGGCAGTTGTCCACCGCATCAAGCGAGCCATCCCCGTCGGCGTCGTCGTAGCGCAGCCGCACGACACGGTTGTTACCGAAATCGGCCACGTAGAGCAGCGCACCCGGTGCAGCAGCGATCGATCCCGGCTGGTCGAGCTGGCCAACGCCGCTGCCCGACGAACCGAACGCCCCCTGCGGCGAAATGCCGTTGGCGACACTCGAGAAGACTTGAACACGATCATTTCCTGTGTCGGCGACGAGCAACCGGTCGACGGAGTCAAAACTCATCGCCTGCGGCGCAGACACCTGGCCCGGTCCGCTGCCGGCACCGACGACATCTCCAATGAGCGTCCCGTTGGCGGCGAAGAGTCGCAGCGGATCAGACGCGCTCGAACTGGAGACCACCGCTCGCTGCGCTGAGTCGAGCGCGAGCCCGCTGACCGGCCCCCAGGCGCCTGGGTCTGTCACCCCGAAGCCGAACATCGGCGTGAGCACGCCACGCGCCGCATCCAAAGACTGCACGCGACCGTTATCGGCCTCGGCAGCGTAAACCCGCGGTTCGAAGTCGATTGCGATCTGCCTCAGCCCCCCGAACTGGCCGAGCGCCTGCCCCGGCTTGCCGCTCGTGCCCAGGTAGGGCGCGCCCAGGTAATAGGGCGAGTAGGCGATCACCGCGCCGCGCGAGGCGTCGGCGACGTAGATGTAGTTGCGCACATCGATCGCCACCGAGATCGGGTCGACAAGCTGGCCCTGCCCGATGCTCGCGAGCAGCTTGTTGCCGCCGCGCGCGTTGTCGTAGATGTTCACAAGTCCCTGTCCACGCAGTGGGACATAGATCCGCCCGGCGCCGTCAGTCGCGATCGCCCCAGGCTGGGAGACCGCGATTGGCGCCGCCTCCCACTGGATGTCAAGCGCCCTGCTCGTGGCCGGGGCAAGGAGCAGGAAGACAAGCGCCAGCAGTGCTGCCAGCGAAGTGCGGAGGATCCGCGCGGAGTCGTTGTCGAGGAGGTAAGGCAAAGCGAAGCGCAGGAAGACGGTCAGCGCAATACGTTAACCACCGCCCGCGCCCGGTGTTGCGGCGGGCTCAGCCTGCGTCGAAGACGGTCGGCAGCTTCGCGATCGTCATCGGGCTTCCCTTGAGCTTGAGCTTCCGAGTAAGCAGCGCTCGACCGGGGTTGATCCAGCCACTTGAGACTCCGACCCAGGTCGAGAGATCCGTGCGGAACGTGACGTCGGCCGCTGGCGCCGCGCCCTGAGCAGCCGTCGCCGCGCCATTTTCGATCCTCACGTGCCACGGACTCGCATCGGAGAATTCCCATGCGATCGTCGTCGGACCCTTGAGCTTGTTCTCCGGCGAAACCGATGCCGCCACCAGGTCGAAGTAATAAGCAAGCGCTTCCGCGTCGTTTCGCACCGGCTCGGTTCCGCCGCTGAAGAAGCCGGCGCGCTGCATGGTGAACGCGCGTGCTGCACGCTCGGCGTGGTCGATCTCGGGGTCGAGAAAAGGAAGCACGCCGTCGGGGCCGTAGGGCTCAAGGCCTGCGGCGGTCAGTCGCATCTCGAGCTGCCGCGAACCAGTGACCGCGACGCCGATCATGGTTTCGCCGAATACCTCGACGTAGCGCTCATCGTCTCCAGGTGGGCGGAAGACTCCGACCGTATATGGCATGACCTCGCCGAGAATCTCACGCACGGCGAGGCGAACCTCGGGGTCCTGGCGGTTCAGATCGGCAAGTAGCTTGACGCCGAAGGCGATGTGGCGCTGTTCGTCCTTCTCAACGTTGACCATCCCAGCGCGAAATCCCGGAAGCACGTCCATCCGCTCGAGGTAGTCGGCGATGAAGTGCTGCCCGGTCTGCGCAAGCGTGCCCTCGATGACGAAGTGGTAGAGCGTCACCGCCTGCGCGAGTGTCGTGCGCGAGTGGTCGCCCCGGCGAATGCGGTTGGAGACATCGTCGAGCGTCCCGAAGACCCGCTTTATGCCGTAGGTGAGGTCGCCGTCGGCAGCCTTCAACCTGGCGGCGTAACTGTCGCCCGCCACGCCGATCACTTCCTTGAAGAAACGCGAGAAGAAGATCGCGTGCCGCGCCTCGTCGACCTGCTGCGTAGTGAGGAAGTACTTCTGTTCCTCCAGCGGCGCCGCGTCGATGAACGGCGAGAGCTGGTCGGCCACTTCATCCTCGCCAAAGAAGAACAGCGAGTAGTTCCATCGCGCGGCCTTGCGCATGAAGTCATCGAACTTCTCATTCCAGTCGACCAGATCCTGACTGAAGTCGAGCTCCATCGCCGACCAGTTGCCGGCCTCCCAACGTTGGTAGAGATCGACGTAGTCGATCTGATCGGCGGCGATAGCGGGCTTGTCTGCGGTGGTGAGGGGGATCGGCGTCATTGTCATCAGATCATGACACCGTTCGGCCGCGGTGTCAACCGCTACCAGCCGCCGCCACCGCCGCCACCGGAGCCACCGCCGCTGAATCCACCGCCGCCCGAAGATGACGAGCTGGCCATTCCGGTCACCCCGCTAATCCCTGAGCTGATGCTGCCAAAGCTGCCAAGCGCAGCAGAGTTGCCCGCCATCCAGCCGAGTCCGGCCGTGTCGGTGCTCGTCAGTGCATTGCCCTGAGCGTCGGTGCGCGGCATGTTCGTGATCACCTTCTTGGCAAATCCGAAGGCGGCCGCGTAGAGCAGTGCCTGGTCCCAGATCTCGACTGTGAGCGGGTATTCGCGGCTGAGATCCATCTTCTGGAAGAAGTCCTGGTAGGTCTCCCATTGCCGCACCCTCTCTGCCTGATCGCTCCTGAGCACGTAGAAGGCGTTGCCCTCGATCGCCGCCCATAGAAGTACGGGACCAAAGCCGATCATGTAGAGCGCGAAGTGCATCGAGTCAAAGCGCACCGCGGCATTCCCACCATCGCTCGCGGTCACGCAAATCAGCAGCCCCAGCACATAGACCAGGAGCGCGAAGACACCGATGAACCAACGGCGAACGCGCCCCCGGTAGGTCGACTTCAGGTCGTGGCTTGCGAACTCTGCCTTGAGGTTCTTCTCGTAGGCCGAGATCTTCGATTCAGCAACCGACGCGTCGAGATACTTCTTCAGCTTGGCGAAGTCGGGCGAGTGCTCAGGGTGCTTGTCGATCGCAGACTGGAGCAACTCGGCGATCGGCATTTCGTAGTTCTCGACTTTTGAGCGATCGAAACTCGTCTGTCCCACAAGATTGCGGATCGAAACGTCTTCCTTCTTCTCAACCGATGGCAACACGCGGAAGACGTCACGCTGAAGGAAGCCGAGCAACGTCGAAGAGACGAGGTTCCTCGTCTCGGCACCACCTAGTGCTTTGGCGATCACTGGCGGCGGGATCGCTTCGGGCGGGTACTGGTAGCTGCCGCCGGCGGAGATCCGTTTGGTTGTGTCGCGTCCGAGCCAGAGCCAGAGCAGCGCAACCGAGAGGGCCGCGATGATTGCTCCGATCATCGATTCGAGGAACCACTCCAGGTACGACTTCTGGCGCAGCTGCGCGCTGCGCTCTGCCTGCTCTGCATTCTCTTCGTCAATCGCCGCCTGTTCCGCACGCAGCTCGGGAAGGATCCGTTTGTCACGTTTGGGGACGCCCGCCAGCGGCGCGCCGGCGGCCTGCACTTGAACCTGGCGACGAGACGGGAGGTTGACAACAGTGAAGCGCCCTCCGCGACCCCGCTGAACAACGTCGCGAACACGCGCCTGCAGTTCGCCGGCCCTGGGGTGGAAGAGCTTGATGACCCCCGGGAAAACAACGGTGACGTTGAGTTCGCCCACGCCGGATTCCCATCCCGTACCCCACACGTCCCAGAGCAGTGACGACGCGTCGCGGTAGTTCTTCACCGCCCCGCCAAGCGTGTAGCGCACACGGAACGTGTGGACCCCCGAGTCGCGCACGTTCCAGACGATGCGGAGCCGTCGGTCCGGGTCATTGATCAATCCGTA
The DNA here is from genome assembly GCA_964597975.1 of uncultured Thermoleophilaceae bacterium. Classification (GTDB taxonomy): domain Bacteria; phylum Actinomycetota; class Thermoleophilia; order Solirubrobacterales; family JACPNS01; genus JACPNS01. Next base: position 8,995 of record CAZRAA010000003.1, on the reverse strand, counting down.
TCCGTAGGTTCCATACGCGCCGCCGACGCCGAGCACGATTCCGCTGCCAGGCTCAAGCTCGCCAGCCGCGCCGGGGTCAAGCCGCGCGACGCGCACGTCGCGAACTCTCTCGCCGTTGGCCAAGATGATGTCCTGGTAGAGCCCGCGCCAAGCGACGCTGCCGAGATCGAACTGAATCACCTCAGAGACGGTGAGTGCTCCATCGTCGTGGACGCTTAGCCGAGTGTCCACACGCTGGATGAACATCGACTTGTCCGTATCGCCGTTGGTGTACGTCCGCGCCTGCGGGTCGTGGTGCAGGACAGCGTCGAAAACCACCACGCCGGCGGCGATCATCGCCAGCGCCCCTAGGACGCAAAGAATTCGCTTGAGGGTTGTCATCTGGGGAGTGCCCGGGGTGGGACTTGAACCCACAAGCCCTTTCGGGCAGCCGATTTTAAGTCAGCCGCGTCTACCGATTCCGCCACCCGGGCAGGGAGGCTCTACGTGCCCGCAAATAACCGCGAAGTCACGTCAATTCGATTGTTAATCGGAGATTTGGCGTAGTGTGAGTTCTGATGGTCAAAACCGCAACTCTGTTACGGATAGCGGGTTTCTGTCGATAGTAAATACATGGAAGCTTCCGTTCTAAGTGAATCCGGCTCGTCCTCGGCAGCATTGCTGCAAGATCCGCGCGCGCGGTTCCTTCGCCTGCAGTCTGACGAACGCCTCGTATCGCTCACTCGACGCGGCAACGATGCCGCATTTGAGACGCTGATCGCGCGCTACCGCACGCGCCTCCTCGCCTTCTGCCGCCACATGGTCGGCTCGACGGAAGACGCCGAGGACATTCTCCAGGAAGTCTTCGTTTCGGCCTACCGCGCGATGCTCGCCGACGACCGCGAACTGAACGTTCGCCCGTGGCTCTACCGCATCGCCCGCAACCGCTCTTTGAACCACCTTCGCCGCCCGCGCCCGACCGGCGTCGACTCGATGGACATCTTTGAAGGCGGGGCGTCGGTCGCCACGGCAGACCGCGTCCACGACAAGCTCGACCTCGAGGATCTCGTGGAGGACGTCAAGCGCCTCCCCGAAACTCAGCGCACCGCATTGATGCTGCGCGAGATGGGTGACCTTTCTTACGACCAGATCGCCGAGACGATGGACACGACGATCCCGAGCGTCAAGTCGTTGCTCGTGCGCGCTCGTGTCTCGCTGGCCGAGGCCGCCGAGTCGCGCCGCCTCTCGTGCGAAGAGGTCCGCCTCGAGCTCGGGGCAGTCGCCGAAGGTCTACAGAAGATCACGCCGCCGGCGCGCAAGCACGTCGCCGATTGCGAGCGTTGTCGCACCTTCAAAAAGGAACTCACCAACACCAACCGCCGCCTCGCGATGATCGCACCGGTCGGCGCCTTCGCGGCATTGAAGGCATTTGTCGGACTCAAGTTCTTCGGCGGCGCAGCAGCCAGTTCGGCGGGCGGCTCGGCAGCCGCTGTCGCAGGTTCTGGTGCTGGCGGCACCGCAGCCGCTGGTTCCGCCGCAGCGTCAGTCGCCACGGCCGGTGCCGCCAGTTCCGGCGTCGCCGCAGCCGGCATAGGCGCAGTCGCCGCGAAGGTCGGCACGGGCCTTGTCGCCGCAGCAATCGTCACCGGCGGCGTCGCGCAGGTGGCGCGCCACGACATCTCCACCGCAAACATCAACCAGAAGCCCGTCGTCTCTCGCGTTGCGCCTCCGGCCGCCGCCGCCGCAGCCAGCGGCGGAGCCCCCGCCGCTCTCGCATCCGAGTCGAAGGCCGCCAGCGCCGGCGCAACTGAGAGCACCGGCGCGACCGGATCCGGTGAGACCGCCGCACCGGCGACAACGCCCGTCGCGGTCGAGCAGCCGCCCGCCGCGCCGAGCAAGCCGGTGGTTGAGAAGGACAGCACGACTGTCTACGAGACTGAGCGTCCCGCAACCGAAGCGCCGGTTTCGCATGACCGCGAAACCCCAGGACTCCCCGGCGAGTCGATCACTCAGCCGACACCGCCAGCCAGCGGGAATATTGGTCAGACCGGGAGCATGGTCTCGCCCGGCCCGTCAACGGGCGGCGGCGCGACCGGCGGCCCGACTCCCTAGTCGGCAGCTGCGCCTCGCCGATCAGGGGCCAGGTTCTGCATCGGCGGCGACTCTGACGGTCGATTTGCCGATCATCAGCTTTGCCGACTGACCCTCACGCATCGAATCGAGAGTGATCTTCTTCCCCCCTCCGGCTGGGACTTTGAAAGTCTGAGCGACGGACGGCGAGAGCACGCTGAGCCGGTAGGGACCGTTTGAATCGGCTCGCGCCGTGACGATCACGATGAAATCTGACGGCACGTGAATCGTCTTCGGAGTGCCTTTGGCGAAAGATCCGTCGGTGAGGTCGATATCGACCGGCGCGAAGTCGGTCGATTCCGGCGCTGGTGTCGGCTCGTCATCGCCGGGCCTGACCGGCGGCGTCTCGGCGGCACGCTCTGTTGGCGAGAGCGCCCCGGAGAGGTCTCCTGCGCCGCCCGCCTGGCTCGGTTCGGCTGCATTGCTGCCGCAGCCAGACAGCGCCAGGACGAGCGCCACGGCGAGCGCTGCAAAACACTTTTTGTGGGCTTGTGAAGTACTCATCGAATGCGTTTCGGATGCCGATACATAGGCATCATCACAGGCTTCGCGTCCGGGCAGAACCGGAATGGACGCAGGGCATCAGGAGGATGGGGACATGATCAAGTGGGACAGACAGCAGCAGCGGGTTTGGGTGGCAGGCTGGCGCCTTCACCACGGCCTGACGGGCATTGTGCTCGCCGTCGCCGGCGGTCTCTTGATGGCGCATGACTGGAAAGACCGCGCCGACTGGATTCACAGCTAGACAGAACGCCTCCGCGACTCGCTCATCAACTGGAGCGCCTGGACTCCAGGCGCTCCGCCATTTCCCATCCGACAGCTACTCCGACGAGCATTCCAAGACGGGTCTGCTCAAGCACGAAATTGCGCAGGTCGGTGATCCGCTGATCCGGGTCCGGCAGCGTCGCAGTCTTCAAGACCATCGACTCGTGCGCGTCGTCAAACCATCCCCCGGCGCGCAGCGCGTCGTCGAGCAGATTCTGCAGCTGCGGCGCAATCTGCGCGAGGCGCTCCTCCACGGCGTCGAATCCCGCTTCCTTGCTCAGCTCCTCAACGACGGCTTCGATCTCGGCCTGTTCTGGATCCATTCGCCGATGTTACGCGCGGCGACCACGCGTCCGGATCGCGCCGATCTAGACTCAACGTCTGCAAGGGGCCATAGCTCAGTTGGTAGAGCGCCTGCTTTGCAAGCAGGAGGTCGTCGGTTCGAACCCGTCTGGCTCCATCAACCCACGAGGTCGGAATCGATCCCGCGCAGGGCGGCGAGAACGAACTTCAGCAGCTCTGGCTGAAGGTGTAAGGCGTTCTCCGCCTGACCCAAGCTCACGACCTGGGTGATGATCGCGCCGATCGCCGCCAGCGTCGCCTGGATCGCGAAGCGATCTTGCGGTCGCACTTCGAGCAGCCCCATGATCAGCTCAACCGTTCGCATCTGGATCTCGACGCGGTGCTCGATCGCGTCTTGTCCGGCGGCGTAGACCTCGACGTAGAAGGTGCGCGCGATCGCCGGCTCGTCGGCCACGAGCCCGAGGAAGCTCGCCAGGATCATCGAAATCTGTTCTTCCCGAGACCCGCCCGTCGATTCAACCTGCTCGACCGCTGAGGTGATGCGTCGCACCATCTCATCGGCCGCCTGCTCAAACGAAGCCATAAAGCAGTCGTGCTTGTCGGTGAATTGCGCGTAGAAGGTCTCGCGCGAGACGCCGGCGCGCTTGAGCACCTCCGCGACGGTCGCCTTGTTGTAGCCAAGCTCGCCCACCGCCTCGGACATCGCTCGCATCATGCGCTCGCGCTGCGACGACTCAACTTCTTCGCGGGTGAGATTGTGTCGACCGCGAGGCAGTCGCTCAAACGTCTTGGCTGCGGGTTTCTTCACCGGACTCTTGGGCATGAGTTCAGTCTATGTACCAAGCAGTACGTTTGCGCAGAAAACATTGATTTCACGAGTCGGCCGCGATCCCTACTACCTTTGGCAGAAGGCGCAAACGGTTCAGGCCGTCGCGTCGATTCAAGACAGTCGCTTCTGGCCGGGGGTTCGTATCGATTTCCAGGTTCGCGACGTAAGCAAGACACAGGAGAAATCAATGCCCACTGGCACAGTCAAGTGGTTCAACGACGACAAGGGCTTCGGCTTCATCGCGCCGGAAGACGGTTCCAAGGACGTCTTCGCCCACCACACGGAGATCCTCGCGGATGGCTTCCGCTCACTCGGCGAGGGTGACCGCGTGGAGTTCGAGGTTGAGCCCGGGGACAAGGGTCCCAAGGCTGTCGGAATCAAGAAGATCTAGGTTTCGACGACAGACAGATTCTGTCGCGAATCAGGCGGCGTTCCAACTGGAGCGCCGCCTTTTTCATTTCTTGGACCGGTTTACCGCTGGGCCAAGTACTCGGCGAGACCCGACCTCAGCGCGCGAGCGACATGCTGACGCCACTTGGCCCGCTTCATTCGCCGCCCATCTGCGGCGTTCTCCATGTTTCCCAGCTCAACCAGGACCTTGGGAACCTTCGAGAGATTGAGGCCACCCAGGTCCGTACGGCGATCAAGGCCGGCGCGCCCTCGGTAATTCGATCGCGCGAGCCCGGCCTGATCGAGCGCGGCCCGCAGATCGAGCGCCAGTGCGAGTGACGGTCGCACGATCGGATCGGTGTAGCCGCGAACGAGTCCGGGCCGGATCACGTGGAAGCCGCGCCCGGTCGCGCCGTTGCCATCGCCGTGAATCGAGATTGCGACATCAGCGCCGGCGTGGTTTCCGATGCGCGCCCGCTCGTTGATGCAGGGACCAACCCCGGAGTTGTTCTTCCGAGTGAGCACGACCTTTGCCCCCTTCTGCTCGAGCAGTCGCTTCAGCCGCTTGGCGAGGTCCCAGGTGAAGGCGGGTTCGGTCAAGCGCTGATCGGCTGTCGCGGTACCGGTCGTGTCGCATTCTTTGCGAAAGCCACCGGCAGGTACAAGCCGATTGATCTGGGCGAGATGGGAAGCGTTGCCACCGTTGTGACCCGGATCGACCGCGATCGTCGCGCCGTCGAGTGCTGCGAGAGGCTCTCCGGCAGCGGAGGTCTGCGCTGACTGGCTGCTCGTGGCAAGAGCCAGCGAGATGACCAATGCGAATGCGGCGATGAACTGTGGCATCGCTGCAATTCTGGCGGATGTTGCGATTCGCTTACCCGGGCTTTAGAACCATCACGAGGACGGTCGCCCAAAGCAGCACCAGTTCGATGCGACTGGCGAAGAGAATCTTGCCGAGCTGGGTCGCGAAGGCGGCCGAAGCGGTGCCCTCTTGCTCGCCGATCCCGTCAAGCTTCTCGAGACCCGGCGTCAGATAAAGCAGCCCGATCAGGAATGAGATGACGAACATCGTCATGCCTGCCGACACCCAGGGATCGCCGAAGCTCCACGGACCGTCGAGTACTGCGCCAACGCCGAAGATGACCGTCAGCAGACTGACCGGAATCAGCCAGCGAGGGCCGAGAAATACAAGGTCGGAAACGAAACCACCAATTTCGTCTCCGTTTTTGCGGGCGAGGATTCGGTGGCTCGATATCTGCAGGTAGGTGTCGCTGCCAACCCAGCAGATAGCGCCTGCCACGTGCCCAGCGACGAGCAGCTCATATGCGGTCATGCGGCGATACTAACTATCTGCGCCGTCGTTTGAAAGGCCGCGGCCGCAGGTCATCGTGCGGCTCGAACTGGGCCATCGGATCCTCGCCTTTGTAGCGGAGTGCCCCCGCCATCGCGGCCACGACGACGACCAGCACGGCCGCCGTGGTGAGCGTCAAGAAGTCAAGCCCGTAGAGGGCGATCACGGCGAATGTCATTGCAAGCATCGCCGTCGCGAATGCCAGGGCGATCCAGAGCACCGTCTTGCGCCGCCGTTCGGTTGGACGCTTGGGACCGTTCATCAACTCGATGACGGTCGGTTCCCGGTCGGCGACGCGGTCTGCCTCCTCGCTCTCGCGCGCCTGATCTGAAGGATTCTCCACGGCGCCAGCTTATCTTTGGCGCGGCGGTGCCGAGTCGGTGTAAAATGGATACGAATGGTCCAGTATTTTGAGAAGCGCTACTCCGCATCGGTCGATCCCTACGAGGACACCGATGTCGTCGATGCACGTGCCCCGCGCACACTGCAGGCGACCGTCGCCATCGTGACCGCGACCGCATGGGTCTTCAATGCCCCATGGCTAGTCGCGCTGATGGCCCTCCAATTGATCATCGGCCTCTCGCTAGGGCGTCGGTGGTGCCTACCGTGCGTCTTCTGGTTTGAAGTGCTGCAGCCGCGCATCGGCGAAGGCCGCATCGAAGACTCGCGCGTCCCGCGCTTTGCCAACATCCTCGGGGCCGTTTTCATGAGTGCCGCTTCATTGCTTTTTCTGCTCGGATTCGCGACGGCCGGCTGGACGGTCACGTTGATGGTCACCGCGCTGGCATCGCTCGCTGCGATCAGCGGGATCTGCGTCGGCTGCGAGATGTACGCCGCCTGGGCTCGCGCGCGCGGCATCGCGCTCGCGCACTGAGGATCGATGTCCGAGCGCCTGCTTGTACTCGCGATCATCGTCGCGGTCGCCGCGCTGGTCGGCGCGGCCGCCAACGCTTGGCTGCGCAAGCGGCATCACCTCGAAAACATTGACCCGGCGGATCTCGAGCAAGGCGCTCGTGTCGTCGTCTTCACTAGCCCCTACTGCCACGGTTGCAGCCAATGGCTGGCGGCGCTGGAACGTGACGAAGTCAGCACCTCGGCGATCGACATCTCGAAGCGTCCCGATGCCGCCGCGCGCTACAAAATCAAGAGCACTCCGCGGATCGCCGTGGTCGACCCCGCCGGCACGGTGTTGCGCGAGTTCCATCACTTCGAGCCGCGACGAAGCGACCTCGATCAGATTTTGCGACTGACCAAAGTCTGATCACCGCAACTCGCGAGAGTGCGGATGGTTATTGCAGCATCAACCCCGAACGACAGGGGGGTCGTTCAATGATGATGCGAAAGACACTAACCACAGCTCTGACCGCGATTGTCGCGATGCTTGCCTTCGCGGCGGCCGCGACCGCCGCCACGATCGTCGACGACGACATCGGCCACTTTCTGAAGGGCACGAACTCGGCCGACACGATCAACGGCAACGGCGGCGATGACAAGATCAACGCCAAACGTGGCGCGGACACGGTCGATGCCGGCGACGGTGCCGACCGGGTATTTGCCGGTCGCGGACCTGACTCAGTGAGCGGCGGCGCCGACGACGACCTGCTCCACGGCGGGTTCGGCGACGACGTCCAGCGTGGCGGGGCAGGCAACGACACGATCTACGCCAACCGCGGGCGCGATGAATCCTGGGGCGACGAAGGAAACGACACGCTCTGGGCCCTGGCGCGCGGCGACGTTCACAGCAGACACGACCACCGCGGCGACACGCTGCATGGTGGAGATGGCGACGACACATTTCGCACGCGGGACGGCGAGCGCGATGTGATCGACTGCGGCCCCGGCGAGGACACTGCTGTGCTCGACTGGAAGGACGTGATCCTCGATGCCACCAGCACCGACAGCGGCGGCTCGTGTGAGCACGTCTTTCGCAAGGGGCGGGCAGCTCGCGACACGCAAGAGGTCGCAAACCCTTAACTCTTCCGGGCAGTCAGAACCCCCCACCCTCCGCCGAGCGAAAAGCTTGTCCTGGGGGGTTCAACGAAGGGACAGGTCACACGCGGTAAAACGCGACTCAGGCCCGGATCGCATGATGCGAGCCGGGCCTTTGTGATTAATCTGCCGCGCATGGAAGTGACCGAAGCAATCCGCGGACGCCGAACCTGGAAATCGTTCTCAGGCGCGCCGCTGACGCGCGAGGAGCTCGAAGAGCTTTTCGAGCTGGCGCGCTGGGCACCCAACCACAAGCTGACTCAGCCCTGGCGGTTTCGCGTTGTCGGCCCGGACGCGATGGCGCGATTGCGCGCGGTCGTCGAGCGTCAGGCCCGCGAGTCGGCACCCGAGGGTGCTGACGCGGAGACGATCGCGGAGGTCGCGGTGAGAAAGCTCGAACGAGCACCGACCCTGATCGCCGTGACGAGCGTGCGAAACCCCGACCCCAAGCTCGACACCGAGGACTTCTCAAGCAGCTCGGTCGCAACGTACATCCTCTTGCTCGCGGCAACAGAACGCGGATACGCAAGCTTCTGGCGCTCGCCGGGTGTGCTGCAATCGGCTGACGGGGCTGCAGCGCTCGGGATTGACGCCGGCGAGGAGCCACTGGGCCTCGTCTACCTGGGGAAGCCCGGGACAGTGTTGCCCAAGCCTGGTCAGCGCGCCGGCACCGAAGACTTCGTCAGCTATCTCGACTAGCCGGCGAGGGCCCGATCGGCCAGTCGGTTCTGGCGCTTCTCGCGCAGTGCCTTTGGCGCGTGCTCGTCGGCGTGGTAGCTGCTGCGCACAAGCGGGCCGGCGGCGACCGACTCGAAGCCAAGTTCGTAGGCGGCGGTTTCGAGTTCCTTGAACTCGTCCGGATGCCAGTAGCGCACAACTGGCAGGTGATTGCGCGTGGGGCGCAGGTACTGGCCGACTGTGAGCACCTGTACGAGGTTCTCGCGCAGGAGCTTGAACGTCTCGATCACTTCTTCTTTACTCTCGCCAAGGCCCAACATCAGGCCGGACTTGGTTGAGACTTCGTCGCCGCCGAGCAGCTTGGCGTTCTTCAGAACGCGGGACGAGCGCGCGAAGGTAGAGCCGCGGCGGGCGTACGAGTAGAGCCGCGGGACGACTTCGACGTTGTGATTGAAGACGTCGGGGCGCGCGGCGATCACCTTCGCCAGCGGCATCTCCTGACCGCGGAAGTCTGGGGTGAGGACCTCGATCTGCGTGTCCGGTGACTGCGCGCGGATCGCGCGGATGGTTTGGACGAAAGC
>CAZRAA010000002.1:12155-68631 GCA_964597975.1 uncultured Thermoleophilaceae bacterium | reverse complement strand
GGAATCGTCGGCGAGGCCACATGAATGAAGATCGTCGGGTGCGGCGGCAGCGGACGCGTGCGGAGTTTCATGCCGCTCTGCGAGACGCTGCGGTCGCCCTTGCGGCGATTGCACGTCGCGCAGCAAGCGACGACGTTCTCCCATGAGGTGTCACCGCCCTTGCTGCGCGGCACGACATGGTCCATCGTCAACGAACCCTTGCGGCCGCAGTATTGACACTCCCAGCCGTCGCGAGCGAAGACTGCACGACGCGTGATCTTGCGGCGGAATGACTGGTACGGAATCCGCACGTAGGTGCGCAGGCGGATCACGGCCGGTCGCGTCATCGAGCTGCGCTCCGAGTGCAGTTCGATGTCGTGTTCGTCAAGCACCTCGGCCTTTTCCTTCAAAATCAGCACGATCGCCCGGCGTACGGTGCAGACGTTGATCGGCTCGAACGAGGCGTTCAGCACCAGCACTCGACCGCGAAGGGCGCTGCCCTCTTGGTGCACGTGGAGCGAAGGCGGCGGGCCGGTCAGCGATGAGAATCGGGCTCCGGCGGGCGTTTGCGGCGCAAGAGAACCAGCAGCCGGAGAGTCGAGAATCTCCGGCCGGGTGAGCCCGGTTACCTCGCCGGGCTCAGAGCAGTCACTGCTCGAGCGTGGCGCCGCCTTGCTGGCCATCGGATTGCTTGGCAGTCTAGAGGGCGCCGCGGGCGGCGCGAGCGCTACTCGGCCTCGAACGCGTTGAAGGAGCCGAGTACGCGCAGGGACTTCACCTTCGAGCGCACACCTTCGATCGCGTCGGTCACGGGCGCGTCATCTGTCGCTCCGTCGAGATCCACGAAGAAGAGATAGTGCCCGAGCGACGTGCGCTCCGGTCGCGATTCGATCTTGCTCATATTCACGTCACGTTCAGCAAACTCGCTAAGGATGCTCACGAGGCCGCCCGGAGAGGTGTCGTTGAAACCCGAGAAGACCAGGGACGTCTTCGTCGCGGCGTCGCCCGGGTTGCCGGCCCAGGGCGAATCCAGCGGCTGCTTCGCCAGCCAGACGAAGCGGGTCTTGTTACCGGCGACGTCTTCTATGTTCGAACGCAGGACGACTCCGCCATAGATCTCGGCGGCAATCGACGAACCGATCGCCGCGTATCCGTCGGCGTTGACGATTGCGTGACGCACCGCGCCGGCCGTGGAGACCTGCGCGAGCTTCTCGGCACGCGGCATGTTCTCCGCGATGAAGCGTGCGCACTGCGCGAGCGCCTGCGGGTGCGAGGTGACAATTCCGATCGCCTCCAGAGGCATATCTTCAGCGGCGATCAAGCAATGGTGCGCCGGCCAGACGACTTCACCGACGATCTGAACGCCCGGCGCGTCGTGCACCAGCGCGTCGAGCGTCTCGGTGACGGCACCCTCGATTGAGTTCTCAATCGGCACGAACCCGGCTTCGACGTCCCCGCGTTCGACGGCGCGCACGACGTCGCCGTTCGATTCGAGCGCAACCAGGGTGACTCCCTCGACCTGCTCGCCGAGCGCAGCGCGCAATGCTTCCTCGCCGTGGGTGCCCGGCGGTCCGAGGTGGCCGATCCGGCGGGGTCCTGACTGACCCTCAGCGGTCAATGCCCGCCTGCTGCTGATCGTTTTGGCGCACCTCGGGAGTTCCCGGCGGCTCCGGTGGTTTGGCCGGCGAGGCGCTGACAACCCGGGTCGGTGCCGGCGGGGCCGGCGGCGCCGGTGGCTCACCGGGCGCGGCGAACGCCAGCTCGACTGCGTGGCGCTCCTCCGGCGAGAGATCGATGTCAGATATGCCAGCTGTGAGGTTCTTGACGTAGAGGTGGGAGAAGTTGCGACTGACGATCGCCGTCAGCACGACGCCGGTCTTGTGCTCGTCGAGCAGGGCAACGCTGCTCGACTGCTTTCCGGACTTCGCGCCGAAGGCGTCGTAGCGGACCATTGCCGTGTGGGTGACGGCGCCGTCGAGCCGCGTCTCAAGCCGCGACATGCGCTTGTCAAGCACGACCGAGACATCATCGAGCCAGTCACGCAGCGTCACGAACTCCCGCTGCAATGCCTCGGCGTGCGCGACCACATCGCGCTGCCCTCCGGCGAGGATGACCTTCTGTGCGCGGCGCACCCGCCTGAGCGCGAGAGCGTTCCAGATCAACAGCAACAGGCAGAGAACCGCGATCGCCGCCCCGGCGAGCGCCAGCCACTGATACAGACCCTGCGGAGTGCTCATCAACCTCAGCCTACTGCCCGTCTGGCCGGGGCTCAGAAGGTGACGTCGAAGGTCTGCGTGTTGTTGTCGAGGTTCTCTTCGCCGGGCACCTTCTTGACGGTGACTTTCATCGTCGCCGTGGCGCCCGAAGCGGGGATCTTCGACAGTGGGAGCGTGACCTTGACCGTCTCACCGGCCTTGATCGAAGGAATCGTCTTGTTCTGGCGAATGGCCGCGCCCGATCCGGTGATTGTGTAGGAGACGATCACGCTGGTCTCGTCGTTCTCGCCCTGGTTCTGCACGTCGACTTCAATTGACGACGCGCCCTTCAAATCGTTGGTCTGGCCTTCGGCAAGCGCCGTGCCCGAGGGCTGCACTGTGACACCCGTGATGCCGGTGCCGTGCGTGCCGGGCGTCGCGGCCGTGTCACTGCCCCCGCCGCGTGCCCGCGCGAAGACGTCTTCAACCTGCGCCGGGTCGAGCCACTCAAGGCTCGGGAGGAACTGGCTGGCGGGAATCTCTTCACCCTTGATGTCGCGATCCTCAATCGCCGCGTTCATGTAGGCGTAGGCGCGCTGCGAGTAGATCACGTCGCTGGTCAGGAACTGCTGCATGTTGGCGGCGATCTTCTCGGTTGCCGCCTCGGGGTCCTGGTCGCCCAGCGCCTGGCCAATCTCTTTCGAAATCTGCGTCAGTCCGTCGCGGCGGAACTCCAGCGTCTCGACGAGATACTGCCTAGCGGCAGTCAGGTCGTCGCCCGATGCGTCCAGGTCGGCGGCCTGGCGCACCAGCTCCGAGGCTTGTGAGCGCTGGACGTTGACGGAAGTCTCGATGTCGGTCGCCGAGGCGTCGCCCGGGTCCTTGAGCAGATCGAAGAAGTCCTTCGAAGTCTGATTGGACTGGGTGATGATCGAGTTGGTCTGCTTGACGAAGTCCTTGACGGCGTTCGTCTGACGAGTGCTCTGGCAGCCCTTGGCAAGGAACAAGATGACGATCAGGAAGAGCACGATCAAGCCGGCCGCGACGGCACGGCGCTGCATCACCTGCTGGTGCTCTGAGTCGGGCTGACGCGGACGCTGGAAACGGCCGGGCCCGTCGTTTTCGTCGCCTGAGAAGGATGCCATTGCGAGTGCTCCGGGAAGAGCGCGAGGATCGTAACGAAGTATTCACCGCCGACCGGGCGGATTCCCCCTTCCCAGCGGCGATTGCGCGAGTCAGCTTGCAGGCACCCCGCAAGCGTCAGCGAAAGACCAAGCTATGGGATTCCGCACCCAGACGTTGCGCGAGCGCACCACCCGCGCCCTTCGGCCACGCGACCGCGTGGTGCGTCTGCGCGATCGCTTCGAGCTGCTCGTTCCGCTCGGCAGTGGCGGCTTTGGCACGGTCTGGGAGGGCTTTGACATGCTGCTCGAGCGCCCGGTGGCGATCAAGGAGCTGCAACTCGACACCGAACTGACCGACGCCGCCGACGCCTTGCGCGAAGCGCGCGCCACCGCGCGGCTGAATCACCCGGCGATCGTTTCCCTGTATGAGGTGGTCAGCGAAGACGACTGCATCTACATGATCAACGAGCTGGTGCACGGACACACGCTCGGACAGATGATCGACGAGGGCTTGCTCTCCGACAACGACGCCGGTCGTATTGGCTACGCCCTCTGCGAGGCGCTCGCTCACGCACACAAGCAGGGCGTCGTGCATCGTGACGTCAAGCCCGCCAACGTAATGGTCACAAGCGCTTGGCTTGAGGGTTCTGGCGGATGGCGCGTGCAGCCGGCCAAGCTGATGGACTTCGGGATCGCCAGCATTGTCGACCCCAGCGAGCATGGCGGTCGCGAACACGCCGGACCGCACGCGGGGTCGCGCGGCTATGTGGCGCCCGAGCAGGAGGCCGGCGAGCCGGCGACTCCGGCAAGCGACGTGTACTCGCTGGCGCTTGTGCTTTTTGAGTGCTTCACCGGCGCCGGCCCCGGCAAAGGCCGCCGCTCGCGGCTGGCGCGCGCCCGGCGCGATCTGCCGCCGGATCTGAGCTGGACGATCGACTGCTGCCTGGAGCCCGACCCGCACCTGCGCCCGGACATCGTCGAGCTGGGCGCGGCGATCTACGACGCGCTGCCCGAGCTCTCCCACCAGCTCGCCGCCCCCACAATGAGCTCGCGGTTGCGCGGACTCTTCGGCCGAGCGCCGGCCACGCGCTCTGACAGCTACACGCACGACCGACCGGCGATCCGCGCGTCGCACCAAGCCGCCGAGTGGAATGAGAGCGGAGGGCGGCTCTCAAGATTCGTGCTCGCCGCCGCTGCGGCGGGACTTTGCCTTACGACCATGCTCGCCGCCGAGATCAAACTCTCGCCAATCGAGCCGGCGATCGCTGCGGCTCTCGTCTTCCTGATGCCACGCGCTGGCTGGGCGCTGGCCGCCACGGCAGGCGCGGTTGCGCTCGCGGCCACCGGGCAGGTCGGCTCGGCGATGTTTCTGGTGCTCCCGGCGCTGGTTGCTGCGCTTGCCGCGATGACCCCTCTGCCGCGCGTGCTCGACGGGGCCCTGGCGGGCGCCGGGGCGTTTGCCTGGGTGGTCGCAGCGCAGGCGATGTCTGGCGCCTCACTCGCGCTCAGTCTGCCTCCGGGGGCCGATAAGCCCGAAGAAGTCAGGCAATTCGCCGATGTGGCTCTGCACTCGCTCGGCGCGTTTGCAGAGCCTGCCTACCTTGCCTCGCTCGGCGTCTGGGCGCTGGCCGGGGCGATCGCGGTGTTGTTGCACGATCACTGGGCACCGCTCTGGAGCTGGGCGCTGCTCGCCGGAGCATTTGTTGCAGGACAGATCGCGGTCGGTCAGGTGTTTGAGCAGCCGGCCTCGGCGGTGTTTATCGCGACCGGCGTCGTGGCCGTACTGGGCCTGGCCTGCGCGGCCTTCCTGAGGGCCGGGAAGGGTAGGGTTTTTGAACCCCAACGGGCCCGTGCGCGCGCTGGGCGCTCAGGCGGGCATGTGAGAGCGTGAATTTTCTCAAGAACTTCGAATCCAAACTCGAACGCCTGATCGAAGGCGGCTTCAAGTCGGCGTTCAAATCCGAGGTCCAGCCGATCGAGCTGGCACGCAAACTCGCGCGCGAGATGGACGCCCACCGCGCCGCGTCGATCTCGCGCACCTACGCGCCCAACGAGTACACCGTCTTTCTCTCCCCGCAGGATCGCGAGCAGTTCTCGCACTACGAGGACGGCCTCCAGCGCGAGCTCTCGCTCTACCTGCTTGAACACGCGAGGAAGCGCGGCTATTCCCTGCTCTCGCGCCCGACCGTTTCATTCGAGACCGAAGATCGACTCGAGCTCGGGCTCTTCGGCATCCAGGCGCGCCTGGCCGATGCGCCCGAAGAGGACGTGCAGCCGGTCGAGCCGCAGGCTCCGTCTGGTCACACGCAGGTCTATAACGTGCGCGATCTGCAGGCTCCGCCGCAGGAACTCGAAGCCGCCGCGCCGGCGGTGGCGCTGCGAGCAGTGCTCGAGTCTGGCGACCGGCGCTTTGCGCTCAGCTCTCCGGCAACTGTCGTCGGCCGCGGACGCGACTCGGACATCAAGCTCGACGACCCGAACATCTCGCGCCGACATGTGGAGTTCCGCGCTCAAGGTTCGGATTGGGTAGTCAGCGACATGGGCTCAACCAACGGCACCCGGCTGAACGGCGGCGCGCTGGCAGGCCCCGCCGTGTTGCGCGGCGGGGACGTCGTCGAACTTGGAAACACCGTCCTGAAGTTCGTGCTGGAGTGATCTGCGATGGATGACCCGATCGCAGTCGCGCTCAAGTTCGCGTTCCTCGCCCTGCTCTTCGTATTCATCGTCTGGGTGGTGCGCAGTTCGTCGCGCGATCTCGTCGGCAGCGATCAGGCTGACTTCGATCCGCTGCTCGGCTCCGGCGAAGGCCAGGCGCCGATCGACCTGAAGGCCGGGGTGCGCCCGCGCCTGGTGGTGGTGGCCGCCAACAAGTACGAGACGGGCAGTTCGTTCGATCTCTTGGGCGGATTGCTGCTCGGCCGCGACAAGCCGGCGGAAGTGATCGTCGACGACGTATTTGCGTCGGCCCGTCACGCGCGGATCACTCCCCGTGGGCCGCACAACTATCTTGAGGACCTCGGCTCGACAAACGGCACCTACTTGAACGGCGCGCGCGTCGATGGACCGCAGCAGCTCAACCCAGGCGACAAGATCACGATTGGCGACACCGAGTTCAGGTATGAGGAGTAGTCGATGCTCCGCGTAGTCGATTTCGCCGCGGCGTCCGACGTCGGACGCGTGCGCAAAGCCAACGAGGACTCGTACTTCGTGCGCTCGCCGCTGTTCGTGGTCGCCGACGGTATGGGCGGCGCGCAGGCCGGCGAGGTCGCTTCCGGTATCGCTGTCGAAGCCTTCAAGGAGCCACTCGACGAAACCGCTCCGCCGGAACCGCGCATGGCCGACGCGGTGCGGCGCGCGAATCGCGCGATCCACGCCAAATCGGTCAGCGGCGACGAGTTTCAGGGAATGGGCACGACGATCACCGCCCTGCTGATCGGCGACGACGAGGTGACGATCGCCCACGTCGGCGACAGCCGCGCATATCGACTTCGCGATGGCCAGCTGACGCGCCTGACGCGCGACCACTCACTGGTCGGTGAGATGGTCCGACGCGGTGCGATCACCGAGGCCGAAGCCGAGGTGCATCCACAGCGCTCGATCCTCACGCGGGCGCTGGGCCCCGAGGACGACGTGGAGATCGACACGCTGAGTCATCCTGTGAGGAACGGCGACGTCTACCTGATCTGCAGCGACGGCCTGACCGGGATGGTCGATGAGACGACGATCGCCGAAGAGATGGGCTCGGGCGCTCCGATGAAGGAGATCGCCGACAACTTGATCCGCCGTGCCAACGAGAACGGAGGGGTCGACAACATCACTGTGGTGGCCTTCCGGCTGGACGGCGCAAGCGCCGGTGATGCCGACCACGCCGAGCCGACGCTGGACACCGGCGATCAGACGATCGTCGCTCCGGTGGTCGTTCCCCCACCGCCAAGCGCCGAGGAGCCGCAAGCAGTGCCCGCACCGGTGCCCCAAACCGCTGCCGCAGGCGGCACTGGCGAAGTGATTCGCGAGACCGGATCGCGCGAGGAGTTCCAGCGGCGTCGCGACGTCTCCAAACGCTCGCGCCGCTGGGTCGGCGCGGTGATTGTCGCGGGCGTTCTCGTGATCGCAATCGGCGGTGCGATCGTCGGTTCGCTGAACGTCTATTTCATCGGCGGCAACGAGAAGGGCCTGGTGACCGTCTACCGCGGGTTGCCCTATGAACTTCCGCTGAGCATCCAGCTCTACACGCGCGACTATGTCACCTCGACACCGGTCAGCGAGCTTCCCGAGGATCTGCGTGCGCACATCCTCGACCACAAGCTGCGCTCGCGCGCCGACGCGCTGGACCTTGCGCGGCAGATCGAGCTTCAGAAGATCGACGTGAACGATGTCGGCGTAAGTTCCGGCGACGGCGCGACGGCGCCCTAGCGACCCGGCGGCAAGGATGCTGAGCGCGCGCAACCGCGAACTCTTCGGCCTGGTTCCCGTCGCGCTGGCGACGGCGGCGGGCTTTGCCGGCGTGCTGATTGCGCGCGAGGCGCAGGTCAATGACCTGACGATCACCTATGGCGCGATCTTCCTTGCGCTGTGTCTGCTCGGACATGTGTTCATCCGGGTCTTCCTGCCGAACGCCGATCCGTACATCTACCCACTGACCGCTGCGCTCGCCGGCGTTGGCATCGTCACGATCTACCGAATCAGCCCGGAACTTGCGCGCGAGCAGGCGCAGTGGTTCGTGATCGCGCTGATCGCGTTTGCGGCGACCGTGATCTTCGTTCGCGACCTCTCGATTCTTGAGCGCTATCGCTACACGATCGCGATCGGCGCGTTTGTCCTGCTCCTGCTTCCGCGCTTGACCGGCGGCGTCGTGAACGGCGCATACCTGCAGATCAAGCTCGGTCCACTCGCCTTCCAGCCGACCGAACTCGCCAAGCTGGCGATCGTCGTGTTCGTCGCCGCCTACCTCGCTGAGACGCGCGAGATTCTGGTCACGCAGGAGAAACGCTTCTTGGGGATCAGCTTCCCGCCGCTCGGGTTCTTCGGGCCGATGGTCGTGGTCTGGGCGTTCGCGATGTTCATGCTCGTGTTCATCCGCGATTTGGGCAGTGCGGTGATGTTCTTCGGTGGATTCCTGGCGCTGCTCTACGTGGCGACCGGGCGACTCTCGTACGTGGTGCTTGGCGTAGCGATGTTCATTTTCGGTTTTGAGTTCTTCAGCAACACCGTGGGGCACGTGCAGGCGCGTGCCGACATCTGGCATCACCCGTTCGATCCGGCGCTCTTCAACGCTGAGGGCGGCAGCTACCAGATCGCCCAAGGCCTCTTCACGATGGCCGACGGCGGGACGCTCGGCAGCGGCTTCGGTCAATCGCTGATCAGTTCGCAGGGCACGCCGATTCTGCCGGCGGTGCAGACCGACTCGATCTACGCGCTCTTCACCGGCGAGACCGGACTGGTCGGCGCGATCGGCCTGCTCGTGCTCTACCTCGTCTTCATCGAACGCGGCCTGAAGACGGCGATCATCGCGCGCGACGCGTTCTCCAAATTGCTGGCGACCGGACTCACATTTGTCTTCGCGCTGCAGGTCTTCGTGATCGTCGGCGGGGTGACGACGGTCATCCCGCTGACCGGCGTCACGCTGCCGTTTGTCTCCTACGGCGGAAGCAGCATCGTCGCCAACTTCATCCTCGTGGCGCTGCTGATGAAGATCTCGAGCGACGCTCGGCGCGATGAGACGATGGCCGGCGGGGTGATCTGACGCATGGGCACTCAGCAGATGAACAAGCCGATCCGGCGCGTGTTCTTCGTCGTGGTCTTCCTCTTCGCGCTCCTGGCGTTCTACACCGCGCGCTGGACCGTGTTTGAGGCGCGCTCGCTGAACCAGAACGCGCTGAACAAGATTCCGGCGCAGAAGAACGCCAAGAAGCCGCGCGGCGCGATCTACACAGCCTCAGGCAGGACCCTCGCGCGCAGCACCAAGCGCGCAAGCGGTGAGTACGTGCGCAGCTATCCGACAGGCGAGCTCTTTGCACACCCGGTTGGTTACTCGTACGCCTTCTACGGCCAATCCGGGCTTGAGAAGTTCTGGGATCCGCAGCTGACCGGCGAGAGCCGATCAACCTTTTCAGTGCTCGACCAGTTGCTCGGTCGCGGCGGCGACCAGCAGAACATGGTCACGAACCTCGACCTCGGCGGCCAGCAGCTCGCCCAGCAGCAGATGGCGACGCATCGCGGCGCCGTTGTGGTGCTTGATCCGCGCACCGGGCGCGTGCCGGTCTACGTGAGCCGGCCGAGCTACAACCCGGAACTGATGGGCACGTCGGCCGGGGTGCGGGAGCTAAACAGCGCCCGTCGCTCGCCCCTGGTCGATCGCGTTTCGGACTCCACCTATCCACCGGGTTCGACATTCAAAGTCGTGACCGCTGCCGCTGCGCTCGACTCGGGCGTGATGACGACCTCGAGCACGGTCGACGGCAACTCACCGCAGACATTCGCTTCCAAGCCGTTGCGCAATGACTTCAATCAGCAATACGGACCGACCAATCTGCAGACGGCGCTGACGTTTTCCGTCAACACCGCGTTCGGCAACATCGGAGTCAAGCTCGGCAAGGAGACGCTGCTCGAGTACATGAAGCGCTTTGGCTTTTACGCGCCGCCGCCGATCGACCTGCCTCGTGGGCAACTCCTTGCCAGCGGTCTGCGCGACCGGCGCGGCAACCTGCTTCCCCCCGACGCCAACATCGACCTCGCGCGAACGGCGATCGGCCAGGAGCGACTTGCGGTGACGCCGATTCAGATGGCCGAAGTCGCCGCGACGGTGGCAAACCGCGGCGTGCGCATGGAACCGCGCCTGGCGCGGCTCTTCCGCGACGAATACGGCCGCACGACGCAGAAGGTCTCGCCAAAGAAGGCGACGCGCGTGATGAAGCGTTCAACTGCCGAAGAGCTCAACAGAATGATGCGCAAGGTGGTTGAGGAGGGAACCGGCGGCGCGGCCAACGTCGGTGACCTGCGGATGGCCGGGAAGACCGGCACGGCCGAGCTCGGCGACGGACTCAACCAAGCGTGGTTCATCGGCTTTGCCCCTTATGACAATCCGAAGTACGCCGTTGCCGTGTCGATCGAGAGCACGCCCGAATTTGGCGGCGCCGTCGCAGCTCCGATAGCTGCGACCGTGTTGCAGTATTTGCTTCGAAATCAATGAGCGGTCTGCTCCCCGGAAGGGAGCGGGAGCTCTCCCGCAAATAGGAAAACTGAAGATGAGCGTGCTTGCAAACGGAACCCTGATCGACAACCGCTACACCGTGCGGAGCCGAATTGGCTCGGGTGGGATGGCGGATGTCTACCTCTGCGACGACCAGCACCTGGGTCGCCCGGTTGCGCTGAAGGTGATGCACGAGCGTTTCGCCGCCGACCAGTCGTTCATCCAACGCTTTGAGCGCGAGGCCCAAGCGGCCGCCGCGCTCCAGCACAAGAACGTCGTCAACGTCTTCGATCGCGGTCAGTTCGGCAGCACCTACTACATCGCGATGGAGTACCTGCCCGGGCGAACGCTCAAGGACGTCGTAAACGCGATGGGCGCGCTTGATCCCAAGCTGGCGATTCACATTACGCTGCAGATCCTCGCCGCCGCAAAGTTCGCCCACAGCAAGGGGCTGATTCACCGCGACCTCAAGCCGCAGAACGTGATGATCGACGACGAGTGGAACGTCAAGGTCACCGACTTCGGCATCGCCCATAACCCGGTCGACGGCGACATCACGCAGACCGGCCAGATGGTCGGCACGGCGCAGTACATCTCGCCCGAGCAGGCGCAGGGCAAACCGGTGTCAAACGCCAGCGACCTCTACTCCGTGGGCGTTGTGCTGTTTGAGCTACTCACCGGCAAGGTGCCGTTCGACGGCGAGTCGTCGGTTGCGATCGCGCTACAGCACATCAACCAACCGGCGCCCAGGCCGTCCGCGGTCAAACCCGGCGTGCCGCCGGCACTGGATGCGGTGGTGATGAAGGCGATGGCAAAGTCGCCGGTTGAGCGCTACGCCTCGGCTGAGGAGTTCTCGCAGGCGCTCGAGCGTGCGCGCGACAACCTTGGTGCGGCTCCCGGGCAGACCGAGGTGCGCGGTGCCGTCGCGGCGACCCCTGCGGCTGTGAAGGACAACCGCAAGCGCAACTGGATCATTGCTGGATGCGTAGCGGCCGCGCTGCTGCTCGCGGCGCTCCTCTACTTCCTGCTGATCGGCAATCAGGCGACCGTGCCCAATGTCGTTGGCCGGGCGTCCGGCGACGCCCAGTCGCGGATCGCCCAGGCCGGCTTCAAGAGCCAGGTCTTCTCAAAGCCCGACAAGGCTCCGGCCGGCGAAGTGATCAGCCAAAGCCCGCCCGGCGGGCAGAAGGCGAAGAAGGGCTCAACGGTGATCCTCAACGTCAGCTCAGGCCCGGGGCAGGTGACGATGCCGGAGGTTGAGGGGCTGACTCAGGCGACGGCCACCAAGGAACTAGAAGAGCTGGGGCTGACCGTGAATGTCGTCAAGGAATACAACAGCGATATCGCGTCGGGCAAGGCCACGCGTACGGTTCCAGACGCCGGAGAGAAGGCCGACAAGGGCAGCGAGGTTGAGCTCTATGTGAGCCGCGGCGCCAAACAGGTGACGGTGCCGAATGTGGTTGGCGAGAACGTGGACGATGCGACCAAGACGCTGGAAGACGCAGGGTTCGATGTGACGACGACCGAGGTAGACAGCAGCAAGCCCAAGGACGAGGTCACCAAGCAGTCCCCGTCCGGCGGCGCGAAGGCCGACGACGGCGCGAAGATCAAGCTCACGGTCTCGTCAGGCCAGAACAAGATTCCCAATGTCGAGGGGTTGAAAACCTCCGACGCACGGGCGCAGCTGAAGTCGGCCGGTTTCGAAGTCGAGATCAAGTACGTCGACACCTCGAGCCAGGACGAAAACGGCGTCGTGCAGACGACTGATCCCGAACCGGGCTCGATCGCCGAGGTCGGCTCAACGGTGACGATCGAAGTCGGCAAGTTTGTTGACGACGGCAGCGTTCCTTAGACGCCCGTACAACCAACTGCCACTCGCCAGCCATTAATGTCCGCGCATGGCATCCCCCGAACGCAAGCGCGTCGTCCTGCTGGCCGGCGGTCGCTCCAGTGAACGCGAGGTTTCGCTCGCCTCCGGTGAGGCCGTAGCCAAGGGCCTCCACGGACAAGGCCACGACGTCGTGCGCGTCGAGATCGGGCGTGACGGCCGCTGGTTTCAAGTCGTGCGCTTTGGCCCGGAAGAAATGCCCACCGGCGAGCCGCTCGCGATCACTCCCGGCGAGGGCCTGCTCGGCGCCGACGTCGTCTTCCCGGCGCTGCACGGTCCCTTCGGCGAGGACGGGGTGATCCAGGGCACGCTCGACTCGCTGGAGATCCCCTACGTCGGATCCGGCGTCGCCGCCTCTGCCGTCTGCCTGGACAAGCTGCTCTTCAAAGAGGTCGCCGGTCGCGCAGGAATCCCGCAGGTTCGCTACCAAGCGATCCTCGCCGGCGATTGGCACGGCGATGAAAACAGACGCGCGCGGCTGCTTGAGGAGACGATCGCGCTCGGCTTTCCTTGTTTCGTGAAGCCTGCGCGGCTTGGATCGTCAGTTGGAATCTCGCGGGTCACGGATCAGAGCCAGCTGGCCTCTGCAATCGATGAAGCGCTGAAGTTCGACCCGCGCGTGATCGTCGAAGCGGGTTCGAGTGGAGATGAGATCGAGATCTCCGTGCTCGGCAACCAAGAACTCGAACTCTCACAACCCGGCAAACTCGAGTTTGAAAACGACTGGTACGACTTCGACGCCAAGTACGAAGCGGGCGGGATGAAGCTGATCGCACCCGCCCCGATCGACGAGGCGCTGGAGATCGAACTCGCGAGCGCGGCGGCCCGCGTCTTCAAGCTGGCCGGCTGTGCCGGCATGGCACGCGTCGACTTCTTCGTCGAGCAGGACGATTCCGGCACGCCAGTCGTGCTGGTCAACGAGATCAACACGATCCCGGGATTTACCAGCACCAGTGTTTACGCCAAGCTCTTCGAAGTCAGCGGCCTGCCTTATGGCGAACTGCTCGAACGCCTGCTCGACCTCGCGGTCGAGCGCTTCCGGACCGAGCGCGGCTACTCGTTCTGATCGTCGGCGGTCGCCGGCATCAGCCCCGGCGGCGTGTAGATCACAAGCCTCCACACGGCCAGCACCGCCGCGATCGTCATCAGCACGCCGTTGGCGACGCACCACTGACAGATCGCCTCGATCACCCAGATCTCAAGGTAGGTCAGGTACAGCGTGAAGAAGAAGCCGAAGACCGTGAAAAGCGCAGTCACGCCGCGTCCGATGTCGCCTGGGATCAGCAGGGTCGCGAGCACGCCGATCCACCCGAGGAACCCGATGTAGGGCACCGGGATCCCAACGAATTCGGCGTACTTCGACTTCTGCACGATCTGACAACCGTGGCCGGATACGCACTGCACCGTGGTCCCGAACAGCTTGGTGTAGCTGAGGTAACCGGCGACGCAGAGTCCCAGCACGCAGATCGCGGCGATCGCGATCCCGAGGCGACGGTCGGCCTTCATCTGGTCCCTACTGCAGCGCTTCGACCGCGTCGATGATCGCTTGCGGATCGGCCAGGTCGTCGACCGTGATCTTGCGCAGCGACTTCTCATCCTTGCCGACATAGATCGTCGGCGTACCGGTCACGCCGAGCTCGTTGGCCTGGTCTGAAGCGGCGGTCAGCTCGTTGCCGACCTTCGGGTTGCTGCGGTTGTCCCATGCCTCTTGGCCGTTCAGACCAGTGACCTGGTTGGCCAGCCCCAGCAGGAAGTCCTCGGTGACGTAGTCCTGGTTCTCCTGACCCTGGTTGAGGTAGAAGAGGTTGATGAACGGGAACATCTTGTTCTGCAGGCTGGTCGCGGCCGCGTATGTGGCCGCGTTGGTGGAGTCTTCGCCCGAGGGGCTTGCCTGGTCGAGGATCGTCAGGTTGCGGAAGATGAACTTCGCCTTGCCGGTCTTGATCAGCTCGTCGACAATTGTCGGCATGCTGCCCTCTTCGAAGTCCTTGCAGAACGGGCAGCGAAGGTCCGCAAACTCGACGATCGTGGCCTTGGCGGCCGGCTCGCCCAGCACGACGCCCTTCTGGGGGATCCCTTCGTAGCGCGCGTTGACCTCTGCGGCGTCAGATGAATCGCTCGTGCCAGAGGATCCACTCGAGCTGACCACAACCGCGACGACCGCGGCGATCAGCGCAAGGCCAATGATCCCGCCAATGATCGAGAGTCGGCGCTTCTTGGCTGCCGACGCTGCCATCTCCTGCTCTTTGGCCTCGCGCGCGGCGCGCGCCTGCTCCTTCTGCTCCTTACGCGAACTCACGTTCAGATATCCCCTTGGAAGATCGTTGATTCCCCTAAAAGTGTGTTGAAGATAACGGGATTCGCCGCCCAGCAGTCGATTCCCCGGGTGCGCTTAACGCGCACTTCAACTTGCCTAGCCGCCTACCGGCGGACGATGAACTCGGAGATGCGTGCCTGGCTTCGGCCGTTGACGACCGGTGGCAGGGCCGTTATCCACACCATGTAGTAGCGCAGGCCCGGCACCTTCTTGAGCGGGATGCGCTTGCCATTGACGTTGCCCGAGGCGTCGCCCAGGAGCGTCCACCCGGCGAGATCCTTCGGCAGGCTCTTGGCCCCGTAGAACGTCACGCCGAGCGAGCTGTTGGGGGTTCGAATCGTCGCGGTTGCGGCCGTCGCCGGTACGTAGGTGCGTCCCCATAGGCCGACGCCGGGCTTGCCGAGCACGCCGCCCTGGTACTGCTCGGTCGTCCAGTCGGTCTGGGGATTGCCGTCGTTGGCGTTGTGCGCCTCTTCGTTGTGCTCCTCAAAGCCACCGCCGGTTGAGAACGGGTCAAAGCTCCCGGTTGACTTGAAGCGGATCACCGATCCGGAGGCGGATGTCGAGCCGGGTGTCTCTCCGCCGGTGCCGCGCTCGAGTTGACTGACCAGCAGCAGCACGATGCCGACTGCCGCGAGCGCCGCGACGAGCCAGGCAACCCGGGTACGGGTGGGGTGGGAGACGCCTTCAGGCGCAAGGCGACGCGACCGCTTGGGCAGCGAATCGAAGACGATCGTCGCCTCGCCAGTGATCCCTCCGGCGCGGGCCGACTCCATCGCCAGCACGTCCTCAAGGTCCGAGACCGCCGAGGCCGCGGTGAGGTAGCGATCGACCGGCTCCTTGGCCGTCATCTTCTCGATTACGGCGGCAAGCGCATTGGAGACTTCGGGCCGGGTTTCCTGGATGTCCGGGAGTTGATCCTTGACGTGCTTCATCGCGACGGCGACGTGGTTCTCGCCCTTGAAGGGAACGTCGCCGGCGAGCATCTCGTAGAGCACGATCCCCAGCGAGTAGACATCGCTCTGGCCGGTGACGTCTTCGCCCATCGCCTGCTCGGGGCTGACGTAGTCGGTGGTGCCCAGCACGCGGCCGGTCTTGGTGAGACCATCGCTCGCGTCGAGTTCGCGGGCGATACCGAAGTCGGCGACCTTGGCGTGACCGTGGGGATCGAGCAAGACGTTCTGCGGTTTGACATCGCGGTGCACGAGGCCGGCCGCATGCGCGGCCACCAGCGCGCTGCCGATCTCGATCGCATAGGCAATCGCCTCCGGGATCGGCAGCGGACCCTCGCTCTTGATGCGCTGCTTGAGTGTTTCGCCCGGAACGTACTCAAAGACGATGTAGGGCCGCGAGTTCTCTTCGCCGGCGTCGATCACCGTGACGATGTGGGCGTGACTTAGCTTCGCGGCTGCGCGCGCCTCGCGGCGAAAACGCTCGAGCTGGTCGGCTTCCTTGACGACTTCGCGCCGCATCACCTTGACCGCGACCGGGCGCTCGAGCGTCTGGTCGAAGGCCTTGTAGACGGTCGCCATCCCGCCGGCGCCGACGACTTCCTCGATTCGATAGCGCTCGCCGACGATCTCGCCTACGAGCTCGGGCCCATCCTGTGTAGCCGATATCGCCATCGTGAAGAGAAGTTACGCCGATTGCTCGCGGTTTGCCCTAATTGCAGCGCGATCGGCAATCAATTGTCCAAACCTACGCTGACGGGCGGAAGTTGCGCGTGGGTGATCAGGCGGGGCGAAGGCCGTGCTTGTCGCCGACGAGCCCGAGCGGCGTCACGGCTACCTGGCCAGCTTCGTCGGTGACATGCCCGATCAGATGCGCGCCGTCGTAGCGCGTGCGCAAAAGGCTGTCTGCGGCGTCGGCGTGCTCAGGGGGCACGACGACACAGAAGCCGCAACCCATGTTGAAGACTTCGGCCATCTCGGCGTCGGGGACGCTTGCCGCCTTCTGGATCATGTTGAAGACGGGGTGTGGCTTGAGCGGCGTCTCGAAGACGTAGCCGACGTTCTTGTTGAGGCGCAGCAGATTGAGCACGCCGCCACTTGTGAGGTGCGCGAGGCCGCGGACCTCGACGGGGCTCTTCAGCAACTCGAGGATCGGCTTCACGTAGATCTCGGTCGGGGTGAGCAATTCCTCGCCGACGGACTTGCCGCCGAGTTCGTCCGGAGTGTCGGTCAGCGCATAGCCGGCATCTTCGATCAGCGCTTTTCGTGCAAGTGTGAGGCCGTTCGAATGAATCCCGCTGCTGGGCAGACCGATGATCACGTCGCCGGCCGAGATCTTGTCGCCCTCAACGATCTGATCGAGCGCGATCGTTCCGAACGCGGCGCCTACGAGGTCGAAGCCGCTGGGGCTCGGGTGACCCTTGATCAGTTCTGGGAGTTGCGCGAGCTCTCCGCCAGGGATCTCCACGCCCGCCGCCTCGGCGCCGACTTTCAAGCCGGTGGCGATCTGGCCGAGCATGTCGGCGTCGGCCTTCTCGACCGCGATGTAGTCGACCAGCGCGATCGGAGTCGCGCCGACGCAGATCAAGTCGTTGACGGACATCGCCATGCAGTCGATGCCGACCGTGTCGAACTTGCCCATCTGCTCGGCGACGATCACCTTGCTGCCTACGCCGTCGGTGCTGATCGCGATACCGAGGTTCTCGGCGACTTTCAGGACGTTGGCGTAGTGGCCGTTCCTGAGTTGTTGGAGCGATTCGCGCCCGGGGTCGATCGTGCCCAGGATCGAGACAAGCGCACCAGTGGCCGACTCGGCCTCGGTGGTACTAACGCCCGCCTGCGCGTATGCGTCCTGCTCGCTCACTGCGCTGAATCTAGACGACGGCGACGAGCGAACAGCGTGACCCCGGCCGCTAGCGCCAGCCGGTAGATCACGTACTTCATCAGACCCCTGCCGCGGTTTTTGCTTGCGAGTAGCCGCGCGCTCAAGAGCGAGCTGACGAACGCTCCGGCAACTCCCGCGGCCAGTGGCGCACGCAACTCGCGCGGCAGGCCCTGTTGTCGAGCACGCGCAGCTTTGAGTGCAGTGGCCCCGGCGATCACCGGCAGCGCAACATGCATCGATAGTTCCGTCGCGCTCAGCGGATCAAACCCGCGGGCACGCGCTGCCACGATCGTCGAGCCGCTGCGCGAGACCCCCGGGATCAGCGCCACCGCCTGCGCAAAGCCGAGCGCCAGCCCGTCACGCCAGTCGGCATCGGCGCGCTCACGCGTCCCGGCGAGCCCGTCGGCCCAGGCCATCGCGGCCGAACCGGCAACAAGACCAACGACGACGATCTCCGGGCGGCTGAGTTTCTCCTCGATCACCTTCTCCAGCCCGAGCGCGGCAACAGCGGCGGGCGCCATCGAGCTCACCACCATTCCGATGCGCCGTCCGTCGACCTCGCGCACGGCCTCGAGCACCTCGTCGCGCAGCACGATCACCAGCGCTGCTGCGGTGCCGGCGTGCAGCGCCACCTCAAACGTTTTGCGCAGCGCAGGATCAAGGTCGACGTAGTCGCTGCCAAGCAGGTGCGGCGCAAGCACTAGGTGGCCGGAGCTTGAGATCGGCAGCAGCTCGGTCGGACCCTGGATCACGCCGTAGGCCAGCGCCTCGAGCACCGGGAGCTTTGCGGCGGGCTCGCTCATGCCGCGAGCCTAGATGTCCGGGTTGTCCTCGTTGACCGCCTGGACCGCGGCTTCGACTTCAGGCGATCCGTCGTTGCGATTCTTGCGCCAGCGCATGAACAGCCAAACCGCAGAGCCGACGATCACAAGCGCGACGGCGTAGTCGATGTAGTGGAGGTAGTCCTTCCACTGCTCCCAGTTCTCTCCGGCGTAGTAGCCGATCCCGGTCAGCAGCATCATCCACGGAACGCAGCCGGCGAACGTGTAGAGCGTGAACTTCCAGAACGGCATCCGCGCGACGCCGGCCGGCAGTGAGATGAAGGTGCGCACGATCGGCATCATGCGCGCCCAGAAGACGGTCGCGTTTCCGTGGCGCTCGAACCACTGGTCGGTCCACTGCAGGTGGGAAGGCTTGATGTGCAACTTGTGGCCGTGCTTCTCGATCAGGTCCATGCGGCCGTAGTAGCCGATCGCGTAGGCGATCCAGGAGCCGACGACGTTTGCGACCGAGCCGACCAGTACCGCCGCCCAGAACGGATAGGTGCCCTCCGAGACGTTGAAGCCGGCGAACAGCATCGTCGCCTCGCTGGGAATCGGAATCAGCGCGCTCTCGGGCACCATCAGGATGAAGATGCCCCAGAGGCCGAGTTTCTCGGTGACGTCAACGGCGAAGTTGACGATCGGCTCGGTGATCGAGGCCGCTTGCACTTGCAGGTATGCGTACATCGGCGCGCGAGTATGGCATCTTGTGCGCCTTGCTGCACGCGATCACAGACCCCAATCAACTCGGTGGAGTCACCGGATTCCTCGTGGATCTGATGAACGAGCTCGGCGGCGTCGGCCTGGCGCTGGCGATCGCTCTCGAGAACGTCTTCCCGCCGATCCCCAGCGAACTCGTGCTGCCGCTTGCCGGGTTCACGGCGAGCAGCCCGGATGCTGCATTCTCGCTGATCGGGGCGATCGGATGGAGTTCGCTCGGATCTCTCGTGGGGGCTCTGGTGCTCTACTGGGCAGGCGCGGTGGTCGGACTCGAGCGCACCCGCGCGATCGCCGAGCGGATGCCGCTGGCCAAGGTCTCCGACATCGATCGCACGATGGAATGGTTTGCTCGGCACGGCCAGCTGGCGGTGTTCTTCGGCCGCATGCTGCCGATCTTCCGCAGCCTGGTCTCGCTGCCGGCCGGCGTTGAGCGCATGCCGCTCGTGCGCTTCATTCCGCTGACTTTCGCCGGCGCGCTCGTCTGGAATTCGGTGCTGATCGGAGCCGGGTACCAACTCGGCGAGCGCTGGGAGATCGTCGAGCAGTACGCCGAGCTGTTTTCGACCGTCGTGCTGTTTGCGATCATCGTCTTCTTGGCGCGGATCACGTACGTCCGGCTGAGAGAAACAGATTGATGATTCCGCTGTTTGACACCGCCTCCCAACTCGAGGGCCTGCGCCCCGAGCTCGACGCCGCCATCGCGCGCGTGATGGACAGCGGCCGCTACATCCTCGGCCCGGAGGTCGCCGCGTTCGAGGCCGAGTTCGCCGAGTACGTCGGCGTCGACCACGCGATCGGCGTCGGCAATGGCACGGACGCGCTCTCGATTGCTTTGCGCGCAGCCGGCGTGCAGCCGGGCGACGATGTCGTCGTGCCGTCATTCACCTTCTATGCGAGCGCCGAGGCGGCGCTGACGATCGGCGCCAACGTCGTCTACTGCGACATCGACCCCGAGACGATGAACGTCACCGCGGAGACCGTCGCTGCAGCGATCACCGAGAACACGACGGCCGTGATCGCCGTGCACCTGTTCGGATTGCCCGCGCCGGTCGGAGCGCTGCGGCCGCTGGCCGACGAGCACGGCTTCAAGATCGTCGAGGATGCCGCGCAGGCGGTCGGCGCGACGCTGCACGGCGTGCGCGCGGGGGCGCTTGGCGACGTTGCGACCTTCAGCTTCTTCCCGTCGAAGAACCTCGGTGCCTTCGGCGATGCCGGGATCATCACGACCGGGAGCGCTGAGATCGCCGAGACCGCCCGATTGCTGCGTCACCACGGCACAACCAACAAGCAGCTACACACGCTGGTCGGCTACAACTCGCGACTCGACGCGATGCAGGCAGCGCTGCTGCGCGTGCTGCTGCCGCAGATCGACCGCTGGAATGCGGGTCGCCAGGAGGCGGCTGCCGCCTACGCCGCCGCGGGTATTGCCGAGCTGGCCGCGCCGCAAGTTGTCATCGAGGGCGCCGAGTCGGTCTACCACCTTTATGTGGTGCAGCTCGATGAGCCCGACGCAGTCGCGGCGCAGTTGGCCGAGGCCGGCGTCGAGGCGCGCGGCTACTACCGCACGCCGATCCACCGTCAGCCGGCGACCGAGCAGGACGCGGATCTGCCGGTCACGGATCTCGCCTCCGCGCGCAACCTCGCGCTGCCGATGAGTCCGACGCTGCGCGAGGAAGATGTGCAGGCGGTCGTTGCGGCGCTCTCTGCGGCGCGTGCGACTGCGTGAGGGCTGTGCGCGTTGAAGATCTGGGTTGACCTCACCAACAGCCCGCACGTCTTGGTGCTGCGGCCGGTGATCGACGTGCTGCGAGCGGACGGCCATGAGGTCGAGGTGACGGCGCGCGACTTCGCCCAGACGCTGGCGTTGCTTGATCAATACGAGATGCCGCACACGGCGATCGGTCGGCATCGCGGCGAGAAGAAGCTGGCCAAGGGACTGGGGCTGGTGAGTCGATCCTTTGCGCTCTGGCGCTGGTCGCGCGGGCGCGACTTCGACCTTGCGATCGGCCACGGCTCCAACGACATCACGATCGCGGCGAAGCTGCGCGGGATCCCTTCGGTGACGATGTTCGATTACGAGTGGGCGCGCGAGCAGCACTCGATCAACTGCCGCTGGGCGGCGCGGACGATCGTGCCCGACGCGATCGATCCAGCAGTCTTGGATCAGTACGGCGCGCACGGCAAGGTGTTTCAGTATCCGGGGCTCAAAGAGGAGTACTACCTCGCGGACTTCGAACCCGACGAGAGGGTGCTCGACCAGTTGGGGCTCGATCGCGCGAAGAAGCTCGTGCTGCTGCGCACACCGCCCGACGTCTCGCTCTACCACCGCCACGAGAACGAGCTTTTCCCCAAGCTGATCGAGCGGCTGGCCGCCGACCCGGACGCGCAGGTGGTGGCGCTGCCGCGGACGCCCGAGCAGCGAGCCGAGCTGACAAAGCTCGCCCACGCGAACATCGTGATTCCCGGCGGAGTGATCGACGGGCCCTCGCTCGTGGCGCTGGTCGACGCGGTGATCGGCGCCGGCGGCACGATGAACCGCGAGGCCGTGGCCCTGGGGACGCCGGTCTGGACAACCTTCGCCGGACGGATCGGCGCGGTGGATGAGCAGCTCCTCTCAGAAGGCCGCCTCAACCGCCTCGAAGACCTAGACGCCCTAAAGATCGAAAAACGCGGCGCCCCCGGAACCGACCGAATCCGCCGCGACCCCCACCTACTAGCCAACCTAGCCCTCGGCGCAACCTACAAAGATGCATCTTTGTAGTACCGCGCATGGGATGGTGCGGGTTTGGGCAGATCCGCGCGCTCGCCTTTAGACTCATCCCCATGCCCGCCAGCAGCCTGACCCGCAGGATGCGGCGTTCGGTGATGCTTCACCGTACGCAGCAGGTCCTGACCGACGCCGTCCTTGTTTCGATCGCCTTCTACGGCGCGTTCTGGCTCGTCTTCAACAGCTCGATCCCCGCGCGCTACGACGCGATCGGCGGGATCCCGACCCGCTACGAGGATCTCTTCTGGACCGTCTTGCCGTTCGCCGTGATCGGCAAAGTCGCCGTCTTCGCGCTCTTTGGCAGCTACCAGAAGTGGTGGCGCTACACCGACTCACATGACTTCTCGCGCATCGTCCAGGCGGTCGTGCTCTCGAGCCTGTTGCTGATCGGCGGCATCTACATCGTGCAGCCCAATGGCCTCACGCTCCCGCGCTCGGTCGCCGCATTCGACTTCCTGCTCACGCTGCTGCTCGTTGCCGGCTCGCGCTTTGCCGTGCGCGCGATCGTCGAGAAGCCCACGCGCGGATACCGCCTGCCCAAGGGCCGCGAGATCCTGATCATCGGCGCCGGCGACGGCGGTCAGATGGTCGCGCGCGAGATGCTCAAGAACCCTGAGCTTGGCGAAGCCCCGATCGGATTTGTCGACGACGACCCGCGCAAGGGCGGCTCGCGCATGCTCGGCCTCAAAGTCCTCGGACGCACCCGCGATCTGCCGAAGATCCTTGAGGACACGGAACCCGACGAAGTGATCATCGCGATCCCGTCCGCGCCGGGAACGCTGCGCGAGCAGGTCGTCTCCTCCTGCCGTGAGCGCAACATCCCGGTGCGCACGCTGCCGACCGTCTTCGAATTGCTGCGCGGCGACGTCGACCTCGTCAAGCAGCTCCGCGAAGTGCAGGTCGAGGACATTCTCGGCCGCGACCCCGTGATCATGCAGCTCGACCGCGTTGGCGCGTATCTCGCCGGGGGCGTCGTGATGGTGACCGGCGCCGGCGGCTCGATCGGCTCGGAGCTCTGCCGCCAGATCGCGCGCGTCAGGCCGCGAAAGATCATCCTCGTCGATCACGCCGAAGACAACCTCTTCAACATCCGCCGTGAGCTAGAAGAGGACCGTCACTTCGGAAGCGTTGAAGCGGTGCTTGGTGACTGCAAGGAGCTCCCGCGCATGCAGGAGATCTTCGAACAGTTCAAACCCGAGATCGTCTTCCACGCCGCCGCCTACAAGCACGTCCAGCTCGTTCAAGAAAACCCAACCGAGGCGATCAGGAACAACGCGATCGCCACGCGCACAGTCGCGGAGCTCGCCGGTCAGCACGGCGTGCGCCGCTTCGTGCTCGTCTCGACCGACAAAGCCGTCAAGCCCAAGACCACGATGGGCGCGAGCAAGGCGCTCGCCGAGTGGGCGATCGAATCGGCGCAGGCGCGTCACGAAGACACCACCTATTGCTCGGTGCGATTCGGCAACGTGCTCGGTTCGAGCGGCAGCGTCGTGCCGATCTTCCGCCGTCAGATCACGGGCGGCGGCCCGGTCACTGTGACCCACCCGGAGATGTCGCGCTACTTCATGACGATCCCGGAGGCCGTGCAGCTGATCATCCGCGCCGGCGATCTGGGGCGCGGGGGCGAAGTGTTTGTCTTGGAGATGGGCGAGCCGGTGAAGATCGTCGACCTGGCGCGCAACATGATTCGTCTGGCCGGTCTCGAGCCAGACGTCGACATTCCGATCGTCGTCACCGCGCCGTCGCCTGGCGAGAAGCTGCACGAGGATCTGTTCAATCCGGACGAGCGCCCGCAGGCCACCCCGGCCGAGAAGATTGTGCGCGCCGAGCGCGAGAACATGGATCCCGCGCGCGTCGATGAGATCTTTGACGAGGTCGAGCGACTGATGATGAACGGCAAGCCGCAGGCGCTGGCCGAGCTGGTGCAGGCCGCGGCGGGATTGACGGCGGAATCCGCGTTGCCGGACGCCTAGACTGCTCGGATTCCCCTGTGGGCTGGCTTGAAACGCCCACGGTCTCTCCGATTTGGGCGAACTCAAAGACATACTTCTGAACTTCGGCGCGATCGCCGGCTTTGCCGGGATCATCGGCCTTGCCGTGCTGGCGATGCTCTATTTCAGCCAGGCGCGCGACGTGCGCCGCCTGCGCGAGTGGGCCGGACGCGAGCCCGAGCGCGCCGCCGAGGTGGAGCTGCGCGCCCAGCAGATTGCAAGTCAGGCGATCGCCCAGGCCTATGAGTCGATGGCATACCGCCAGGGCGAGGCCGATGCCGCCGCCGAAATCGCGGCGGATGCCGGAGTCGCGGTCACGCCGCCTCCGGCGACGGTGCCGCCGCCCGAAGCGGTGGTCGGCAGCGAATCGCCCGAGGAAGACGCACCGCCGGTTTCGCAGGAGACGCAGGCGCATGACGTCGTCTCGGAAGAATTCGGCGGCGTCGAAGCTGCCCCAGGCGACGAGCAGCCAGGCGAGGAGTCTGACTCGGAATCGCCCGAGTACGAGGTCGCCGCGGAGGCCGCAGCAGGCGACGCGACGGTCGCGCAGCCCGCGCCGAATGACGAGGCAGACGAGCCTGAAGAATCGTCCGACGAGCAAAGCCGCCTGACACCGTCAACACCGGCCGCCGCCCGCGCCGCCGGCCCGCTCCCGCCGCTGCCCCCGCTCGACACTTCCGAATTCACGGCCGTGCGCACGCCGAGTTCCCCGCCGATCCCGGACTACTACCTCTCCACGGGCTCAACTGGATCGGGCCATTTCGAGGCCGTCGACCCGCCGTCAGACCACCGCAGCCGCGTGCCGTTCGCCGTGGCCGGCGTGCTGGTGGCCGTCTTCGCCGTGATCTTGATCGCCACGCAACTGCTCGGTGGTGGCGACGAGACAGGCAAGAGCGGCACCGGCGGAAGCGCCGCCAACCGGCCTTCGCAAAACACGGCCGACCGCAGCCAGCGCATCAATCGCGCCGCGGTCACGGTCTCCGTGCTCAACGGCACCGACACCCAGGGCCTTGCACGCGCCGCCTCAGATGGTCTGAACAAGGCCGGCTTCACCGACACCACCACCGGCAACGTGCCGGACAACCAGGCGACAACGGTGGTCTACTACGCGCCAGGCAGCAAAGCCGAGGCCGAAGAGGTGGCAAAAGAGCTGGCAGTCAAAGACATCAAACCGGCAACCAACGAGATCCTCGCCCAGGGCGGATCAGTGCCGGTGATTGTTGTGCTTGGAGCAGATTTTCAGCAGTAGCGCCCCAGCGCCGTTAGCCTCTCCCGCGTGACCCGGGCGACGCAGATTTCGCGAGTTGTCTTTGGGCTTCTGGTGCTCGCGACGTTCTTTGCGTTCTTTGCGGCCCAGCGGCTCAAGAACACCGATCCGCTGGTCTACTCGGTCAGCTTCAAGCGCTACATCTCGCCAAACGACGACGGCCTGCGCGAGAAGGGCCGCGTGCGTTTTCGCATCAAGAAGCGCGATCGCGTCACCGTCGAGGTCGTCGACCGCACCGGCTCGCCGGTTCGCGTGCTCGCTGACGACGAGAAGCTCAGCGTCGGACCGCACACCTTCTATTGGAACGGACGCTTCCGTGGGGTGGTGAGGGCAAACGGCCAGAGCCAGCGCGGCCAGCCCGTCCCCGACGGCGCCTATCGCGTGCGCATCACGCTGCGAAACAACGGTCGCACGTTCGTGCCTGACCAGTTCTTTGTCGTCGACACCGCCCCTCCGGCGATCTCGGCCGAGGTGCAGGGAAGTCACTCGGTTTCCGTGCTGCGTTCGCGCAAGTCGATCCCGGTCACGTTCAGCGGCGCCGGCACTGGCCTGCGCGCCGAGTTCCTCGTCTACCGCGTGCGCGGGCAACGGGCCGCCGCAAAGCCCGTCGCGAGCTTCCTCAGCACCCGCGGCAGCGACCGCGGCCTCTGGAAACAGACCGTCGGTTCGTTCGACCGCTGGCAGAGCCAGTGCCAAGGCGTCAAGCGGACCGGCCGCGCGCGACCGGCACCGGTTGGCAGCTATGTGATCGTCGCTCGCGCCTGCGACGCCGCAGGCAATGTCGGCTCGAGCAGCAGTGCGACTCCGCCGAAGAAGGGCAGCACGCGCGGAGCTTCGGGGATCACCCTGACCGGCGTACAGATCGCGCCGCCCACCCGCCCGGCCGTGGTCGGCACCCGGGCGAGCTTCCGCGTCGCGCCGCCGCTCGGCGGCTACAGCTGGAGCATCAAGCGCATCGGCGGCCAGAAGCTCGCCTCAGGACGCGCGCGCGGCCCGGTGCTCAAGGTCGAGATCCCGCGCACCAAGAGCGGCCTCTTCGATCTGCGCATCAAGGCGCTCAGACCGGTGGCCGGCGACCCCGGGGTAGCGCACACGCCGTTGCCGATCTCGGGTGGCCGCGCGCGGCTACTGATCGTGCAGCCGGCGATCGCCTGGCAGGCGACCAACCCGGTTGACGTCAACGGCGACGGCTTCCCCGACCCATTCCAGTCGCTCCCGCCGGGCAAGCGACTTCGCGTGCCGCTCGATCGTTTCCTCGCCCGTGCAGCCGGACCACCGGCCTTCGCCGCCGAGGAAGGCGCGCTCACCGAGTATCTCCAGACCGCGCAGTCCGATCTGACCGCCCAGACCACGACCGACGCCGCGATGACGGCAGACCCAGCCGCCGCGCTGCGCGGACACGACGCGGTGCTCTTCACCGGAGATGAGCGCTGGATTACGGCGACGCTCGGCACTGAGCTGCGCCGTTTCGTCCAGCGCGGTGGCAAGGTCGCCTTCTTCTCGCTCGACGCCTTCCGCCGCACCGCCACGCTCGGGGCCGGCGAGCTCTCAGGACCCTCCGATCCGCGCGGGCGCAACATCTTCGGCGAGTCCTTCAATCTCGTCACCGAGGCTCCGGCGCCGGTCGTGCCGTTCAAGGACGAACTCGGCCTTTTGCGCGGAGCGACCGGCCTCTTCACCGGTTTCGAGCAGTCTCGCCAGCTTGTGCGCGGCGCGCAGATTCTCACGTCGGCCGGCCGCGAAGCCGGCTCTCCGGCGCTGATCGGCTACAAGCTCGGCGAAGGCGAAGTGATTCGCGTCGGCGTGCGCGGCTGGAGTGCGGAGCTCGCCACCGGAAACCAGCCCAACGTCGCCTGGACGACCGCTGCGATTGTGGAGGTGCTCACGCGATGACGCTGCTCGCGATTGCACCCGCTGTCGAATCGATTGGCCTCGTGCTGCTTGCCGTGCTGATCGCCGGTTGGCTGCTCTCGACCGCCGAGCGCCTGCGATGGATCAGCGCTCTGCTCGTGCTGCTCCTGAGCCCGCTGGTGCTCGCGGGATCGGTGGTGGGCGACGAAACGTCAAGCCTGCCGACACTCTCGCCGGCCTTGATCCTCGTGGCGATCCTCGGCGGCGCCGCGGTGCTGGCGGCGATGGCAGCTGTGTTCGTGCGCTGGCCGCGCGCGGTGGTGCCGGCGGCGCTCGCAACGCTCGCCTTCCGCGTTCCACTTGAGATCGGCGGGGACTCGATCAAGCTCCTGCTCCCGCTCTACCTGGTAATCGGCGGCGCGGTGGTTGCCCGTGCCTGGGATCACTGGCGCGGGCGCGCCCTCGCCGAGCCTCGCGCTCCGAAGCTGCTCGATGTCGCGATCGTGCTCTACCTCGCGCTCTACGCATTGCAGAGCCTCTACGCCAACGACATCGACGTGGCCACGCAGAACTTCTGCTTCTTCTACGCACCGTTCGCGCTGCTCTACGGCCTGGCGGCGCGCCAGAAGTGGGACGCGCGCCTGCTGCGCGCCTGCGTTGCCACGCTTGTGACGGTCGCGCTCGTGCTGGTGGTCGGCGGATTCGTCGAGTTCGCGCGCGGCCGCTACCTGATCACGATCGGCGGCGCTCAGCCCTCGGACTTTGACCCCTACTTCCGTGTGCAGTCGTTCTTCTTCGACCCCAACATCTACGGCCGTTTCCTGGCGATGGTGATGCTCGTCGTAACCGCCGTGATGCTCTACACCGAGAAGACCCGACGCGTGTTCGGCGCGGCCGGGGTGCTGGCAGTGCTCTGGGCGGGGCTCGTGCTTTCGCTGAGCCAATCGAGCATCGCGGCGCTGCTCGCAGGCTTGATCGTGCTCGCCGCGCTGCGCTGGAAGACGCGTCCGGTGCTCTACCTGACCGGCGGAGTCCTGCTCGCAGGGTTGATCTTCGCGCTGGCGTTCCCGTCCGTGACCGGTGTCGATCTCACCAGCAGCAAGGGCGCGGAGACTTCCACGAGCGGACGCTTCGACCTCGTCACCGGCGGAGCAACTCTTTGGTCGCAGAAGCCGATCTTCGGCCAGGGCTCGGGCGATTTCTCCAGTGCCTACCGCGCCAACAACCTCGCCAAGCACACCGCGTACGGCCCCGCGGTCACCACCAAGTCGCACACCGCGCCGCTGACCGTGGCCTCTGAGCAGGGAATCGTCGGCCTTGCCGCTTTTCTGCTGTTGCTTTACGCCGGCTTTGGCGCGGTCTTCCGACGCGTAAAGCAAGAGGACGGACCGCATGGCAGGCCGGGGCTGGTTGCGCGCGTGGCGGTGGCCGCGGCGTTCACCGCGATCTTCGTGCACACGCTCGCCTACGCCGCCTTCCTTGAGGACCCGCTGACTTGGGTGCTGCTCGGTTGCGCCGTCTCGCTTGCGGGCATCCCGCGCGTTGGCTCCGACGTGTCAGAAGACGACTCAGCCTCGGAGCAGCCGACGTGATCGGCTACCTGCGGCGCCTGGCCAAGACCGGCTCGGCCTACACGGCGTCGAGCGTGCTGGCCAAGTTGATCGCGCTCTTCACGCTGCCGATCTACACGAAGTACGTCGCGCCGGAGGGTTTTGGCCAGGCGGAGATCATCGCGACCACGGTGATCGTGCTGAGCATCTTCTTTCGCCTGGGCGCGATCGAGGCGTTTCTGCGCTTCTACTACCTGACCGACGACTACGACCCGCGTCAGGTCACGCGCACGGCCTTCTGGGGATTGCTCGCCACGACAACGCTGGGTGTCGCGATCTGCTTTGCGTTTTCGGGAGTCCTGGCGACGGTGCTTCTGCGTGATGTTCCGGGCGCGCAAACGCTGGTGAGCATCGGGATCGTCTGGTTCTGGTTCTCCACTTTCTACGAGCTGCTGCTTGCGCTCTTCCGGGTGGACGAGAAAGCCGGGGCTTATGCGCTGGCTACGGTCAGCAACGTCGTGATCACGGTCGGCCTCACGCTCTACCTCGTGATCGGACGCGAGGAGGGAGCACAGGGACTCGTGCTCGGCAACGCGATCGGCACCGCGATCATCGTCGTGACGCTCTTTGTGGTGCACATCTCGGCGGGGCGGATCGCCAAGCCCGGCGTCCCGCTGGCCTCACCGATGCTGCGCTTCGGGCTGCCGACGGTGCCCGGCGAGATCTCGCTCTACGCGCTCAACTGGGTCGACCGCATTTTGCTGATCAACATCCCGGCCTCGCGCGCGGCGGGCCTAGCCGCCGCCGGTGTCTACTCGATCGCCTACAAGCTCGCGCAGGGCGTGACGATCTTCGTGCGCGCCTTTCAGCTCGCCTGGCCGCCGCTTGCCTACTCGATCAAGTCGGACGCCGAGGCGAAGGTTGTCTACGGACGCGTGCTGACCTACTACCTGCTCGTAACCGGCGGTGTGGTGACCGGCCTTACGCTGCTGGCGGGACCGCTCGTCCGGCTGCTCACCAGTCAGCCGAGCTTCTACGAGGCGCACAAGGTCGTGCCGCTGGTCGCTACGGGCGTTGTGTTTTACGGCGCGTACCTCGTGCTCGTCTCGGCAGTGGCACGGATGGGCAAGACCGGCTCGCTGTTTCCGGTGGCGGCGGCTGGGCTTGTCGTCAACGTGATCGTCGGGCTGCTGCTGATCCCCGACTACGACATCGTCGGCGCCGGAATCGCGCTGGTCGCGGCGTACCTCGTGCTGCTCGGGCTTATGTATCTGCGTGCCCGCCAGACGCTCGGCCTGATTGTTGAATGGCGGCGCGTGACGCAGATCGTCGCGGTTGCCGCCGTGGTTGCGGTCTCGGGCGAGTACGTGCTCGCCGAGTTCGGAACACTCGCCGTGATCGAGCGGATCCTCTGGTGGGGCTTCTATCCCGTACTGCTGCTCGCGACCGGCTTCTTCAGCCGCGCCGAACTCGCACAGATCCGCGACGTGCGCTCGCTACTCCAGCGCGCGCGTGACTCGAAATCCCTGGGCGATCGCCCGGATCTGATGCAAGAGGTGCACGGCCCCGAGTAGCGCCAGCAGCACGCCGCGCGCCCAGACACTCGAGACCGGCCAGGCGCCGGGCTCTGAAAACGCTGAGATCAACATGTCGATCACGCTGACCGCAGCTACGAGGTTGATGAACCCGGGGAAGACGATCAGCTGTCCGAGGTTTGTGTAGCGGCTCCAGAGCAGCCCGCGTCCTTCGCCGCCGGCCATCGCTTCGGCGCCCTGCGCTTCAAGATTCAAACCCTCCGGATCGCCGCCCATCCGCGCCATCGCCGCGCGTACCATCGGCTCAGAATCGCGCAGCTCGGGCTTGTCGCGGTAGACGCCCCACAAGATGTGGTCGCGGGCGCTGTAGGGAACCCGCACCAGCGAGAGGATCACGATCAGGCCGAGCGCGGGCCACCACCAGTCGCCGGTTTCGCGAAAGACGCCCCATGTGAGCCCGGCCGTGATCGCCGCAGGCATGTAGTAGTGCCCGACCCAGTCGAGGTAGGCGCCACCCGCTCCGGAACTCTGGCCCTCGATCTCGCGCTCGAAGCGCGCGATCTCGCCGTCGCAGAAGTCGAGCACGAACGCCAGCTGCATCAGCACGATCGCGAGGATCTGCGCCCAGTACTCGTTGACCGCCAGCAGCAAACCGCCGGCGATTCCTACGAGGATGCCGATCACGGTGGTTTGGTTTGCGCTGATCCCGGTGGGCAGCAGCACGCGCGTGATGCGGATCGACAGCTTGCGCACGCCGCGCGCATAGATCCGCCGCAGATCACGCGGCTCGTTGCGGCCAGCAGTTCCCTCGCCGCCGCAGATCTCCACGAGCTGCGCGATCGGGGGCAGGTTCTTGCGGGAAATGCCTTCGCTCACGTCGCGCACATTACTGTTGACTGCGATGGCGCAGCTGCCCGTGATCTATCTGGCCGCCGGGCGCGGCTCCCGGCTGGGCGAGCTGACGGCCGATCAACCCAAGGCGATGGTGGAGGTCGGCGGCCGCCCGTTGGCTGACCGGTCGCTCGAATACCTGCGCGCCGCGGGCTTCGACCGGATCGTCGCGGTCACCGGTCACGCCGCCGACGCGTTTGACGGCTACGACGTCGACCAGGTCTTCAACGAGCGCTGGGAGAGCGAGAACAACATCACCTCGCTCTGGCAGGCGCGCGAAATCGTTAAAGGGGGCTGCGTGATCGTCAACTGCGATCTGCTCTTCGAACCGGAGCTGGCGCGGCGTCTGGCGGCGACCCAAGGCACGGCGATTCTCGTCGACGACGAGCTCGCCGTGGACGAGGAGTCGATGAAGGCGACCGAAACAGACGGCGCGCTAGGCCGCCTGCACAAATCGCTCCCACTGGGCTCGGCTGTCGGCGAGTACATCGGCCTGACCCGGATCGACCCGCAGGACGGCCCGCGCCTGGCCGAGATCCTCCAAGAATTCATCGATGCCTGCAATGTGCAGGTCTACTACGAAGACGCACTCGAAGCACTCGGCCGCGAACGCCCGGTCAAGCTGGAGCGCATCGGCGGACTCAAGTGGGTCGAGATCGACGACCACGACGATCTCCTGCGCGCGCGCGAAGAAATCGCGCCGGCGATCGACAAGCAGGAGAGCCATGTCTGACGGACTCGATCATCTGGTCGAGGCGCTCAGCGCGAAGCGCCAGATCGAGCTGCCGCACTTCCTGCGCAGCGTCGTCGGTGGCGAGGCGCTCTCGGCCGAACTCACCGAGGTGCTGGCGAAACTCAGCTCGCAGAATCCGTTGCTCGTATCCGGCAGCTCGCAGTCGGTCGCGATCTGCAACGACCTCCAGATCGACGGCGCCGAGCGCACCACCGTGGGCGACAACACCCGCAGCGAGGTGGCGCGAGTGGCCGAGCTGGCCGCTGGCCACGACGCGATCGTCGCGATCGGCGGTGGTCGGCCGATCGACGTCGCCAAGTCGGCGGCGCTTGCGGCGGCGCTCCCGGTCGTGGTGGTCCCCACCCAACTCTCGGCCGACGGCATCGCCTCGCCAATCTCCGTCATCTCCGAAGGGCCCGGTCACGTCGTCAGCGAGCGCTCGGCGCTCCCCGCTGCGGTGATCGCCGACCTTGAGACTCTCAGTTCGGCACCGATCGCCTTCGCGCGCGCAGGGGTCGGCGACCTGCTCTCCAACCGCACCGCCCTGGTCGATTGGCGCCTCGCCGCGGAAGCAGGAGAAGAGACGGTCGATGATTTCGCCGCGCTGCTCTCCGCCTGCGCGCATCTGCTTGTGGAAGGGCTTGACCTCTCGCCGCTCTCCGCCGGCAACCTCACCCACGAGCTTGCCCAGCGCCTGCTCGACGGACTCGTGCTCTCTGGTCTCGCGATGGAGATCGCCGGCTCGTCGCGGCCCTGCTCTGGATCGGAGCACCTGATCAGCCACGCGCTCGACGCGCTCGAGCCAGGGACGGCACCGCACGGCGAGCAGGTGGCCTTCGGAACACTCGTTGCCACCGCCCTCCAGGGTGGAGACGTGGCACGCGTGCGCAACGAACTCGAGTCGATCGGGATGCGCGCTGCATTGAACGGATTTGGCCTTTCTCCGGCGAGACTGACGGAGATCGTTGCCTACGGTCCGGCCACGCGCCCCGGCAGGTACACGGTGCTCGATCAAGGGCGCCCGCCGGCGGCCGAGCTGCGCGAGCTGATTGCCTCGCTCATCGCCTGATCTAGCGGCGCGCAAATACGCAGTTTTCCTCTTGTTCAAGCCGCATCGACGGTCCTAGCCTGGTGTTCTCACATCAGAGTCCGTCGTACGTTCGGCCACCACGGAGGGGGGCCTGTTGCCAACTGCGACCGACCGATGTGTAAGAGCGCCTGCAACTGAGTATCAGCGCGTTCAAGGATTCGGTTTAGGAGGCCGACATCTACCAAGTAACGGACTTTGCCCGGTATTGCGGGCTGTGCAGATGAGAGAAAACTGAAGCGGGGACGAATGGATTCGACTGCAGGTGGTGGTGATGGGTGCGCGTTGACGCTCCCTTTGCGTGGAGTGACGACCTTCTTGGCCACAATCGTGGCCGCACTCGTCCTCGCCGCTCTGCTCGCTCATTCCGCCTCGGCCACCGTCACCCCGACGCTGAGCGCGAGCTACTCCACTGCAACCGCCGGCGCTCACCCGAATGTCACGCAGACGATCGGCTTCACGTCGACTAGCGATGACGACGCGAAGCGTCTTGTGATCGACTTCCCGGCCGGCATGCTCGGCGATCCCAACGCGATCCTCCCGAACAACCGCTGCGATCGCGCCTACCCGAGCATGAACGCCGACGGTACCCCGAGCGGTGCCAGCCCGGACTACTCCGGCTGTCCATCGTCTTCGAAGGTCGGAACCGTCTCGGCGACCGCGGGCACCTCCGGCGTCTCCGCTGTCTGCGGAGACGTTTCTCTCAACGACTCATCAAACGGCATCTTCCTGCTCAAGAACAGGCCCAGCGCGAACCCGGAGGTCCCGACGCACCTCGGTATCCACCTGCGCGGGACCTGCTCGATCCTGTTCGTCATCAACCTGACGATCAACATCGAGCTGACGGCGAAGATCAGTTTGCGTCCGGACGACGCCGGCCTGCGCATCGAGGTGCTCGACAACCTCCCAGCCAAGGACCCGCTGCTGAACAACGAGATCACCCTGAAGGCGATGTCGCAGACGATCAACGGCATGGCTCCGTCCCCGAGCACCAAGCCGTTCCTGACCAACCCGGTTCGCTGCTCCTCGTGGGTGTCCAAGGTCTACAGCCGCGCCTACCCGAAAGACTCCGGCTCCAACAGCAACGCCGATGTCGACCTTTATCCGACCGGCGTCACCTTCGCCGACGGCACCTATGCGCCGCCGGCGGTTGGTTCCGACTTCAAATCTGCCTCCTCAAGCCAGAACGCATCATGTTCAGGGATTGCGAACTACAACCCCACCTTCACCCTGACCCAGAGCACAACCGCCGCCGGCGCACCCGTCGGATTGAAGGCGGTGCTCGACAACCCCGTCGTCACAAACAACAGCCTGCAGCCGTCGTACGCGAAGGAATTCGCGATGACTTTGCCGACCGGATTCAAGATCAATCCCTCGGTTGCTGAACGCCTCGGCAGCGTCGGGTGCACCGAGGCGCAGTTCCGAAAGCCGATCGCGCCAACGGCGACCTTCCAGATCAGCGATCAGAACCCAACCTGTCCGACCAGCAGCGAGATCGGGACCGTCGCCGTGGCTGCGCCGGAGATCACCGGTGATCTGATCGGCAAGCTCTATCTCGGCCAACCTCAGGGCACCGACATGGACGACGGCCGCTACCGGCTCTACGTCTTCGCCAAGCGAGGGGGCCTCGCCGTCAAGTTTGAGGGCGAGGCGATTGTCAATGCGGCCACCGGCCAGGTGGTGGTGTCGATCAAGAACGTCACCCCTTACACGAGCGGCCTGCCGCAGTTCAACTACTCGAAGTTCACGATGGACTTCAACACGGCTTCTGCCGGCGTTGGATTTGACGAGAGCGGTAACCCGGTCAGCAACCCGGTGAGCAATCCCAACGCACAGCAGCAGATGCTGATGAACCCGCAGGTCTGCGGCAGCTACACCGCCAGCGTCGGACTCACGCCTTGGACGTATTCAAACCAGGCGATCGTGAACCAGGACAAGACGCTGACGGTCACTGCCGGCACCAACGGCTCCTGCGACTTCGCCTCCTTCGACCCGACTTTCGACGTCACCCTGAGCACGACCGACGTCGGCAAGCACCCCGACCTTGACCTCAACGTCGACCGTCCCGACCGGCGCGACAACCTTGAGGATCTCGTCTTTCGCCTACCCGACGGCTTCGGCGGTTCGATCAAGGCCGTCACGACCCAGTGCACCGTCGCCAACGTGCTCGCGCGTAACTGCGGCAATGACTCGAAGGTCGGCACTGTGGAGGTCAAGACCGGTGCCGGGACCCTGCCGATCACGCTCAACGGCGACGTCTACATCATGGAGCGCACCGGTCAGGAGCTGACCAAGTACGTCGCCAAGCTGGCGATCATCACGCCCGCGGTCGTCGGACCATTCGACCTCGGGTCGGTGACCAACTACTCGTACATGCGCCTCGCCAACGCCGACAAGTTCGCGCTGATCTCCGAGACGCTCGACCTGCAGCAGTCGATCAAGGGGATCCCAGTGCTCTATCGCGGGATCAAGCTCAAGCTCAAGGGCATCATCGACCAGGGCACCGTCAGCACCGCCGACGACAAGCCCTTCCTGCAG
This sequence comes from uncultured Thermoleophilaceae bacterium, assembly GCA_964597975.1. Taxonomy (GTDB): domain Bacteria; phylum Actinomycetota; class Thermoleophilia; order Solirubrobacterales; family JACPNS01; genus JACPNS01. The sequence continues at coordinate 33,353 of CAZRAA010000002.1, read as the reverse complement.
AACCCCTCCAAGTGCGGCGCGAGCCTGCAATTTCAGGGCACCTTCACTTCGGCCGGTATGGCACCGGCCACCGGACCATCCACGATCGTCCGCAACGTCAACCCGAATGCGCCGGCATCGGCCGTCACCACTGGTTGCGCGGCCCAGACCTTCACCCCGACCGTGGCAATCAGCAACCTCGGCACAGCCCCTGCAACTCCGACCGGGATGCAGGTTCAGGTCAACGTCCCGCAGACCGCGTCTGGCGTGACAACGTCCACCGTCCAGCAGTCGACGATCAACCGCGTGCGGATGGTCTTCCCGGCCGGCATGGAAATGAACCCGGGCTTTGCGAGCTCTGTCGCGGCCTGCCCGACATCGGCGATCGACGCTGACATCGCCAATGCCAACGCCGACACAGACACCTGCGGTACGAGCTACGCCACCAGCAAGATCGGCGATGTACTGGTCGACACGCCGCTGCTTCCCACCCAGGTCTCCGGATCGATGTACCTCGAGCAGCAGGGCTCAGACAAGGACAACCGCTACCGCTTCGTGCTCTACCTGGCGATGCCGGGTGGAATGCAGATCGTGCGCGGCGGCGCGCGCGTCGCGGGTTCGACCAATGGCCCGACCGCGGGTCTTGGCAGCACGAGCGAAACCGCCGGTGCAACCGCCTCGACCGGCCAAGCGCTGCAGCCAGGCCAGATCGAAGCTGACTTCAGTGGCCTGCCGGATGTCGCCTACAACTGGATGCGACTCACGTTCAACAGCACCGTCCCGCTGTTCGTCACGCCCGACACTTGCAGCACCAACAACTTCCAGATTCGCGTCGACGCCTCCAACTCGTCGGCCACCGGCACGCCATACACAGACAATGCGCAGGGCTTTACCACCACCGGGTGCACGACGCAGACTTTCGCCCCGACCTACACGCAGACGATTCCCGACACGACCGCAAACGCGCACTCAAACGTGACGATGGCGATCACCCGGCCGGACTTCCAGAAGAACCTCAAGCGCGTGCTCTTCCACCTGCCGACTGGCCTCACCGGCGCGCCCGCCTCTGCGCAGACATGCTCGATCGCGAACTCTGCGGCGGGCAACTGCACCGACGCGAGCGTCGTCGGCGGCGTGTCGGTCGAGATCGGCTCCGGCGCCGCCGTCGCGACAGTCTCCGGCGGCAAGCTGCACAACACGACAACCGCGAACGGCAACGAGCCGGCGCGACTGACCGCGATCGTTCCGGTCAACCTTGGGCCATTCAACCTTGGCAAGATGAGCTTGCCGGTCAGCGTTGCCCTGCGTTCGGGTGACTACGGCCTCGACGCCGACGTCCAGCTGCCGCAGCGTTACGAAGGCATTCAGCTGCGCTACCGCAAGCTCAGCGTGACCATGAACGCGACCGCCGATCAGGGCACGCCGTCGACCGCCGACGACAAGCCGTTCATGACCAACCCGAGTAAGTGTCAGACCAACACAACGACGGTCGACGTCTGGGCCGCTGACAACACGCAGGCGTCGCCCTCGCCTTCGGCCAGCTTCAACACGACCGGCTGCGCGATCGCGTTCCCGGCGTCCACGCTGCCCACCATGCAGGTGACGCCGACCACGACCGACACCGAGTCTCCGACCGGCGTCGGCATCAACCTCACCAACGGCACACAGGCGAGCTTCAACCCATCGATCAAGACGATCAAGATCGACTTCCCGCAGGGCATGTCGGTCAACCCGGCAGTCGGCAACGACGGCAACAACGCGGTTTGCTCGTCGGCGCTGATCGATGCCGGCGGCAGCGGCTGCCCGGCGGCGTCCGAGCGTGGCACCGTGCAGATCACGACGCCGCTGCTAACTGGCACTTACAACGGATTCGTGTATCTCGAAGAGCCGGGCAGCGGCGCAGCCAACCGCTTCCGCCTCGCCGTGATCATCCAGCTGCCTGGACAGAAACTGATCATCCGCGGTAAGACGCTGATCAACGGCGCCAGCGACATCACCGGCGCGACCGGATCGGTTGACAGCGGCACCGGGGTGGTGAGCGCCGAGTTCGACAATCTGATCGATCTGCCGTTCTCGTCGATGAACCTCTCGCTCTACTCGGGCAACCGCGCTCTCCTGGTCAACCCGCCGACCTGCGGCACGCAGACGACCAAGGGCTACATCTCACCCAACACCGGCACGACGATCTCGCCGCAGACGGTCAGCGCCGACAGCACATTCAGCACTACGGCGAGCAATTGCGCGCCGGCTTTCGCGCCGACCTTTGACGCCAGCCTCTCCAGCTCGACTTCGGGTGCAAACGCTGACCTCACTCTGACGGTCACGAACCCCGGCAAGTCGCCGCAGCTGCGCAACTTCGACATGGATCTGCCGACTGGTCTCGTCGCTGACACCGTGTCCACCCCGCGCTGCAGCCAGGTCAATGCGCTGGCCGGCAACTGCGCGGCAAACACGGTGGTCGGCAATGTGACGACGACAATCGGCAACTCTGCGGAGACTCTCTCACTCGCCGGCAAACTGCACAACGTCGTCCCCGACAACAACAATCAGCCGGCTCGCCTGCAGGCGATTCTGAATGTCGTCGTTGGACCGTTCAACCTGGGCAAGCTTTCGATTCCAGTGATCACCACGATGCGCAGCGACTACGGCATCACGACGCAGGTCCAGCTGCCGTACCGCTACGAGGGCATCGACGTACGGCTGCGCTCGATGGGTCTCGTCGTCAATGGAACGGCCGACCAGGGTACGCCTGGTGACAGCTCAGACGACAAGCCGTTCATGATCAACCCGAGCGCGTGCCAGACGACGGCGATCGCCGCGAGGCTGACTTCGCTCGGCGGCACGGTCGTCAACGCCTCGAAGAACATCACGATCAACGGCTGCCCGCGTGAATTCCCCGACACGCCGCAGATTCCCAAGCCGGCAATTGATGTCACTCCTTCTACTACCGAGACCGCAGCGCCGACTGGCCTGACGTTCCAGGTCACCAATTCGATCAAGAACCCGACGCTCAAGCAGATCGCGATCGACATGCCCGACGGCATGGAACTCAACCCCGCGGCCGGCAACAACCTCGCAACTTGTTCGACCGCACAGATCGACGCCGGCGGCGCCGACTGTCTCGCCACCACGGCGAACCTTGGAACCGTCACGCTGGACACTCCGCTGCTACCCGCTCAGCAGTCGGGCCACGTCTTCCTCGAGCAGCCGCTCGGTATCGACAAGGACACCCGCTACCGCGTGGCAATCGTCGTACACCTGCCGGGCAAGGACCTGATTGTCCGCGGTCGCGTGACGCTCGACGGCTCAACGACGATTCCGACCAGCGGCACGGGATCGGTCAACACCGGCACCGGCAAGATCCGCACGGTCTTCTACGGCGAGTCAGCTTCGGTGCCGATCCCGGACCTCGGCTTCACGAACATGACGGTCGTCTTCAACAGCGGCAATCGGGCACTCTTCACCAACCCGCGGAGCTGCTCGACTGCCCAGTTTGACGCGGCGTTCACCCCGCACGGCGGCGGCGCTGACGCGCTATCGAGCGACAGCTATTCGACCACCAGCGACTGCTCGGCGCCCGCTTTCGCGCCGACTTTCGGCGGCAGCGTAACGCCGACGAGCTCTGCCGGCAATCCCGACATCACGCTCACCGCTGAGCGTCCGGCGAAGGACCGCAACCTCGTCGGATTCGACATCGACCTACCGACCGGCCTCGTCGCCTCGACTGGCAACGTGCCGCTCTGCGGCATCACCGCCGCTGCCCAGGGCAACTGTGGGGCGAGCAGCGACGTCGGAAACGTTACGGCCACGATCGGAACCGGCGCGGAGGGCCTGACGATCAACGGCGATCTTTACAACGTCGCGCCGCAGGCCGGCGAGCCCGCGCGGCTCTCTGCCGGCATCAACGTGATCGTCGGTCCGTACAACCTAGGCCGTCTCACCATCCCGATCACCGCCGAGCTGCGCTCCGATTGGGGAGTCACCACCCACGCCACACTGCCGACTCGCTACGAGGGCATCGCCGTGCGCATGCGCTCAATGGCGATCACGATCGAGGATCATGTCGGCGGCAAGCCCTTTGCTGTCAACCCGAGCAAGTGCCAGAGCAACACGGTCGCCGCGAATATGACGAGCGAGGGTCCCTCACCGCAGTCGGTGGCCGGTTCATTCAACTTCAGCACCACGGGCTGCGCGGCCTTTGGTTCAGCACCGTCGATCGACGTCGAGCCCTCGACCACACAGGCGGGATCGCCGGTCGGCCTGCGAATCGACATCAACTCTGCCGAGGGCAACCCTTCGATCAAGCGCACCGAGTTCACCTTCCCCGAGGGTCTCGAGATCAACCCGGCCTTCGGCAAGGCACTTGACCCGTGCCCGACGGCCAGCATTGACGCCGGCGACTGCACCGGGCGCACCACGATCGCCGACGTCACCCTGACCACTCCGCTGCTCTCGAGCGCGCCGCAGGGCAAGATGTACCTCGAGTCGCCGGGCCTCACCAAGGACGACCGTTACCGGGTCGCCCTGATCCTCGACCTGCCAGGCCGCAAGTTGATCGTGCGCGGCGCAATCAGCATCAACGGCACGACGACTATTCCGCCCGGCGCGACCGGCTCGGTCGACCAGGGCACCGGACAGCTGAAGGCCGACTTCGACGACATTCCGGACCTGGCGTTCACCCAACTTCGCCTCGACTTCAACGCCGGCTCCAAGGCGATGGTCGTCAACCCAACGACCTGCAACGCGCACGAGTTCACCGGCACCTTCACGCCAAACTCGGTTGCGACAAAGGCATCTTCGACCGACAGCTACACCCCGACCGGCTGCGTCGGCTCATTCAACCCGACGTTCACCGCCACGCCGAGCAACGGTCAGTCGGCCGGCCACCCTGACCTCACACTGAGGGTCGTTAATGCGCCAAACCAGCAGGAGCAGCTGCGCAAGCTCAAGGTGAAGCTGCCGGTCGGTCTGGTCGCCAACACGACCGCCACCACGCGCTGCAGCCAGAGCGACGCCGCCAACGGCGACTGCCTCACCGGTCAGGCCGTCGGTGAGTTCTCGACAAAGATCGGCTCGACCTCGGACACAGTCGATCTGTCGGGCGGCAAGATCTACAACGTCGAGCCAAACGCTGATGAGCCTGCACGTATGCAGGCGGTGATTCCGGTGCTCGTCGGACCGTTCGACCTCGGCAAGCTGAGCATCCCGGTCACGACCAAACTCAACGCCGACATGAGTGTCGACGCCGACACGACGATCCCGCTGCGCTACGAGGGCATCAACGTGAAGATCGTCCAGATGGACATGGTCCTGCGCGGCACCGTCGGGGCGAACAACTTCATCGTCAACCCGAGCCGCTGCGCGGCGCACACAATCAGCGGCGTCATGGAGTCGGCCACGGGCCTTACCAACACCGACGACTCGACGTTCACCACGACGGGCTGCGCGCCGGTCGATGCCGCTTACAACCCCAGCGTTTCCTTCTCCAACACCCCGAACACGGCCGGCGCGCCGACCAACCTCGGCATGAACGTTTCGATTCCGGCAGACAGCTCGACCACAAGCAACGTGAAGGTGATCTTCCCGGAGGGCTTTGAGCTCTCTCCGGGCGCTGGTGATGGATTGCTGGCCTGTGCGCCGAGCGACGTCAATGCCGGCGGTGGTGCCTGCCCGGCCACCTCGCGCCTGGCGAGCGTCACGCTCACCACGCCGCTGCTCTCGGACCCGCAGGACGGCGAGCTTTTCCTCGAGCCGTCGATCGGCAACCAGGCAGCCACGCGCTACCGCCTGGCGATGGTCGTCCACCTCCCGGGCCAGAACCTGATTGTCCGCGGCGGAACGCTGATCGATGGATCGAGCGAGCTGATCGACGATCTGGGCAGCAAGGACACCGGAACCGGCCAGGTGACGGCTGAGTTCCCGGGCCTGCCGGACCTCGGCTTCTCCGGTCTGCAGGTCGACTTCGACGGCGCGAAGAAACTCTTCGTCAACCCCAAGACCTGCGACACCTTCTCGGTCCTGGCAGAACTTACGGCCCACGCCGGCACGGCGGCCAAGCAGCGCACGGGTTCGCTCAGCACCACAGGCGGCACCTGCGGCCAGAACAGTTTTGCTCCGCAGATCACCGGCTCGCTCTCGCCGACCACGACCGGCGGCAACCCCGATCTGCACCTCGACATCACGAATGCCGACGGCATGAACGAGCTCAAGAGTTTCGATCTGCACCTCCCGGAAGGACTGGTCGCGCGCACCACCGGCGTGCCGCAGTGCCCGCTGGGCGACGCGGCGCTAGGCAACTGCTCTTCGGCGAGCACGGTCGGTGAGGCGATCACGACGATCGGCTCAGCCGGCGAGACGCTCTCGATCACGGGAGACATCGTCAACGTCGTGCCTGACTCGGGCCAGCCGGCGCGCCTGCAGGCGATCGTCCCGGTGATTGTGGGCCCGTTCAACCTCGGCAACCTTACGGTCGACGTCCCGACCAAGCTGAACTCCGATCTCACCGTCACCGCCTCGGCGATTCTGCCTGAGCGCTACGAGGGGATCGCCGTGCGGGTGCGCGAACTCGACATGACGATCGAGGGCGCGCCGAGCGGCGGGCGCTTCATGGTCGCGCCCTCCAAGTGCGGACCAGGCACGATAAGCGCGGACTTCACCTCAAACCTCGACGAAGAGGCGAGCGACTCCTTCGGCTTCACGATCGATGGTTGCGCACGCGAGTGGGACGCGAACCCGTCAATGACGATCACGGCCTCACCGCCGGTCCGCAACGCTCCGGCCAACCTCAACTACACACTCACCTCCGACGCCGACAACCCGACTATCAGCAGACTGCGCGTCGAGATGCCGGACGACATGGAGATCAACCCGGCCTTCGGATCGGGTCTTGCGGCGTGCTCCGCCTCAGCGATCGACGCTGGCGGCGCGGGATGCCCATCGGCTTCGAAGATCGGCGTTGTGACGCTGCGCACGCAGCTGCTTGACCCGGCGCACGACTACCCAGGCGACGTCTACCTCGAGACTCCGGGCACGAGTGCGGCCACCCGCTTCCGCATCGCGATAGTTGCACACTTGCCTGGCGCCGACCTCGTCGTGCGCGGCAAGGTCACGGTGACGGGATCGACCGACATCACCGGTGGCACCGGTTCGACGTCCTACGCCGGCCCGGGCAAGATCGTCGCCGAGTTCGACGAGATTCCGGACCTCGGTTTCACCTACCTCTCGGTGACGTTCAACACCAACCGGCCGATGCTGATCAACCCGCCGCAGGGCGGAACCCAGACGTTCCAGGTCGACGTGACCCCACACTCTGGCGGTGCCGACGCGGAGCTCACACCGTCGTACGTGACCAGCGGCGGCACGACGCCGGCGCTCTTCAACCCGAGTTTCTCGGCGTCGGTCACCAACACCGCAAGCGGCGCGCACCCTGACCTGAACCTGCAGGTCAGCCGCGCCAACAACAACTCCGAGACGATCCGCGATCTCGACCTCGAGCTCCCCGTCGGTCTGGTCGCGAGCACCGTCGCATCGACACGCTGCGCGCAGGCGAGCGCCGACGCGGGCACCTGCCCGGCCAGCAGCCGGGTTGGATCGTTCACGACGCGCTTCGGAAACGGTGCGACCAGCACCGAGGATCTTCAGCTCTCGGGCGACATTTTCAACGTGCTGCCAAACGCCGACGAGCCGGCTCGTCTCTCCGCAATGGTCAACGTGCTGGTCGGTCCGTTCGACCTCGGCAAGCTCGCGATCCCGATCGAGACGGCGCTGCGCGCCGACGCCGGCATCGACACAACCACGGCGCTGCCGGTCCGCTACGAGGGCATCGCCGTGCGCATCAAGCAGCTGAACATCACGCTCTTCGGCACGGCCGATCAGGGAACCCCGAGCACGAGCGACGACAAGCCGTTCATGCAGAACCCGAGCAAGTGCCAGAGCAACGCGATCCGCGCGCGCATCACTAGCGCTTCGGGCAGCGACACGGTCGTCAAGCAGTCGAGTTACACCACGACCGGTTGTCCGCTCGGCTTTGCCAGCACCCCGACGGTTGACGTTTCGGTCGACCCGAGCGAGACCACTGTCCCAACGAGCCTCGCGGTAGAAATCAACTCCGCTGCGTCGAACCCGACGATCGGCAAGATCGCGATGAAGCTTCCGGTCGGCATGTCGGTCAACGCCGCGGTCGGCAACAACGGCGAGGACACGACCTGCGCGACCGCTCAGCTCGACTCCGACCCGTCAGGCTGCCCGGCCGCCTCGCGACAGGGAGACGTCGAGCTAGAGACTCCGCTGCTCGGCGACACCTACACCGGTTCGGTCTACCTGGAGGACCCGTTCGGCAGCGACGCGTCGACGCGCTACCGGGTGGCGATCGTGCTCGATCTTCCGGGCAAGCAGATCGTCGTCCACGGCCGCGTCGAGATCGATGGCTCGACCTCGGGCGCCAGCGGCGGCACCGGATCGATCGACCAGGGCACCGGACAGGTGACCGCGTACTTTGACGCGATCCCGGACCTCAGCTTCAGTCGCATGGCAATCGCCTTCGACACCGGACCGCGCGCACTGCTGACCAACGCGGACAGCTGCGGCATCCACACGGTCGAGACGACGATCACGCCGAGCTCTGGCGGAGCCGGTGAGGCCGCCGTGGTCAACTCCAACTTCAGCACCAGCTTCGACGGCGCGGGCGAGCCTTGCCCGACCGAGCAGCCGTTTGCGCCGGACTTTTCGGTCTCGGCCGCCGACCACATGAGCGGTGCCAACACCGATCTTTCGCTGACGCTCGACAGCGGTGCCAAGGACCAGCAACTGCGCGACTTCACCGTGCACCTGCCGGCCGGCCTAGTCGCCGACACCGACGCCACCGACCACTGCGCGCAGATCGACGCTGAGGCGGCCGACTGCGGCGCAGGCTCTCTCGTTGGCTCCGTACAGACGAAGCTCGGTACTGGAAGCGAGACGCTGGACCTTTCCGGTTCGATCTACAACGTCGAGCCAAACAGCGACGAGCCGGCACGGCTCGCAGCGATCATGCCGGTCGTTGTCGGCCCGTACAACCTCGGCAACCTCAGCATTCAGGTTCCGACGGTGCTGCGCCCGGGCGACTACGGAGTGGACGCCCACGCCCAGATCCCGACCAAGTACGAGGGCATTCTCGTGCGCATCCGTCAGATGCAAATGGAGATGCTGGGCAACGTCGGCGGCAATGGCTTCATCAAGAACCCGAGCAAGTGCAGCGCCGGCAGCGACGCGATCTCAGCGACGATGATCAGCGCTTCCGGAAAGACCGTGACCGACGCCGAGGACTACGCCGTCACCGGTTGCCCACTGGACTTCGACACGTCACCGACGATCACCGTCAGCAATGTTGAGACCGAGGTCGAGAAGCCGACTGGGATGACGCTCGACATCGACACGGCTGACAACAACCCGACGATCGGCAGCATCAAGACGACGATGCCCGAGGGCATGACTCTCAACCCGGCCGTCGGCAACAAGGTCGACGCCTGCAGCACCGCCGATATCGATGCCGGCGGCGAGAACTGCCCGGCCGCGAGCATCGTCGGCACGGCGCAGATGCAGACTGCGCTGCTTGCCGGCACGCACCCGGGCAAGGTCTACCTCGAGACGCCCGGCACGACGGCGGGAGACCGCTACAAGGTCGCCGTGATCGTCGACCTCCCGGGAACAAACGTGATCGTCCGCGGCGTAACCGAGGTCGACGGAAGCAGCGACCTTGTCGACGGCATGGGCTCGACCGACGAGTCGGCAACCGGTCGCGTGGTCGCAGACTTCAACGACCTACCCGACCTCAACTTCTCGCACATGCGCATCGCGTTCGACTCCGGACCGGGTGCGCTGTTCGCCAACTCCAGCGAGTGCGGCACGCAGACGGTTTCGGCCGAGTTCGCACCGCAGTCCGGTGGCGCTTCAACCACCGCCAGCGACAGTTTCGACCTCTCGTGGGACGGCCAGGGCGCATCGTGCCCGGCCACGCGCGATTTCGAACCGGTCTTCAGCGGTGAGTTCTCCTCGACGCTTGCGGCCAACAATCCCGACGTCACCTTGCGCGTCGCGCGCGAGGACAAGAACGAGCAGCTGCGCGAGTTCAACCTGCACCTGCCTGCCGGGCTTGTCGCAGACACCGTCCAGACACCGCGCTGCCCGGTGAATGATTCGCTGACAGGTGACTGCGACCCAGACACGGTTGTGGGAGACGTCAGCACGCAGATCGGCACAGGCAGCGATCTGCTGACGATGAGCGGAAAGCTGCACAACGTCGTCCCGGTCGACTTGGACAATGAGCCTGCGCGCTTTGCGGTCGTCTTCGATGTTGTGGTCGGTCCGTACGACCTCGGCAAGCTGAGCATCCCGGTGACCACTGAGATCGTCACCGGCGCGGAGCCGAGCGACCTCACGATCGACACGCATACGACCGTGCCCAAGCGGTACGAGGGCGTCCCCATCCGTTTGCGCCAGCTGGAGATCGAGCTGGCCGGCACCGTCGCGGGCAAGCCCTTCATGATCAACCCGAGCAAGTGCGGCACGCACACGATCGGCGCCGAGATGATCTCGACGGAAGGCACCGTCAAGAACGGCAGCTTTGACTTCACGACCAACGGCTGCCCGGCCAACTTCAACCCGTCGATCGAGACGAGCATCCCGACTGCCGAGGCCGGGATTCCGACCGGCTTCACGTTCGGTGTGCTGGTCCCGGGCAACTCCAGCTCCGTCAGGTCGGTCACCACGACCCTGCCCGAGGGCTTTGAGATCAACCCGGGTGTCGCCAACCGCGGCGGCGCCAACGCGCTTGAGGCCTGCAGCACGGCCGACATTGACGCCGGCGGCAGCGCCTGCCCGGCAAGCAGCCGCGTCGGCGAGGTCAAGCTCGACACGCCATTGCTGCCGACGCAGCGCACCGGCTACGTCTACCTCGAAACCCCCGGCAACACGCCGTCCACGCGCTACAAGCTGGCGATCGTGATTTCGCTGCCCGGCCCGGACCTGATCGTCCACGGCCAGGCGCAGGTCAACGGCACCGGCACCGGCGTTGGCGGCGGCACCGGTCAGGTCAGCGCGGTGTTCGACAACCTGCCAGACCTCCAGTTCAGCAAGCTCGAAGTCACCTTCGACTCTGGCGACCACGCGATGTTGACGAGCCCGAAGACCTGTGGAACCTTCACCTCCAGCGCGCAGCTGACCCCCTGGAGCATCGCCGACGGCCAGCAGCCGCAGGACGCGGCGGTCACGCGCACGGACAGCGACGCCGTCAGCACCGGCTGCGACAACACGTTCGCGCCGACGTTCGAGGCCGATGTGAGCGACCACACCCAGGCTGCGAGCCCGGACCTCAACTTCAAGGTCACGGCAGGCGCGAAGGACCAGCGGCTCTCGAAGCTGACGCTCGGTCTGCCGGTCGGACTGGTCGCCAACACGACGGCCGTGACCCAGTGCTCACAGGCCGACGCCGCCGCAGGCAACTGCGCCGCCGGCAGCAAGGTCGGCGAGCTCTCGACAACGGTGGGAGCCGGCGGCGACCCGCTGGCGATGAGCGGCGAGATATTCAACGTCGTGCCGAATTCCGACGAGCCGGCTCGTCTGGCCGCGACGGTCGACGTCCAGGTCGGCCCGTACGACCTTGGCAAGCTGGTGATCCCGGTCTCCACGAAGATTCGATCCGGCAACGACGCCAACCCGCAGCGGCGCTACGGGATTGACGCCGTGACCGACGTCCCGACCCGTTTCGAGGGCGTCGCTATCCAGATGCGCACGATCGACATGACGATGTACGGCGAGATCTCCGGCAACCGCTTCGTCGTCAACCCGAGCAAGTGCGGCAGCCACGACGTGACCGCCGAACTCGAGGGCCAGGGCGGCGAAAGCTCGACGCTCACCGACTCATTCACGATCGACAGCTGCGCGGCGGGCTTCGCCACCGCTCCCTCGATCATGGCCTCGGTCGACCCGTCCGAGACCGCCCTGCCGACCAACTTCACACTCGGCGTCACCTCCGACGCCGACAACCAGACGTTTGGCAGCATCGCTACCGAGTTGCCCGAGGGCATGACGATCAACCCGGCTTTCGGCAACGGCTTCGGCACCACGATGTCGACCTGCCCGACTGCCTCGATCGACGCCGGGGATCTCTCGGACTGTGACAGCGCCCAGATCGGATCGGTCTCGCTGACGACTCCGCTGCTACCGGGAACGCAGACCGGAAAGGTCTACCTCGAGACGCCTGGCGGCACTGCGGCCACTCGCTATCTGATGGCGATCGTGGTCAACGTCCCGGGCCAGAAGCTGATCGTGCGCGGCAGTGTCGATGTCGACGGTTCGACCGATCTGGTCAACGGCATCGGTTCGACCGACGCCTCGGCGACCGGACAGATGACGGCGACGTTCGACGACATTCCGGACCTCGGCTTCACGAACATGACGGTCGCCTTTGACACCGGCGAGCGCTCGCTGTTGACCAACCCGGAGACCTGCGGTGCTCAGAACGTCACCGCCTCGATCATGCCGACCAGCGGCACGATCGCCGCCGAACCGGTGGCCTCGTTCGTCACGTCCTACGACGGCCAGGGCGCCCCTTGTCCGGCCCCGGAGGCCGAGCCTTTCGCACCGACCTTCAACGCGTCGTTCTCAGACACGAAGGCCGCCGGCAACCCGGACATGACGATCGACATCACACGCCAGGACAAGACGCAGCAGCTCGAGCAGCTCGACATCGAGCTGCCGGCCGGACTTGTCGCCAACACAGTCGCGACGCCTCGCTGCGACCTCGACGACGCAAATCTTGCCGCTTGCGCAGAGACGTCGCGTGTGGGCGACGTGACCACCCGCGTCGGTACGGGCGACGAGACGCTGCCGCTCTCCGGCGGGATCTACAACGTCGAGACCTCCAGTGACGACGAGCCCGCGCGACTTGCCGCCGTGCTCGGCGTGAAGGTTGGTCCGTACAACCTCGGCAAGCTGAGCGTCCCAGTGACCACGGAGATCGTCGGCAACACCGCAAGCACGCTGCGCATCCTTACGCACACGACGCTTCCGAGCCGCTATGAAGGCATCCCGGTGCGCGTGCGCCAGATGCAGATCAAGCTCGACGGGACCGTCAACGGCAACCCGTTCATGATCAACCCGAGTCGCTGCAACACGCACACGGTCACGGCGCACATGACGTCCAGTGAGGGCGCGACGCACGACGGCACCGACAGCTACACGACGGACAGCTGCGATGAGGCGCCATACAACCCGAGCCTCTCCGTGGCGCTCAAGCCGAACGGCCACGCGGGCAAGCCGGTCGGCCTTGATCTTGGCTTCGCATTCGCCGGCTCCTCCAGCTCGACGAAGTCGATCCGCACGACGCTGCCGGTCGGAATGAGCATCAACCCGGGCATCGGAAACCTTGCCAGCGGCGGCCAGCAGATGGCCTGCGACCCGGCGGTCGTCGACGCCGGCGGGGCAGCCTGCCCGGCAAACAGCCGCATCGGCACCGTCAAGCTGGACACGCCGCTGCTGCCGACCCAGCGGACCGGCACCGTCTTCCTGGAAACCCCAGGCACGGGATCCGCCAACCGCTACCGCATCGGCATCTACGTGAGCCTGCCGGGCAGCAGCCTTGTCGTCCACGGCCGCGCCACGGTCAACGGCTCGAGTGACCTCGCCGACGGTCTGGGGTCGGTCAACCAGGGCAACGGACAGGTGATCGCCGAGTTCGACAACCTGCCCGACCTGCAGTTCTCCAACCTGCTTGTCGAGTTCAACACGACGGGATCTGGCAAACACGCGTTGTTGACCAACCCTGAAACTTGCGGCAGCCACGTGGTTCGCGCGCAGATGGTTCCGTGGAGCCGCGATACCGACCCGGCAGTCGAGGCCGCCGACACGATCGCCGTGAACAACTGCAACGGCCCTGAAGGTGCGCTTGGCCTCACCGCGAGCGTCGATTCTCTGGCCGTTGGTGTGCATTCCGACGTGACGATGAACCTCACGCGTCCGGACGGCAACCGCAGCATTCTGAACGCCAAGTTCGAACTGCCCAAGGGTCTGGTCGGATCGGCCGATGCGGCCCCCACATGCCTTGACGACGCCACCCACGCCCAGATCGGCAACTGCGACGCGGCGACGCAGGTCGGAGAGGTTGAGATCGGCATCGGCAGCAGTGAGGACGTCTACACGCTGCCCGGCGAGATCTACAACGTCGTCGCCGACGCCGATCACCCGGCCAAGCTGGTCTTCGCTTCGCACGTCGTGGTCGGACCGTTCGATCTTGGCCGCGTCGTCGTCCCGATCGAGGTCAACATCGACCCCGACGACTACTTCCTCTGGGCGCAGACCGGCGACATGCCGCAGCGCTTTGAAGGGATCCCCGTGCGCATCAGCGCACTGCACGTGAAGCTCTTCGGGATGGCCAAGCAGGGCACGCTCCCCACCGCTGATGACAAGCCGTTCATGTCCAATCCGCGCAGCTGCACGAGTGCGCTGGACATCAAGGCGACGGTCAACTTCACAACCGGTTCGCCGGCCGACCTGACCGGCTCGGTCGGACCGTTCACCGGCTGTGAGAGCCTCAACCTCAATGACAACAGCGTTGATATCGAGAACTACAACGACGAGTCCTACGACTCACAGCCCCTCGACCGCGTGCCCGAGGCACCGACCAAGCTGCGCGTCACGGTCTCGCAGGGCGACGCCGCGACTCAGGCCGGCATGAAGGACATGGCACTGAGCCTTCCGGGCTTCCGCTTGAGCGCAGCGGCCGCCGATGGATCTGAGACCTGCAGCAATATCCAGCTGGCAGCAAAGAACTGCCCAGCCAAGTCGCGCGTGGGTACTGCGTGGCTCGACACATCGCTGCTGCCAAAGAACGTCGCCGATCCGAACAGCGTCAACCCCGACCTGCACTCGCTGTGGGGTTCGGTCTACCTGCTGACCCCGGGTAACACGGCTGGAGACCGCTACAAGCTTGCGATCCAGATGACCGGCAAGACGACGATCACGATCCGTGGCACCGCCATCGTGGCTGAGAGCGGCGTGAACGAAGGCGAACTGGTCACCGAGTTCAAGGATCTGCCGGACATTCCGTTCGACGAGATGGAAGTGGACCTCACCGGAGTTGACGCCGGATCGGGCGTCAAGCCGCTGCTGCTCAACCCGGAAAACCCGAGCACGACCGATCCGCTGACGGTCGCGGCCGGCGCATCGATGAGCGCCTGGTCTGACGGACCCAGCCAGACGCCGGTGACCAAGAGCTCGACCAGTCCGGTCAGCGTGCTTGCCGGCACGGCCAAGGGATTTGCACCCGCCTCGAGCTACACGATCAGCACCACGCAGTCTGGTGCGCACCCGAACTTCTCAACCGAGTTCACGCGCGCTGACGGAGAGCAGGACATCCGTCGCGTGATGATGCATCTGCCGGAAGGCTTCCTCGGAAGCGCCGCCGCGGTGCCGCAGTGCCCGGTCGCGACCGCCAACGCAGGCAACTGCTCGTCGGCCAGCAAGGTCGGCGACGTGCAGGTCTCGATCGGCCAGTACGGACAGATCCTGCCGATGAGCGGTTCGATCTACCTGACCGAGGGCGTGGGCGGCGACATCGCCGGCATGTCGATCAAGGTCCCGGCCGTCGCCGGCGACTACGACCTGGGCGACTACATCACCCAGGGTCGAGTGCAGATCCGCGAAAGCGACCACGGAATCGACGTCGATTTCCAGGACGTGCCCAAGCTCTTCAAGGGTGTGCCGACGCATATGAGCCGCCTGGAAGTGAACATGCAGGGCACCGCGCAGAGCACAAACAAGCCGTTCCTCTTCAACGCATCTGACTGCAAGGCGCAACAGATCACGGCCAGCATGACCTCCTGGGGCTCGCCGGCGGCTACTTCGTCCCAGGACATGCCCTACCAGGCCACCGGCTGCCCGGTGCGAGCCTTCACGCCGGCGCTCTCGTTCACCGCCCACGGTGGTGGCGTGGGTAACCCGCCGGCATGGACGATCAAGATGGGCAGCAACGTCGGAGACTCGACGCTCGCAGGCACGACAGTGGTGCTGCCGACGGCTCTGACCATCAACGTCGCCGGTATCGCGCAAGCCTGCACCGCCGAGCAAGCCGCCGCCCGCGCCTGCCCGGGGACCGCGAAGATCGGAACGGTCTCGGTCAACACGCCGCTGCTGACGACTCCGGTCGAAGGAAACGTCTACATGGCCCGGAGCATCTCCGGATCCTCGTTGCCGGATCTGTTGATGGACATCCCTGCGCCGATCAACCTGCAGATCCGTGGAGCGAACCGCTTCGTCGGTGCGCAGTTCAACCAGGTCCAGAGCACATTCCAGAACCTGCCCGACCTGATCTTCACCGACTTGACGATGAGCATCGCCGGCGGACCGAATGGACTTGTCATGTTGCGCAGCAACGGCGTCTGCGGTTCGGCAAGCACGAACTTCACAAGCCACAGCGGCCAGCAGGTCAGCGTCGCGAGCCCGATCATCGGCATCGATGGCTTCTGCGCCGAGCAGCAGCGCCAGTGCCTCAACCCCTCGGTCAAGGTCTCGACCAAGGGAATCAAGAAGAAGGGCAACAAGAAGGCGACGACCTCACTCGCGATGACGACCGGCGAGAACTGCAAGTCGATCAAGTCGGTGCGCGTTTCCTACCCGAAGGGCACGAAGGTCGACAAGAAGCTGGTCACTTACAACAAGAAGAAGAAGGCCACGAAGAAGAACCTGAAGAACCTGACCGGTAAGGCCGGAACCAAGAAACTCCAGTCCGACGCGTTCAAGTTCTCGGGTAACCGACTGCAGTTCAAGGCGCCGTTCGCTGACGGCACGCGCGGCTTCTCGATCACCAGCAAGAACAGCGCGATCGCCCTGCCGTTCAAGACCTTCTGCGGTGGCCTCAAGGGCAAGAAGCTGAAGAAGTGCCAGAAGAAGAACGTCACCTTCACCTTTGAGGTCACGAATTCCGACGGCACGGCCTTCCGGTACGACTACACGGTGCCGGCTGGTAGCAAGTTCTTCAAGTAGCGATTTGTAGTCCGGTGGACAAGGCGGAGGTATGGATCAATCCATACCTCCGCCCTGTGGCTGATACTTCAAACCCGGATGGAGCAGCAGGCTAGGACTGAAACGCATTCGACCGGCGATCGGGTCGTCTCGATCGTCCTGTTGATCGCGTCTGCGCTGCTGGCCGCCGCGCTGATCTTTGCCGGCTTCTTCCTCGTTATGGCCACTGACAGCTGCGGCTCCGTGGGCGAGTGCGACACTGGGCTATTCGTGGTCGGCTGGGTGCTATCGGTCTCGGTGCCAGCGATCGGATTTCTCGCCACGCTGGTGCTCACCCTGGTCCGGCTGGCGCAGAGCCGCACGGCGTTCTGGGTGCCCCTGGCCGGTACGACGATCTTCTGCCTGCTCTACGCGGGCGCGGTGGCGCTCGCATTCAGTGCCGTCAGCTGATCCGTCAGCCCCGGTGCGCTTCGTTCCACGCGGCCGCTGACTCGCGCAGTCCTTCGCCCCAGGCAGGATCGATCGCCGCGCGGGCGTGCCAGAGGAACCGGCGCGGCTGATGCTTGCGCGTGAGCGCTGCAGCGAACGCGCGCTCCAGGTAGGTGATGCTCACAAGCACGCGCACAATCGCTGCCTGCGCTGCTCCGTGATGCTTTCTCATGTAGAGGTCCCGGCCGCGATGGAACTCGACGATTCGCCGCTTGGCCGAGTCGCCGTGCGAGAGCCCCTCGCGGTGGTAGACCCGCGCGGAAGGGACGAAGAGCGTGTGTCCGCCTGCGTCGGCCAGACGTTTGCAGAGGTCGACCTCGTCGCCGTAGACGAAGAAGTCCTCGTCGAGGTTGCCGATTGCATTGGCACGCTCTGTGCGCAGCAGCAGCGCGGCCGACTGCGCCCAGTCGACGCTCCGGGTCGCGGCGCCCTTGCTCTGGACGGTGAAGACGCGGTGTAGCCAGAAGACGCCGGCGAGTGCGGTCGTGACACTGGTGAAACGCCACGCGCACGGCTGGGCGGCGCCCTCGCCGTTCATCAGCAGCGCGCCGGCAGCCGCGGCCTCGGGGTCGGCTTTGAGCGCGGCGAGCAGTTCACCGACTGCGCCCTCCGTGATCTCCGAATCCTCGTTGAGCAACAAGGCGAACTCGCCGCGCGCCTCGCGCAGGAGGGCTGAGTCGTTGGCCGCCTTGCCGGTGCGCTCTGAGAGCTCGATAAGCCGCAGCTTTTCGCGCCCCTCGGCGTACTTCGGCGAGCCGTCGTCGGAGGCGTTGTCGAGCAGCAGGGTCTCATACGTGAGCTCTTGCGGCGTGTACTGGTCGATCGCGTCAAGGCACCGCCCCAGCAGTTCGCCGCCGTTTGTGTTGACGATGCAATAGGAGAGGTCAAGAGCCCGCTCATTCACCTGCGCGAGCGTACCGGTCCGCGAGCCGCGATAATCACCGTTCGATGCGCGTCCGAGTCGTCGACCCACCTGCCTACACGCCGCCCTACGACCACGCCCTGTGCGCGGCGCTTGCGGCTGCAGGGGCAGATGTGGAGCTGGTCACCTCGGAATTTCGCCACGGGCCGCGCCCGGCGGCCGAGGGCTACACGCTGCGTGACCACTTCTATCGTGCCGGCGGATCGCTGCCGGCCAAGCTCGCGCAGCATCCAATCGACATGCTGCGCCTGCGCCGGCTCCCGGCGGTCGACGTCACGCACTTCCAGTGGCTGCCGATCCAGGCGATCGACCGCCATCTCCTGCCGCGCGGACCGAAGGTGCTGACCGCTCACGATGTGATCCCGCGCGAACCGCGACCCGGACAGCTCGGCGCGCTCTCCAAGACTTACAACGCGGTCGACGCCGTGGTCGTTCACAGCAGGCACGGCAAGGGTGTGCTGACTGAAGTGCTCAGCGTGCCGCAGGAGAAGGTCCACGTTATCCCGCACGGCGTGTTCGAGCATCTGGTCGATGTTCCGGGCGCAAAGCCGCTCCCGCCGGAGTTTGCAGAGGTGGAGCGGCCAGTCGTCCTGCAGTTCGGCCTGATGCGTCCGTATAAAGGAATCGATCTGATGCTCGAGGGCTTCGCCGCCGCCGACCCGGAAGCCGAACTCTGGCTCGTCGGCGCCGCGCGGATGGACACCGCGCCGCTGAAGTCGCTGGCGCGCGACCTTGGGATCGCAGATCGAGTGCGGTGGATCGAACGCTTCGTCGGCGATGACGAACTCGGGGCGTTTTTCGAGCGCGCCGACGTCGTCGCGCTGCCCTATCGGCAGATCGATCAGTCGGGCGTGCTCTTCACAGCGCTGGCGTTCGGCAAGCCGTTGCTGCTCACCAGCGTGGGAGGATTCACCGAGATCGCCGGGGACCACGGCGCGGCGCTTGCGGTCGAACCCGACGACCTTGCGGCGATCGCGCGCGGACTTTCGCACCTGCTCGACAACCCTGGCGAGCGCGAACGCCTCGCTGGCGCCGCGCGGCAGCTTGCGTCAGGCGAGTTCGCCTGGAGCCAGATCGCCGCCCGAACGATCGAACTCTACGAGTCGCTCGCGCCGAAAGCGCGATAATTCGCGCCCGTGAGCACCGCGCTCGAAATCATCTTCTGGCTCTGCGCCGGCTCGCTGCTCTACGCGCAGCTCGGATACCCGGCGCTGCTCGCGATCTTCGTGCGCCCAGCTCCCGTCCCGCAGCAGATGAGCGACGACGAGTACTTCGACGTCACGCTGATAATCGCCGCCTACGCCGAAGAGTCGGTGATCGAAGAGAAAGTGAAGAATGCGCTCGCGCTCGACTACCCGCGCGAGCGCCTGGAGATCATCGTCGCCTGCGACGGATCTCCCGATGCGACGCCTGAGCTCGCCCGTGCGGCCGGCGCGGATCTCGTGCTCGAGTTGCCGCACGGCGGCAAGATGGCAGCGCAGAACGCAGCCGTCGAACAGGCCCGCGGCCAGATCATCGCTTTCTCGGACGCCAACACGATGTGGGAGCCGGATGCGCTCAAGCGCCTGATCGACGCCTTCGAGGAGCCCGGTGTGGATTATGTATGCGGCCGCGTCGAGTTCGTCAACGAGGCTGGTGACAATCAGGAGGGCCTTTACTGGCGCTACGAGATGTGGGTGCGCGCGCGCGAGTCGGCGCTGCGCTCGGTGACTGCTGGCAATGGCGCGATCTACGCCGTCAATCCGCAGGTCTACAAGCAGATTGCGCCCGTCACGGGCCACGATCTGACGCTGCCGTTCAACGTCGTCAAGCTCGGCGGCCGCGCGATCGACGCCCCGGCAGCCCGCGCCAGCGAGACCATGGTCCCGAGTATCGGCGGCGAGTTCCGGCGCAAGCGCCGGATGATGAGCTTCGCTTGGCCGATCGTGCTCGGCGGAGGAATGCTCAGCCCGCACGGCTACGGTTTTGCGTACGGCTGGATGATGCTCTCTCACCGCGTGCTGCGCTACAAGGCGCCGTTCCTGCATCTTGGCGCGCTGGTCACCAGCGCACTGCTTGCGGCAGGCTCGACGCTCTATCTGGCGCTCTTGATGCTCCAGCTCGCGCTGATCGCCGCAGCGCTCCTGGCTCCGTTGATCAAGTTCAAGCCGTTCCTGGTCGCGCGCTACTACGTGCTGACCAATGCCGCGATCGTGCTCGGCCTGATCGACTATCTGCGCAAGGGGACAGCGCAGATCCTCGATGAGGGGTGGACGCCGCCCGAGGGGACACGGTGATCGACGACGATGCGCCGGGTGTTCGACATATTCGTCTCCGCAGTTGCGTTGCTCGTGACGAGTCCTCTGCTGCTGGCCGCGATCGCCTGGATCGTCGTCGAATCGCCCGGATCGCCGTTCTTCCGCCAGGCGCGCGTCGGCAAGGGCGGTCGTGACTTCAGGCTCTGGAAGCTGCGCACGATGGTCAAGAACGCAGAACGCATCGGGGCGGGCCTTGCGGTAGATGAGGACGATCCGCGCATCCTGAAATCGGGTGCGCTGCTACGACGCTTTTCGATCGACGAACTGCCGAACCTGATCAACGTGCTCGTCGGCGACATGAGCATCATCGGACCGCGTCCGACAGTGCGAAGCCAGGTCGAGAAGTACAACGAGCATCAGTTGAGACGGCTGGAAGTCAAGCCAGGGATCACTGGCTGGGCTCAGGTCAATGGCCGCGCGGCGCTTCCCTGGAGCGAGCGCATCGATCTGGACGTCTGGTACGTCGACCACCGCAGCGCCCGGCTCGACGCGAAGATCCTGCTCAAGACAGTGAAG
>CAZRAA010000002.1:0-12055 GCA_964597975.1 uncultured Thermoleophilaceae bacterium | reverse complement strand
CGTCGACCACCGCAGCGCCCGGCTCGACGCGAAGATCCTGCTCAAGACAGTGAAGTTGCTCTTCTCCGGGGACGACCTCTACCGAGGAGACACCGGCGGCTGGCGTTAGCTCGCGCGGCGGCGCTTCTTGCTCGAGCGCCCGTCTTTGCCCACGACCTGCGGCGCCCAGCAGTAGTCGACGAAGTCGATCACTTCGCCGGTGATTCGCGCCGGCGTCATGCGTAGTTCGGCGATCGAGTTGGCGTCGAGCAGGCGTGCATCCGGCAGCAACCCGGCCAGATCTTTCGCGTCGTCGTAGGGGTGGATCGGGTCGTAGCGATGACCGATCACCAACGTCGGCTGGGTCATCTTGCGGCGCTCTTCCTGCGTCGGGGCGAGCGGCCCGTAGAAGAGTCCCTTGAGGATCGCGACCGTGGAGCTCGGCTCGCGGCGGACGAGGTCGAGCAGGATGTTGGCCCCGAACGGCAGCGCAAACTCAGGCAGCAGCTGCGCTCCCCCGGAGATCACTTTCGCGACCGGTTCGGCCCAGTTGGCGACTGCGGCGAACGGGCCGAAGAACAACGGCCCGCCGATCATCGCGTTCTCGAGCGCCGGCATTTCGATCACCATGCCGCGCACGCGCTTGGGGTTGTCGTTGGCCAACTGCAGCGCGATGTTCGCGCCGAGCGAGGTGCCGATCGCGACGACCTGGCTTACATCGAGCTCTTCGAGCAGCGAGTCGATCGCGGCGGCGTAGCGCGGAATGTCCCAGTTGTAGAGGTGCTTGTCGGACTTGCCGTGGCCGGCGAGGTCGACCGTGATGCAGAGGTTTCCCTCTTCGGCAAGCGCACGAGCCAGTGGCTCCTGCATCCGCTTGCTCATCATCAGGCCGTGGATCAGGATCACGGCGCGCTTGCCCCGGCCATAAGTCTCATAGGCGAGCCGGTGCCCTTCAAACGTGTAGTAGCCAGGAGTCATCACAGCAATCTACCCGGTCCTACAAAGATGCATCTTTGACGTACGTCACAGAGGCCATGAAAAACCTTGGCGCTGTTCGGGCGGGGGGACCGGCAGCGGGGAGGCTGGGGCGTCTTCTACGGGATCGTTCCCGTGGTAGTGGACAGGAGCAGCGTCGTTGGGGGTGTCCGGGAAGAAAACACTCGCGATCACGTGCAGGTGAGCACGGCCGACCGAGAGTTCAAACTGCCCGCCCGAGTACATCTCGATGCCGCGCTCGGCGCAGTATTCGATCGCGGCCAGCAGCTCCTTCAGGGAGCCAAATCGCGATGGCTTGATGTTCATCCCCTTCGGCGCGAACTCGAGTGCCTCGATGTCTGCGACCGAGTGGATCGGCGCATCCCAAGTGAGACGATCGAGAACGCCGGGGTCCGTCAGCAGCGGCCGCGTCTCGTCGGTGAACGCCGGATCTTCGATCCAGGCGTCGGGAAAACACTCGATCGTGTTGGTGTAGAGCTCCGGCGTGGGCGGATTGTCGACCACGGTGCCGGTGTAGAGCCCCTTCAAATCGACTTGGCGGACCAATCCCGTCGCGCCGAGTTCCTCAAACAGTTCTCGCGGCCAAGAGTTCTCCGCGTCGAGCTTGAACTCGAGCCACGGCGCGACCGCGAGCCAATTGTTCACGCGAGAGATCTCAGGTGGTTCGCCGAGGCGCAAGCTCAGAATGAAGCGCACCGGAAGCGGCTCTCGCCCAAGCGCACCGGCAAAATCGGTTCCGTTCTGTCGCAGCGCCAGATCCAGCGCAGCAGACTCAAAGCCCCAGATCCGGTAGTTCTCCGATACGTCGCGCACCGGCGGGGCCGCCCACAGGGGCAGAGCGCGCAGGTGCGCCGAGAACTCGTCGAAGGTCCCCTCGAAGGCAAGATCGATCACCGCGTCCTTCTGCAACACGTCGTGGTCGAGCGTGTCGTAGGTGACATCCTCGCCGCGGCCCTCGTGGCCGTCGCCACGCAACACGATCTCGGTCGTCACGCGGTCAAAACCGCTCGAGACGGCGAGCTCGTGACGCACAAACTCATGCGATTCGATTTTCAGCGGGAGATCGGCGAATGCGGCGTAGCTGTTCATCCGCCGCATCCTGCCAGATCACCCAGCCGCGATTGCTACTTGACCGTCAGCGACGTGTACATCCCCTGCTGGTAGTGGCCGGTGATGTTGCAGACGAGCACGTACTTGCCGGGCTTCAAGTCGATCGACTCGCTGCCTGACTTGCCGGCGGCAAGCTCTGAGACTTCGCCGACGCTGTCCTTTTCGCTGACCCGACCGTCTGTGACCTTCAGGGATCCGGCCGGTTGATCGGTCTTGAGCACGACCAGCTCGTGTGGTGCCTGACCGTCATTCGATGCGTTGAATGTCACCTCGCCGGACTTTGCGTTCGGCGCGTTGGTGGTGATCGACCACTCGTTCAGCGCAGCGTCGATCGTGCTCACTGGCGTGGTGGTGGACTGAGTTGCGCCGCCGCCGGCGGCCGACTTTCCTGCGGTGTCGGTGTTCGAGTCCGAACTCGAGCCGCATCCTGTGACAGCCAGCGCGAGGATCAGGGCCGCGGCGGCGAACAACGCGACGCGGTGGTTACTGACGGTTTGTTGCATAGGGCCTCCCCGTTGTAGTGACGAGCGAGCCGCCGATCAATCTACACGCGATCGATGCGACTTGACCCGCACCGCCTCCTGTAGCGTCAGCGCCATGAAGCTCGAAGGCATCCATCACATCACCGCGATCACCGGCGACGCTCGCAAGAACGTCGAGTTCTACGTCGGCACGCTCGGCCTGCGACTGGTCAAGAAGACGGTCAACCAGGACGATCCGACCGTCTACCACCTCTTCTATGGCGACGAGCGCGGGGATCCTGGGATGGATCTGACCTTCTTCGAGTATCCGGGCACGGTCCCCGGCCGCGCCGGCGCCGGCATGGTGCACACGATCGGCTGGCGGGTCGCCAGCGAAGCGACGCTCGACTTCTGGCAACAGCGGCTCGCCGGCGAAGGATTTGAAAGCAAGCGCGAGAACGAGGGTCTTGCGTTCGCTGACCCCGAGGGTCTCTGGCACCATTTCCGGGTCTACGACGGCGACCAGCCCGCGCTGACCGCGATCGCACCGGACATCCCCGCCGAGCACGCGATCCAGGGTTTCGATGGCGTCTACGCCTACGCGGCCGATCCGGCCCGCAGCGCCGAGTTGCTCGCCGAGACGCTCGGCTTTGAGCAAGAAGGCGAGGATGCCTCGCGATGGATAGTTGGCGGCGACCAGCGCTCCTCGTTCTACATCTACAACGAGGCGCCGGCGGAGCCGGGCATCCAGGGAGCAGGCAGCGTCCATCACGTGGCCTTCGCCACCTACCCGGAAGACCAGGATCGCTGGCAGAAGCACATGAGCGCGGCCGGTGCCCACGCCACCCCGGTAATCGATCGCTTCTACTTCAAGTCGATCTACTTCCGTGAACCCTCGGGCGTGCTCTTCGAGCTTGCGACTATGGGCCCGGGCTTCACCGCCGATGAGCCGCTCGAAGAGCTTGGCCTGAACCTCTCGCTGCCGCCGGACTATGAGCACCTGCGCGATCGGCTGGCGGGCGTGCTCACTCCGTTGCCAGATCCTCGGGGCGAGCGCACCGGCACGCCGAACGACTGAAACCGCAGCACGTACAAACGCGTATGCGCCGCTACCGACTTGCTGTAGATTGCTGTCAATAGTTCCCTCCCACAAAGGAATCCGAAGATGGGCCTCTTCAAGCAGATGAAAGACATGAAAAACGTCGTCGAGCAGGCGCCCGACATGATCAACCAGGCTCAGCAGCTCGGTGCTCAGGCGCAGGAGATGCAGGCCGCTCAGATGGCCGCCGCGCAGCAGGCGCAGCAGCAGCAGATGGCGGCCAACAACGCTGCCGCGGCCACCGGCGAAGGCGACTTCTCGCCGATCAACGGCGTCACGCTCGAGCAGTACGCAGCGGTCTGCAAGCAGCTCGGCGCCAACGCCGCAGATCCGGCAGCCGCGCACGCCGCCGCGCAGGGTGCCGGCATCACGCCCGAAAACTGGGACGCCGCAGCCGCCGGTTGGGGCGAGCGCATGAAGGGCGGCTCCGCAGTCGGCCAGAAGTTCAACCAGCTCTACATGGGAGGCTGAACAGATGGGCTTCTTCAAGAGCATGAATGAACTCAACAAGCAGGCCAAGGAGATCAACAAGGATTGGGATCCAGGCCAGCAGATGAAGGACGGCATGGCCCAGATGCAGCAGGCAAACGAGATGATGGCCGCGCAGACGCAGGCCGCCAATCTCGCTGTCTCGGGCAAAGACGGGGAGGCGTCGATCACCGGCGTCGCCCAGACGGGCGCGATGGTCAACTTCCAGCCGACGATGGCGATCGAGCTGACGGTCTTTCCCGAAGGCGGCGTGCCCTACCCGGCGCAGATCACGCAGATCGTCGAGCAGCCGTATCTCGCGAAGGCGGCACCGGGTCAGCAGGTCAAGGTCAAGATCGACCAGAGCGATCCGAACACGATCTGGATCGACTGGGCGAACTCGCTGACCCTTTGAGCGACACGACTCAAGAGCGCTCCGGCGGGGGTCCGTTGGCCCTCGCCGCCGTGTTCCTCAGCGCGGCCGGATTCGCTGCGGCACTCACCTGCGTCTACAGGGGGATGCGCGATCTGATGATCAACAGCGGCGGGATGTGCGCTTCCGGCGGGCCGTACCAGATCAACTCCGGTCAAGTCTGTTCGAGCGGCCAGATCTGGCTGCTTATGGGCGGCATCTTCATCGGGCTCTTCTTTGCCGGTTGCCTGGTCGCGGCCTCGGGCTGGTGGGGCGGTTGGAGTCTCTCGGGAGTTGGCCTGCTGCTCTGGGCGGCGCTCTTTGGCGCCCTCGGCTGGAACTTCATAGATCTGGGATTGAACCCGCCGCCGAACATGGGCAGCGGCACGGCTTGGATCGTCTGCGGCGTGATCTTCTGGCTGATGGCGCTCGGCGGACTGATTCCCGGCCTGATGGCGCTGGCGGAGTACTTCCGGACTGCCGATCAACCCGAGCGCAGTAGATCTTCATTCAGCGAACCGCTCGTACGCGCGAACGTGCCGTTCGTGCGCACGATGCCGGGCGATCCGATGTACGGCAGCTCCAATCCTGGAAGCCCGCCGGCCGCGCCGCAGCAGCGGGCACCCGAGCGGACGGCCGGGGCAGATGACGACTTCATCGATCCGGTGACCGGCGAGCGCATCGGAGGCGACGATGGCTAGAGCTTGGGGCTGGCTCGCCGCTCTGATTGGCGGCAGCGCCGTGGGCGTCGCGGTCGGAATCGCGCTGGCCGACGCGGCGCTCAAATAAAAGCTGCGGGTGGCTCGCACGGCCGCCGAAAACCATTACACTAATTGATGTCATGGTTCCCCCAGAAACTCTCGTCAAGGCCGACGAGGCGCTGATCGGCGACTACCCCGAGTCGCCGGCGGGTCCGATCGATGAGGCTGATCTCAAAGATCTCAAGCCCGTTCCCGAGTTCGGCCTTCCGCGATCACTCCAAGTCCTCAGGTTCGGCCAGCGCCAGGCTGAATTCGTCCTCAAAGGCCGTCGCGAGTTCGGCGATGTCTTCCGATTCAACGGGATCGTCCCCGGGCATCCGGTGGTCACCGCCCACCCGGATCACGCCAAGTCTGTCTTCACGGCGAAGGTCGAACTCGTACCGACGCTGACCTCCGAGTCGCCGCTGCGACCGATCGTCGGACCCAACTCTGTGCTGACTTCGCAGGGCGACGTCCATATCCGCCAGCGCCGCATGATCCTGCCCGCTTTCCACGGTGACGCACTGACCAACTATTACGGCGTGATCGACCGCGCCATCGACGAGGAGATCGACCGTTGGCCGGTCGGCGAGGTCGTTGAGCTCGCCGGCCCGATGCAGGACGTCACGCTCGAAGTGATTCTCTCGGGCATCTTCGGGATCGAGAACCTCGACCAGGCGAGCAAGGCCGAGCGCCGGCTGGCGAAGATCACGCGGCAGATCACGGAGCTCTCAACCACTCCGATCGCGAAGCTCTCGGAGTACATCAACGTCGGGCGCACCGAGCCGATCGGGTTGCAGGCCGGCGCGATGAAGATCATCGATGCCGCGACCTACGCTGTGATTGACGAGCGGCGTAAGGACCCGACGCTCGAAGAGCGCACCGACATCATGTCCGCTCTGATCAAGGCGCGCGACGAGGATGGCAGCGCGCTCTCAGACCAGGAGCTTCGCGACCAGCTGCTGACGTTGCTGCTCGCCGGTCACGAGACGACGGCGAACTCGATCTCATGGGCCTTCGAACGGCTCACTCGCACTCCAGACGCCTACGACACCCTGCTCGACTCGGTGAAGAACGATCGAGACGATCGCGCCGATCAGGTGGAGTACGTGATCCAAGAAGCGATGCGCTGTCGCCCAGTCGTGCCGATCGTCGGACGCCGCGTGCAGAGCGCGTGGCGCCTCGGCGACTACGGCGTGCCGGCCGGGACACCGATCTCGCCGAGCATCTTTTTGATCCACCACCGCGAGGATCTCTACCCGCAGCCCTGGGAGTTCATTCCGCGGCGCTGGGAGGGCAAGAAGCCGGGCACTTACGAGTGGATTCCGTTCGGCGGAGGCACGCGCCGTTGCGCCGGCGCAGCCCTGGCGATGGTCGAGATGCGTCGCGTGATCGATCGGATGGCTGAGCGTTTGGTGCTCGAGGCGGACCGCCCCGAAGCCGAGCACGTCAAACACCGCAACGTGACGATGATCCCGCAGCGCAACGCGCGGGTGGTCGTGCGCGAGAAGCTCTAGCTGCGCACCCGCGCGGCGAGCTTCCGCCACCAGGTCTCATCCCAGAAGCGGGTCGCGAGCCCCGAGGTCGAAGGCAGCACAAACAGCTCGATAGAGGCGAACGTCTCGGGCTGGAGTCCGTAGTCGACGCGACGACCGAGCGTCTCTTCGGCTGAGCGCTTGCTTGTGAAGGCGAGGAAGCGCGGCGCGAAGTGTTCGATCTTCTCGCGCAGCTGCGCGGCGTCGAAGGCCCCGGCCGGAAGATCGGCGTCCTGGCCGTATTCGGTCTTGCAGACATCGGTGAGTCCGAGCCCGTAGACGCTGACGCTGGCGAACTCGGACGGCGCAAGCTGACGCGGCGTCAGGCCGATCCGGTGCAGCGTCGGCCAAAAGCGGTTGCCGGGCTTTGCGTAGTAGGCGTGTGCAGCAAAAGACGCCGCACTCGGCGCGGTGCCGCAAAAGACGACATCGAGATCCGGTCCCAGAACGTCGGGAACGAGTTGGTTTTCGATCACACGCACTGGTGGGTAAGTTAGAGGGCCTCGCGGGACTAGTGTCACCGCCATGAGCGAATTGGCGAAATCGGTGGCCGTGATCGGCACCGGAATCATCGGCGCCGCAATGGCGCGAAACAGTGTGAAGGCCGGCTTGGATGTGTCGGCGTGGAACCGGACGCACTCGCTCGCAGAACCGCTCGCCACCGACGGAGTTGAGGTCTTTGAGAACCCGGCGGAGGCGGTCGCCGGCCGCGATGTGGTGGTGAGCGTGCTCAGCGACGCCGGCGTCACGTTGGATGTGATGACGCCGCTGCTCGAGGTGATGGAACCGGATTCCGTCTGGATCCAATCCGCGACGATCGGCATTGAGGGCACTCAGCTTGCGGCCCAGGCGGCCGAGTCTGCCGGTATCGCTCTGGTTGACGCCCCGGTCTCGGGCACGAAGACGCCGGCCGAGAAAGGCGAGCTCGTGATGCTGGCCTCAGGTGACGCGCAGGCGGCAGAGTTCGCCGCGCCCTTTCTTGACGCGGTCGGCGCGAAGACCGTATGGCTTGGTGAAGTCGGCAACGGTTCTCGCATGAAACTCGTGACCAACGATTGGGTGCTCACCCAGACGGTGATGTTGGCGGAAGCGATGCGTCTCTGCGCGGCTCTCGGGATTGAGCAGTCGGCGTTTCTGGAGGCGATCGACGGTGCGCCGGTCGGCACCGCCTACGCACAAGCCAAGGGCAGGATGTACCTCGATGGCGAGTACCCGCCGAACTTCCCGCTCGAGTGGGGCACGAAGGACGCGCGACTGATCGCTGAGACTGCGCGCTCTGAAGGCCTCGACTTGCCGCTGGCTGCAGGCACGCTCCAAGCGTTTGAAGCGGCCATGGCCGCCGGTCGCGGCAAAGAAGACGTGGCGGCGATCTATGACTACGTCGGCACGCGGGACGCAGAGTCGGAATAATCGAGCCATGAGACACATCTACCTCCTACGTCATGCAAAGGCGAGCTGGGAGCTCGCGGGCGAGCTCGACTACGAGCGTGGACTCACTGAGCGCGGGACCGAGGACTGCGTCCTGATGCGGGGGCCGATCGAGGCGCTCTCGCCCGCTCCGGGGCTGGTGCTCTGTTCGGGCGCACGCCGTGCGCGAGAGACGCTTGATGGCGTCGCGCCCGCCCTACCCAAGGATGCCGTGGTCGAGTACGACGACCGCATCTACCAGGCGACCACGGATCGGCTGATCGAGGTCTTGCGCGGTGTCGACCCGGCGGTTGACGCGATCCTGCTGGTTGGGCACAACCCCTCGATGCACGACCTTGCCGTCGAGTTGGCCGCCGACGGCCCGGAACTCGACGCGATCGCAGGGAAGTTCCCAACGGCTGCTCTCGCTGAGCTTGAGTTTGAGGGTGAGTGGTCAGAGGTCGGCACCGACAGCGCTCGACTCGCGGGCTTCACTCGGGCCAAGAAGCTTCGCAGCGACCAGCCCGTCTGAGCCGGCCAGAGAGGGTCAACCGGGACAGTCGATCCAGCGGGTGATCAGCCCGTTCTCGACCTCGTGCCAGGACGGCGGAGCGGGAGGTGGGTCGTGCCTGAAGGCAGCGACGACTTCGGCTGGGCCGTGGAGTTCATCCTCGATCGCCGTCGTCCAGTGAACGTCGGGCGCAAGCAGCGTCTCAAGCGTCGTCCAGTCGCGCGCCTCAATCGTGTCGAGCACGCGGCAGACACGCGGGACCATGTCAGCCATTTGCAGATCCAGCCGATTGGAGTGCGCGAAAGATCCCGCTGAGGATTGCCCCTGTCGCAAAGTACAGCGGCGCCAGCCAGGCGGCGACTCCGAACAACTCGTCGTGCCCGGGCAGATAATGAGAGGCTCCGGCTTCGACGAACACGATCTCGGCTGCCGGCCCGAGCACGGCAGCCGCCAGCGCGAAGCAGAGTGCGCCGATCGAGTCATCCCACCAGAGCCAGATAGCGATCGCAAGTCCCCAAAGCAGACCATTGGACGCGATCGACGGCGCGTCCGCAACCACAGTGGTCAGGCAGTAGAGCGCGAGCACGAGCGCTGCTCCGACCAACGCGTCGCGGCGGGTGCGCGCCGAGCGCGGGAGCGAAGATCGCGAGCCCAGCCACCCAGTTACGGCGACCGCGGAGCCGACCACGAGCGGGAACCAGATCGCGCTCTTCCAGATCGTCGGGACATCGTCCCAGAGGTACTCGGTGATTCCCGCCTGTACGTGGGATGCATCGCCGATCAGAGCGATCCCCGCGCCGAGCGCGAACAGGCAAGCCAATGTCAGTCGGTCGCTCAAGAGAACCGCGACCAATCTATCGCGGTATTTTCGTCGCGATGAGTCACCGCGTCTACAGGATGAGCTTCGGCAGCGTCTACCCGCTCTACGTCGCGAAGGCGGAGAAGAAGGGCCGCACGCAGGAAGAAGTCGACGAGATCGTCTGTTGGATGACTGGCCTGACCAAGTCGCAGCTGAAGAAGAGGATCGAAGACGGCACAGACTTCGAGACGTTCTTTGCGACCGCGCCCGAGCTCAACCCCGCCCGCACCGGAGTGACCGGCGTGATCTGCGGAGTGCGCGTCGAAGAGATCGAGGAGCCGACGATGCAGGAGATCCGTCGCCTGGACAAGATGATCGACGAGCTGGCCAAGGGCAAGGCGATGGAGAAGATTTTGCGGACTTGACCGCCGGCGAGTATTCATGGAGCTAGCCGGATTCGAACCGGCGACCTTTCGATTGCGAACCGAACGCTCTACCAACTGAGCTATAGCCCCGAGAAAGCCAGATGTTATCGGCGCGTGGCCGCTGCCTCCGGGGGCGCGCCTAACATGGGCCTCATGCCAGACGAGAACGACAGCACTCCCGTCGAAGAGCCCGGCGGAAGTCTCGCCGACGCGATCGCCGAGCACCTCGCGCTCAAGCGCGATCACGGCGCCGACCCGGAAACGGTCGAGCACGAGCTGGAGGAGGCGCTGAGCCCGCCGCTGCGCGATGAGACACCAGCGCCTGCCGAACCGGAGCCCGAGCCGGAGGCCGCCGCGCCGCCGCCTGCGCCCGTGCCGGAGCCCACCCCAGAACCTGAACCAGTGACAGCGCCCGAACCGATCCCAGAACCGGAGCCGGAGGCCTCCGCGCCGCCGGTCGTCGAAGACGGTTCCGAAGCAGAGACGGACCCGATCACCGAAGAAGAAGTCGCCTCAAGCGTCGAAGAACCCAAGCCGGGCGAGATCACCGGCACGATCGAATTTGAGTTCGGCGATGAGGAAGCGCCGGCAGCCGAATCAGAAGCCGCCGCGGAAGCCGACGAGCACGACCTGCTCGAGGACACACCCGACTTCTTTGAAGAGACGCCCGAGCACGACAAGCTCTGGTTTGACGAGGCGCCGCCTCGCAAGTTCGACTTCTAGCGCGCTAGCTGCGCTTCGGAAAGCGCGTCAGCAGCGCGCCGCAGATCAATCCGCCGATGATTCCGCCGACTAGCGTCGAGACCCGCGCGGCGTCAGTCGCGATCGGCAGCACGCACAACACGAACGCGACCGCTGAAAGTCCCAGGGTGTCTGCATCGCGCAGGTCCTCAAGGCTTGAGACGACCATCGTCCAAGCGAGCACCGCGCCCACGGCGCAGGCGTAGGCGCCGAAGGTCACAGGCACCGGCGCGATCAGCGCCTCGGCGAGCACGCCGAGGCCCCCGCAGACGACCCAGAGGCCGATCGTCGCGATCGCGCCGAAGCGCCGCTCGATCCCGGCGCCAAAGATCGCAAAGA
Organism: uncultured Thermoleophilaceae bacterium; assembly: GCA_964597975.1. GTDB lineage: Bacteria > Actinomycetota > Thermoleophilia > Solirubrobacterales > JACPNS01 > JACPNS01. The sequence goes on along the minus strand of CAZRAA010000002.1, from coordinate 1,033 downwards.
CGAACAGACAGACGAACCCATATCCGAACGAGTACTGCAAAAACGGTGACGTGACGATCTTCCAGGGCTCGGAGTCGATCGACCCGGTGAACACGAGGTGCTCGAGCATCCAGAGCGAGACCGAGCCCGGGCCGCTGGCTGCGATCACCGAAGCCACTACCGAGACTGCGATCAACGCGGCCGTCGCCACCGGCCTCCCCACCGAAGTATCGAGCCACGCACCAGGCTCGCCACCGCCCTCGTACTGTGCCTTGAGGCGCGCGCGCTTCTTCTCCGCACGACGGGCTTCGCGTTCCTCGGCCTTTTTCTGCTTCTTCAGATCCGGGGCGCGCTTGCGCAGCCGGGTTCCGCAGTACGGGCACTCGGTGACATACGGCGAGACCTCACTGCCGCAGTTGTTGCAGATCACGAAAAGTTCGCGTTCCGGAGTCACAGGGCCGCAGCGTATCGGTCGCCGCTACAGGCGAAATCCGCTGGGCTAGGCTTGGGGCCGCAATTTTCCCGCTTCAAGCAGCGGCACTCACGACCAGGAGTCAGCCCCAAATGGCCAAGCAGTCCTCGCCCCAGAAATCGCTTCTCGACGTAGTCTCGCCCGGCAAAAAGGCGCGCCTCTACGACATGCTCTACAACCACGGACCCGGCAACGGCACCCTGATGTTCCTGCCGATCGACCAGGGCATTGAGCACGGTCCGCGCGACTTCTTCCCGAACCCGGCATCCAAGGACCCCGACTACCAGTTCGCGCTTGCAGCCGGCGCCGCATACAGCGGCATCGCTTGCCAAATCGGCTTCGCCAACAAGTACTGGCCGGACTGGGCCGGTCAGGTTCCGCTGCTGCTCAAGGTCAACGGCAAGACCGACATCCCGTCGTCTGACAATGCGTTCTCGGCCGTCAACGCATCGGTCGAAGACGGTGTGCGACTCGGCGCCACCGCGATCGGCTACACGCTGTACGTCGGCTCGCCGCGTCAGGACGAGGACCTCAAGCAGCTCGGCGAAGTTCGCGCCGACTGCGAGAAGTACGGCCTGCCGC
>CAZRAA010000001.1:0-73039 GCA_964597975.1 uncultured Thermoleophilaceae bacterium | reverse complement strand
GCTGCGCACCAAACGTGCGCAGCTAACGATCCCTGTTTCATGGGATTCTTGGGACGCGTCAGCCACTGCGCACCAAAGGTGCGCAGTTGGGTAGGGGTGGTGAGTAGGCTCGCGCGCATGTCATCAGCACTTATCCAAACCTCAGAGGGCGACATCGAGATCAACTTCTTCGATGACGCCGCACCCAACACAGTCGCCAACTTCCAGAAGCTGGCCGGCGAGGGTTTTTACGACGGACTCATCTTTCACCGGGTGATCAAGGACTTCATGATCCAGGGTGGTTGCCCGGACGGCAATGGCACCGGTGGCCCCGGCTACAAGTTCGACGACGAGTTCAACGACAACAAGATCGTGCGCGGCGCGCTGGCAATGGCCAACGCCGGCCCGAACACCAACGGCTCGCAGTTTTTCATCGTCACGACGGCCGCCGCGCCGTGGCTTGACGGCAAGCACACCGTTTTCGGCGAGGTCGTCTCGGGCATGGAGACGGTCGACGCGATCGAGGCCAGCGAGACCGACGGCCGCGACATGCCCGTCGAGCCGAAGATGATCGAGCGCGTGGAGATCCGCGAGTAGCTATCCGCGCCCGAGCACGCCGCCCTTGCGACCGAGCTCGTCGAGCACGTCGGGGGCGTCGTGCTCGATCGCGTCGGCGTGCCCTGGCCAGACTGTCTTCGGGCTGACCGCCGAGAGTTTGAGCGCGCTCGCCTTGGCCATCTCGGTATCCAGGTTGAAGGCGCCGAGCGGAATCCGCGGGGCTCCGCGGCGTCCGTTCAGCGGATTGAGCGTGTAGACCGCGTCACTGCAAAGCACCAGATCGTCGCGCTCTCGATAGAGGCCGATCAGTCCCGGCGCGTGGCCCGGAAGGTGGATCACCTGGAACCCAGCCACTTCGTCGCCCTCACTGAGCGCGCCCTCGATCGGAACGGGACCGCCGTCCCAGGTCTTTGTCAGCGAGTGATCCATGAACTTGCGCACGAAGAAGTTGAGTTCTTCCAAATGGAAATAGTGCATGCCTCCGTCGCTCTCGGCGTCGGCGAGTTCAGCCTCGTGGCAGTAGACCGGCACGCCTTCGGCGGCCAACGCCGGCGCTGCTCCGCGATGATCGGTATGGCTGTGGCCGAGCACGATCTGCTTGAGTCCGCCGTACGGCGAAGCCGCCTTCTTCAGGGCGCGGTCCATCCCCTTGATGCCGGCGTCGAACATCGTCATGCCGCCTTCGTCTTCGATCAGGTAGACGTTCATCACGCGCGGCATTCCTCCGCGCACGAGATGGACGCCGTCAGCGATCCTCTCCATCCATCGACGGTACCCGCTAGCCGGGATTGAGGATGCAAGCGCATCGGACGATCCAGTGATGGGTTTAGGCTTTTCAAGAGATGTTCCTCGCCCGCAGTGACAAGCCGCTATCCGGTCGCGCGTTCGCGGCCGCCATCGCCTTCGCGCTCTGCGCGGGGGTGCTGCTGGCGCACGTCTCGAGCGGCGACGCGTATCGCGCGAAGGCGGCCAAAACCGTGACCAAGCCGGCGTGGCTGCCGAAGATGCTCGTGACCGAGTACTACCCGGCGCGCGAGAGTTGGTTTGACGGCAAGCGCATCACCACGCCCGGCATCCGCGGCCGCAAGAGCAAGATCGACTGGCTCTACTCGGCAGTGGGAATGTCGATGGAGGGCGACGGACTGGGCACCGACGGCAACCGGTACCACATCGACAACCTCGGTCGCGGTGGCTGGATCGGTCGCGACGGCAAGAAGGCCGACTGGGGATCGAGCAATCGCAACCGCTCTCCTTTCTGGCGTTCGTCGGGCTACTGGAAGAACTCGAAGAAGCGCGTGACCTTCCCGCTCGAGGACGGCACCTGGTACGCGGGTGAGGGCAAGAAATGGGTTCCGGCCAAGGGCATCACGTTCGCCCGCGGACCCTCGCTGCCGCTGCGCTACTACCGCAGCGTGGCTACAGACACCAGCTTCATTCCCCGTGGCAGCCTCGTTTGGATCGGCCGCTATCGCGCCAACAACGGCGACGGATGGTTCCGCGCCGACGACACCGGCGGGGCAATCGACGGACGTCACATCGACGTCTACCGCAAGCCGCCGCGCGCGCTCGGTCAAGCGGGTTCCTACCGCAACCAGCGCATCTACGTGGTGCCCAAGTCGAAGATCTCCTCGTACATCAGGCGCGAGAAGAAGTCCGACACTGACGGCCTGCCGCTGCCGCCTTCGAGCCTCTACTGAGGCGCGGGCGACTACTCGGCGAGCTTGTAGGTGGTCTTGTACCCGAGCAGTTCGCTGACAGTGACGAACTTGTAGCCGCGGCTCTTGAGCGTGCGGACGTACTGCGGGATCGCCGCCAGAGTCTGACCGCGCGGTCCGCCGCCGTCGTGTTCAAGGATGATCGAACCGGCGTGGGTCTGGCGGCGGATCGTCCCGACGATCGTCCCGACCCCCGGCGTGCGCCAATCGAGCGGGTCGACGTCCCAGAGGATCGAGGTCATGTGCTGTGCGCGCACGCGCCGGACGAGATCGCTGCTGGTGGATCCGTACGGTGGGCGCATCACGCAGGGGCGGAATCCAGACGCACGCCTGATCGCGTTGTTCGTCCGCGACATCTGGCTCGATGCGCCGGCGCCACCGCCCCCGAGGTTTGCGTGGTTCCAGGAGTGGTTGGCAAGTTCATGTCCGTCGCGCATCATGCGCTTGAGCAGGGCGCCTTTGCCTGGCACCTGCTCGCCGATCATGAAGAACGTGGCCTTCACGTTTAGCGCTCGCAGCTTGCCCAGGAATTGCTTGGTCAGGGGTCCCGGGCCGTCGTCGAATGTCAGAGCGATCTTCTTGCCCCGTCGCGGACCGGTCCGGACCTGCGCGGCTCCCTTGACCTTGCATCCGACCGGCACAAGGCTGTGAATCCGCACGCTCTGGCCTCCACTCCTCGGGAAGCGCTCGGCGCAGCTCTCCCCGAGCGCGCCGGTCGCGCCGGTCGCCGGCGTCGGCGAGGTGCACGAGGAGATCTCGAAGTGCCACTTGTAGAGCCCGGGAGCAAGACCGGCGGCAGTCGGGTCGAGCAGGAGGGTCGCGATCTGGCCGTCCACGCGAATCTTGGCGCCCTTACGCTTGGATCCGGCGATCCTCCAACTCGAGGTCGCAGACAATCGCTCGGCGCACCACTCGTGAGTCTTGACCTCACCACGATCGGCGACTGCCCAACAGACCTTCGAAGCTCCGCTACCCGGAGCAAGCGCGTCGACGTTTGCAGCCTTGAACTGCGCCGACTTGACCGTCTGCTTGTAGCTCAGAGCGACATTGGAGGAAGCTTGGGCGCCGCCGGCCGACCACGCGAGAGCGACGCCGGCGGCGATCGCCATGCACGCGATAGACAGTTTGAGGAGAGGCCGTCCGTGCCCTGGGTGAATCGAAATCGTTGGCACTGCTTGTGCATCAGGCTATCGGCCGCTTCGGCTCGTACCTCAATCGGCGTGTGCGAGGATCCGAGCATGAGCGATGTCCCGCAGCGAGCGCCCGGAGACGACTCCCACATCGGCCCCTCGCGCCGAACGGTACTGGCCGCCGAGCGCACGTGGCTTGCCTGGTTTAGGACCGGCATCGGGATTGCAGCAGCTGCGATCGGCGTCGGCGGGATCTTGCCGAAGCTCGCCGAGACTGGTTCAAGCTGGGGTTACGTGGTGCTGGGTGCCGCGTTCGGTCTGCTCTCAGTCGGAGTCTTCATCGAGGGCTGGCGGCGACAGCGGGAGATCTACTCGGCGCTGGACGACAATGTCGAGCTGCCTACCGGACTCAACTCGATCGCCGTACTCACGATCGCCGGCGGAGTGCTGGCCGTCGCGACGGTCGTGCTGCTCTTCACCGAACTTTGACGGCCGCCGGCGCGCCGTTTTGGGCGATAATCGGATATCGAGTTCTTCGTCCGTGAGGAGGCAGTTGTGAGCAAGGCAGACACGACAGTTCGCGAGTTTCACAAGAGCGACGAGGAGTGGAAGCAGCAGCTCACTCCCGAGGAGTACGCGGTGCTCCGCAAGGCAGGCACCGAGGCCCCGTTCACCGGCGAGTACGTCGACATGAAGGATGACGGCGACTTCGTCTGCAAGGGCTGCGGGGCAGTGCTCTTCGCGTCCGGCACGAAGTTCGACTCCGGGACCGGATGGCCGAGCTTCACGGAGCCCGCGGTCGCCGACGCGGTTGAGCTGCGACCGGACAACTCGCTGTTCATGCGGCGCACCGAAGTCGTCTGCAAGCGTTGCGGCGGGCACCTCGGGCACGTCTTCGACGACGGCCCTGGACCCAGCGGCGAGCGCTACTGCATCAACAGCTGCTCGCTCGAGTTCAAGCCGGCCGAGGGCGAGTAGCCCGAATCAGAGTCCCGGCGGGTGGCGCACGACGAAGCCCGACATCGGCCGCTTGGCGGTCTGCCAGCGTGTGCCGTAGGGGCCGTCGCGGAACGAAGTGTCGTAACGCACGCCGCCGACGATCATGAAGACGTGGCCGGCGTTGGCGTAGATCGTGATCCACTTGCCTGGACCCGGGTCGCCGTAGCGCTCGTATTCGCCTGAGACCATCGTGCGGTTGACGAGACCTCCGCCCTTGAGCGCGTAGCTGACAGACCCCGAACAGTCGTAGCCGCGCGCCTGGAAGCTGCCGTGGCCGCCGCCCCAGATGTACGGGAAGTTGGTTATCTGGTTCGCGGCTGCGATCACGTTCTGCACCGCGTCCGGAGCGCCGAGCGGCGGCCTGGCCTGTCCGTTCTTGTCGAGCTCGACGGTGTCGCCGTTGGCGAACTGCAGCTTTTTCTGCTGCTTGGCGAGCTTCTCGACCTCCTCGTTGCTCGGGGCGCCTTCGGCGACCTGCGTTGTGGCCGAGGCCGCTGGAATCTCTGCGATGCGGTGCTTTTTCGCGCAGGATGCGCATGCCGAGGCGTACTTCTCCTCGGAGTCGCGCTGGGCGACCGGGGTCGTCTGGACACGCTGCTTGGCGTCCTCGCCAGAGAACTCCTGGCCGTCGAATGTCAGCGCGTAGGGGTCGTCGCTTGCGATCGCTTGCGGCTCGCCGCCGCCGGAGAATGGCTGCACTGCGAAAACGGCGATCACTGCGATCGCTGTCAGCCCGAGTGCGCCGATCAAGAGCTTCTTGCGCGGGCGTCGATCGGTCGGCGCTGGCGACTTGCTTTCTGGCTGCTGTTGGTACACGTTCGGAGGCGGGGTTTGGGCCGTTGTGTCGGGGGATCAGCCCGCTCTGGCGATAGTAGGTCTGACGGGGCTGGCGGCGTCCGTACTGAGTTCATCGGACACCGATCCAAACCCTTGAACGGCGGCGAAGTTGCACGAGCGCTGGCTAGCGTTGCCGCTCGTGGAGGAGCGCATCGACCGCAACGACTGGTTCGCCGTGGGGGCGTACGCGCTGCTGGCCGGCGTAAGCCAGTTGCTGTGGCTGACATACGCGCCGATCACGACCGAGAGCGCAGCGCACTTCGGCGTCTCCGAGGATGCCGTAGGCCTGCTCGCGGAGATCTTCCCGCTGCTCTATGTGCTGCTCGCGATTCCCGCCGGCATGCTGCTCGACCGTTGGTTGCGGCAGACGCTGATCGCGGCCGGGACGCTGATGCTGGCCGGCGCGGCCGTGCGCGTGATGTTCGGGAGCTTTGCCGGCGCGCTCTCGGGGCAGCTGCTGATCGCGGTCGCGCAGCCCGCGGTGCTCGCGGCGATCACCAAGCTCGCGGCCGAGCGGGTCGCGCCGGAATCGCGGACGCTCGCAATCTCGCTCGGCTCGGCGGGACTCTTTTCGGGGCTGGTCGCCGCACTCGTGCTCGGTGCGACGGTCGGTGCCAGCAATGATTTGCGCCCACTGCTGTTGATCAACCTCGCGTTTGCGCTCGTGGCCGCTGGAGGGATCGCATTCGCCCTGAGAAGGCCGTCGCCTCGCGAGTCACGCGAGAGTGTGGCCATCGGCATTCCCGATTTGCGCGCGATCTATACCGATCCCGTGCTCAGTCGACTGGGAGCCATGACCTTTCTCGGTATGGGGATCTTCAACGCCGTCGCAACCTGGCTGGAGGTTCTGCTGCGCCCGGACGGTGTGAGCAGCAGTGCGTCGAGCTGGGTACTCGTCGCGATGACGGTCGCCGGAGTGGTTGGTGCGATCACGCTCGCTCCGAACGTTGGCCGGCGCGGTGCCGAGCGCGGGTATCTACAGAGCGCCTCACTGATTGGAATGGCGGGATTTCTCGCGATGACGCTCGTCGGCGGGGCGTTCGGGGCGGGGATCATCTTCGCCGCCGTCGGCTTCGTTCTGCTCGCCGCCCAGCCTGTGATCCTTGAGATGTCCGAGCGCCGCGCCGGACACGCGGCCGCGAGCGCGGCCGGAGCAATTCTGCTGGCGGGCAATCTCGGCGGGATCGCGCTCGCGGTGCTGGTCCAGACGATCAACGACACGTCGACGATTGCGTTCGCGGTGCTCGCCGCGGCGATGCTGGCGATCTTCCCGATCGCCCGCTCGCTGCCGGCGAAGCTCAGCGCTCGACCGGCTTGAAGCGCCGCAGCCGCAGCGCATTGCCGACCACGCAGATGTCGGACAGCGCCATCGCCGCACCGGCGATCATCGGGTTGAGCAGGCCGGCTGCGGCGATCGGAATCGCCAGGATGTTGTAGCCGAACGCCCAGCCGAGGTTTTGGCGGATCGTGCGCATCGTCGCGCTCGAGAGACGGATGCCGTCGACAATTGCCAGCGGGTCGCCGCTGACCACTGTCAGATCGCTCGCCTCGATTGCGACGTCAGTTCCGCCGCCCATGCTGATGCCGAGATCCGCGGTCGCCAGCGCGGGCGCGTCGTTGACGCCATCGCCGACCATCGCGACCGGGCCAGTTCCCTTGAGTCGTTCGACTTCGCTCGCCTTCTCGTCAGGAAGAACTTCCGCAACGACCCGGTCGATTCCGAGTTTCCCGGCTACGGAACTTGCCGCGCGCGCGCTATCTCCCGTGATCAAAACCGGGACCAGGCCCAGTGACTTGAGTTCGGCGACCGCGACTCGCGCGTGGGGTTTGACCGTGTCGCTGACCGTGGCGACCGCCTGCACTTGTCGGTCCCAGCTGGCTAGCACGGCAGTGTTTCCATCGGCGCCCGCCCGCTCGATTACCGAACGCAGTTCTTCTGGAACCTCGCCTGCTCCGTTGTCGCTGAGGAAGCTCTCGCGACCGACCAGAACGCGCTTTCCGCCCGCCATCGCCTCGACGCCGAGGCCCTGGTGGCTCATGAAGAACTCCGGCTCGGCGCCGCTGAGTCCACGCTCCTGCGCTGCCCGCGAGATCGCGCGGGCGATCGGGTGCTCGGAGCCGTGTTCTACTGCGCCGACGAGCGCAAGCGCAGCGTCTGCGTCGACACCGTCGGCAACTTCGAAGGCCGCGAGTTTCATCTCGCCGGTCGTCAGCGTGCCGGTCTTGTCGAGTGCGATCACGTCGATCGAGCCGACCTGTTCGAGCACCTCCGGACCCTTGATCAGCAGGCCGAGTTCCGCGCCGCGTCCGCTTCCGGCCATCACCGCGGTCGGCGTTGCAAGTCCAAGCGCGCACGGGCAGGCGATGATCAGCACGCTGACCGCTGCGCTGAGCGCGAACGTCGTGCTGTCGCCGATCACGATCCAGAACAGGAAGGTGGCTGCCGCGATCAGGAACACGACCGGGATGAAGACCGCGCTGATGCGGTCAGCCAGCCGCTGGCTCGCCGACTTGCCGGACTGTGCGTCACTGACAAGTCGCGCGATCTGCGCGAGCGTTGTGTCCTCGCCGACCCGCGTCGCCTCGACGACGAGCCGGCCAGAGCGGTTGATCGTTGCGCCTGCCACATCGTCGGCGACGCCGACGTCCACCGGCACCGACTCGCCGGTCAGCATGCTGGTGTCGATCGCGCTCTCGCCTTCGACGACGACGCCATCGGTCGCAAGCTTCTCACCGGGGCGGACAACGAAGCGGTCGCCGATGCGCAGCTCCGAGACCGGCACGCGCCGCTCGCCGGAGTCGGTCAGCAACGCAGCGTCCTTTGCGCCGAGCTTCATCAGGGCGGCGATCGCCGCGCCGGCGCGGGAGGTGGCGCGCGCCTCGAAGTAACGACCGAGGACGATCAGCGTGGTGATCACCGCGGCCTCTTCGAGGTAGATGTGCATGTCTGATCCCTCTCTTGAGGGCATCAGTTCGAAGCTCATCGTCATGCCGATCTCGCCGGCGCCGCCGAAGACCAGGTTGTAGAGCGACCAAAGCAGGGCCGCAAAGGTGCCGACACTGACCAACGTGTCCATCGTCAGCGCGCCGTGCCGGGCGTTGACCCAAGTGGCCTTGTGGATCGGCCAGCCGCCGTAGAGCATCACGACGAGCGTCAGCGCCAGACTGATCCACTGCCAGTAGTCGAACTGCAGCGACTCGAGCATCGACATCGCCAGCACCGGCACGGTGAGGATCGATGAGACGATCACGCGCGTCTTCAAGGCTGCTGCGTCGGCGTTGATGTGGTCGCTGTGATTGTGTGCGGCGTGAGCCTCGCCGGCGGCCGGGAAGTGCGCGGTGTAGCCGACCTTCTTGACCGCTGCAGCGAGATCGTCAGGCGAAGTAACTCCGTCATCGAACTGCACAGAGGCGCGCTGCAGCGCGTAGTTGACCGATGCGTCCACGCCTTCTAGATCGTTCAGTGATTTCTCGACGCGTCCGGCGCAAGAGGCGCAGGTCATGCCTTCGATTGGGATGTCAAGTTTCGTGCTCATGACAGCGAGTATATACCCCCGGGGGGTATACTGCACAGATGGACGAAAATAAAGATCACGCCTATTCAGAAAACAAAGTTCCGCTCCTGCGACGCCTGCGCCGGGTCGAAGGCCAGATCCGCGGCATCGAGAAGATGGTCGAGGACGATCGCTACTGCATCGACATCCTCACCCAGATCTCAGCCGCCCAGGCCGCGCTCGACAAGGTGGCGCTGCGTCTGATGGAGGACCACGCCGCGCATTGTGTGGTCGGTGGACCCGAAGAGCTCAAGGAAGAGCGCACCGAAGAGCTGATGGGGGCGGTGGCCCGGCTGATGCGACGCGGCTGATCGACGATTCGCATTTGGGCCAGTCGGGGATGTACAAAAGGCCAAGTTCTCCCCGGGCGGCAGTTGGTAGGTTCTGACGCATGAGTGATCTGACCCCGGAAGCAATCGAAAAACTCTCTATCGACACGATTCGGACGCTCTCGATGGACGGGGTGCAGAAGGCGAACTCGGGCCACCCGGGTACTCCGATGGCGCTGGCGCCGATCACCTACTCGCTGTTCGCGAAGTTGATGCGCCACTCGCCGCGCCATCCGCACTGGCCGGCGCGTGACCGCTTCATCCTCAGCGCTGGACACGCGTCGATGCTGCTCTACAGCACACTGCACCTGGCCGGCTACGACATCAGCCTCGACGACCTGAAGAACTTCCGTCAGCTCGGCAGCCCGACGGCCGGTCACCCTGAGTACGGACACGCGCCCGGCATCGAGATGACCACCGGTCCGCTCGGTCAGGGAATCAGCCATGCGGTCGGTTTTGCAATCGCCGAGCGCGTGCTGCACGACCGCTTCGCGACGCCCGAGTTCGACCCGTCTTCGCACTTCACCTACGTGATCGCCAGCGATGGTGACATCGAGGAGGGAATCTCGTCTGAGGCCGGATCACTGGCCGGACACCTCGGACTCGGTCGACTGGTCGCCTTCTACGACGCCAACCACATTTCGATCGAGGGGGACACCAACCTCGCGCTCTCCGAGGACACCGCCAAGCGCTACGAGGCCTATGGCTGGCAGGTGATCAACCTCGGCGAGGACGTCTCGGTCGAGGCGATCACGACCGCGGTCACCAACGCCCAGAACGAGACGAGCCGCCCGACGCTGATAATCGTGCGCACCCACATCGCATTCGGCTCGCCGAACAAAGTCGACACTGAGGGCGCCCATGGTGCTCCGCTCGGCGAAGACGAGATCAAGCTCACAAAGGAGGCCTACGGGTTTCCTTCGCTTGAGCCGTTCTTCGTACCGGACGCTGTCCGCGAGCATTACTCGGCGGTGGCTGCGCGCGGCGACGCCGAGTTCGCTGACTGGACGAGCAAGTTCGACGCCTACCGCGCGGAGCACCCGCAGCTCGCATCCGAGTTCGATCGCCTCCAGGTCGGCGAACTGCCGGATGGCTGGGACGCAGCCATCCCCACCTTTGACCCGGCCGACAAACCGATGGCCACCCGCAAGGCGAGCGAACTGGTGATCCAGTGGGCTGCTTCGCACGTGCCCGAGCTGGTCGGCGGATCGGCCGATCTTGCGCCGAGCAACCTCACACTGATCGGCGCGTCGTCGTCGATTCAGCAGGACGCCTTCGCGGGCCGCAACCTGCACTTCGGAATCCGCGAGCACGCGATGGGCGCGGCCGTAAACGGGATGACACTGAACGGCCTGCGCGGCTACGGCGCAACCTTCCTGATCTTCTCGGACTACATGAAGCCGGCGATGCGGCTCGCAGCGCTGATGGGGATTCCATCGATCTTCGTCTTCACTCACGACTCGATCGGGCTCGGCGAGGATGGTCCCACGCACCAGCCGATCGAGCAGCTCTGGTCATTGCGCGCGACGCCGAATCTCGACGTGATTCGTCCGGCCGACGCCAACGAGACCGCGCTCGCCTGGGCCCATGCGCTGCGCAACAACGACCGCCCGAGCGCTCTTGCGCTGAGCCGCCAGAACCTGCCGATCCTCGAGGGCGTGCCGGCCGATGCGATCGAGAAGGGGGCTTACGTGCTCAAGGATGCTGGGGGCACACCGGACCTGATTGTGATCGCAACCGGCAGCGAAGTCGCGATCGCACTCGACGGCGCGAAGCTGCTCGAGGAAGAGGGAATCGCGACCCGTGTTGTCAGCGCGCCGTGCCTTGAGCGCTTCAACGAGCAGCCTGCCGACTACCGCGACTCGGTGCTGCCACCGGATGTCAAGGCTCGCGTCGCGATCGAGGCGGGAAGCAGCGTCGGTTGGCACCGCTACGTCGGCGATGCGGGATACTCGATCGGAATGGAGAGCTTCGGCGCCTCAGCACCGCAGCCGGCGCTCTACGAGCACTTCGGTTTCACCCCGGAGGCCGTCCTTGAGCACGGAAAGCGGGTCGTCGGCGAAGTCGCTCCGGCTGGCGCGTAAAACAGGGGGAACAAGGACACAATGAGTGTGAACACCGTCAATGAACGCCTCGCTCGCCTCACGGCGCTGGGCACCAGCGTCTGGCTCGACCAGATCGGCAAAGGCCTGATCGAGGACGGCACGCTCGCGCGCTTTGTCGATCAGTATTCGCTGCGCGGCGTCACGAGCAACCCGGCGATCTTCGAGAAGGCGATCCTCGAATCTGACGACTACGACCAGATCATCGCCGATGGCTTTGCGGCCGGCAAGGATGCGATGGCGATCTACAAAGACATCGCGGTGGCCGACGTCAAGGCGGCGACTGACGTATTGCGCCCGGTCTGGGCGAGCACGGCCGGCTACGACGGTTTCGTATCGCTCGAGGTCGCCCCGGAGCTCGCGCGTGACACTGCAGGCAAGACGATCGAAGAGGCACGTATGTACTGGGGCCTCGTCGACGCCCCGAACCTGATGATCAAGATCCCCGGCACGCCCGAGGGCCTCCCGTACATCGAGCAGGCGATCTACGAGGGGATCAACGTCAACGTCACGTTGCTCTTCTCCGTCGATCGCTACGCCGACGTGGCTGAAGCCTTCATCAAGGGACTTGAGCGGCGCCATGCCGAAGGGCTCTCGCTAGACGTGCACTCGGTGGCGAGCTTCTTCGTATCGCGCGTCGACACCGTGGTCGACAAGCAACTCGAGGAGAAGGGACTCCCGGCGCTCAAGGGCAAGGCCGCAGTGGCCAACGCCCGCGCGGCATATCTGCGGTTCAAGGAGATCTTCCACGGCGAGCGCTTCGCAGAGCTGAAGTCCGCCGGGGCGGCAGTTCAGCGCCCGCTCTGGGCGTCGACCGGTACGAAGAACCCCGAGTATTCAGAGGTGCTCTACGTCGACACGCTGGCCGGACCCGAGACGGTCAACACGATGCCGCTGAAGACGCTCGAAGCGACGGCCACGATCAGTGAAGTCGATTCGGTGAGCCTTGACGAAGACCCCGCGCCTGTGCTGGACGAGCTGGCAGAGGCCGGAATCGATCTCCATCAGGTCACCGAAGACCTGCTCGATGCCGGGATCGAAGCGTTCGTGCACTCGCTCGACGGGCTGATCGAAGGCATCGAGAAGCAGCGGGACGGTATCGCCGAGTGACCGGCGGCGGCGCGCTCACGATTTCCGAGCGCGTCTGGGCTCGCGATGAGACGCTGTGGGGCGGGCCGGGAGTGCCCGAGATCGCCAACCGGCTCGGCTGGCTCGATATCGCCGACCGGATGGATGCAGCGCTGCCGGAACTTGACGCCTGGGCCGCCGAGGTCCACGCTGACGGCCTGACCAACACCGTGCTGCTCGGGATGGGCGGCTCGTCGCTCGGTCCAGAGGTGCTCAGCCGTTCATTCGGTGCCTCGCTTTCGATGCTGGATTCGACGGACCCTGCAGCGGTCTTGTCGGCAGTCTCGGCGTCGGAGCTCGCAAAAACGATCTTTGTCGTATCGAGCAAGTCCGGCGGGACAATCGAAACGCTAAGTCACTTCAAGCACTTCTTTGAACTCACCGGTGGCAACGGCGCGCAGTTCTGCGCCGTGACCGACCCCGGCTCGCCGCTTGAGTCGCTCGCCAAGGAACACGGCTTTCGCCGTGTCTGGCTGGCCGATCCGAACATCGGCGGGCGCTACAGCGTGCTGAGCTACTTCGGTCTGGTCCCGGCGGCACTTGCCGGCGTGCCGCTCGCCCGGCTGCTCGATCGCGCTGTACTCGCGGGCGAATCGTGCAGGCAGATCGAAGGCAATCCCGGTCTTCTGCTTGGCGAGAAGATCGGCGAGCTGGCACTTGCCGGCCGCGACAAGCTCACGTTCATTGTCGATCCGCCGATTGACTCCTTCGGGCTCTGGGTCGAGCAGTTGGTCGCCGAGTCGACCGGGAAGCAGGGTCGTGGCGTGTTGCCGGTGGCCGGGGAGCCGCTTGCGCCGCCGGAGCTCGTATCCGAATACGGCGACGACCGAATCTTCATCCACATCGCATCGAGCGATCAACCCGACGGCGACAACGCCGCGGTGGCGGACGCGCTCGAGACGGCCGGTCAGCCGGTCTTCAGGCTCAGCTCAGACGGCCCGGATGATCTCGGCCGGCTGATGTTTCTCTTTGAGTTTGCCGTGGCGGTGATCGGCCACGTGCTCGCGATCAACCCCTTTGACCAGCCCAATGTGCAGGAGGCGAAGGACGCAACCAAGCACGTCCTCGAGTCTGGCGATGTCGCTATGCCATTCGACGATCCGGCCGAGCTTGACCGACTGATCGCCGGTGGCGAGCCGCCCGCCTACTTCGCAGTGATGGCCTACCTCGCCCCCGATCCCGCGTTTGACGAGGCGATTGACGTCCTGCGTCGTGCGATTCGGGCAAAGACCGGCGCTGCGACGACGTTTGGGTATGGCCCGCGCTTTCTGCACTCGACCGGTCAGCTTCACAAGGGTGGCGCGCCGACTGGGCGCTTCATCCAGCTGCAGCACGACGAGGCCGAAGACGTGCCGATCCCGGGCGAGCGCTTCAGCTTCAAGACGCTCAAGCACGCACAGGCGATCGGCGACGTCGAGGCGCTCAAGGCGCACGGCAGGCCGGTCGTGCGGCTCGAACTTCGCGGTGACCCGGTCGCCGCGATTCGCGAGCTCGTCTCCAACCTGACTTAGAACAAGCCAACACGAAAGAGAGCGGTACCCGATGTCAGACAACAGCGCGCAGATCGGATTTGTCGGGTTGGGGAAGATGGGGGGCAACATGGTGCACCGCATCAAACGCGACTCCGCTCACGACGTCGTGGCCTTCGATTTTTCGGCCGAGGCCGTCGAGCAAGCGGTCTCCGTGGGCGCTAAGGGAGCGGCATCGCTTGAGGAACTGGTCGCCCAGCTCGCCCCGCCGCGGATGGTTTGGATCATGGTGCCGGCCGGCGAGCCCACGACCGAAACAGTCGAGAAGCTGAGTTCGTTGCTCGACTCCGGCGACACGATCATCGACGGAGGCAACTCCCGCTGGAGCGATGACAAGGCCCGAGCGGCGAAGCTCGAACCGCTCGGAATCAACTACGTCGACGTCGGCACGAGCGGCGGCGTCTGGGGTCTTGAGGTCGGCTACTGCATGATGGTCGGCGGCCCGCAGGACGCGGTCGATCGCCTCTCGCCGATTCTCGATGTGCTCGCGCCGCCGACCACGGAGGAGCACGGACCGGGCTGGGGTCACATGGGCCCGGTCGGCAGCGGTCACTACGTGAAGATGGTCCACAACGGCGTCGAGTACGGCCTGATGCAGGCCTACGCGGAGGGCTTCAACCTCTTCGACGCCTGCGAGTACGAACTCGACAACGCGAAGATCGCCCACCTCTGGATGCAGGGGTCGGTCGTTCGCTCGTGGCTGTGCGAGCTGGCGGCGCTGGCGTTTGAACAGGAGGGCAATGACCTTGATCAGCTCGAGCCGGTCGTCGTCGACTCTGGTGAAGGCCGCTGGACCGTCGAGGATGCGACCGAGCGACGGGTGCCGGTGCCGGTGATCGCGCTCAGTCTCTTCGAGCGCTACGCCAGCCAATCGCACGCAGACTTTGCCAACAAGGTCAACGCCGCGCTGCGCGCGCAGTTCGGCGGACACGCGGTTGAGCGGAAGGGCTGAGCGATGGAGCCAGAGGCAGCGCTCCAGCAGACCGTCGCCACGAGCGGCCCGATCGGAAATCCCCTCGCGGCCGGGCTCGAGCACACACCGGTTGATCCGACGACGATGGTGATCTTCGGCGCGACCGGCGACTTGGCGCACCGCAAGCTGCTGCCGGCGATCTACAACCTGGCTCACGAGGGAGCTCTGCCTGAGCGCTTCAACCTCGTCGGGTTCGCGTTTGAGGACTACACCGACGAAAGCTTCCGCGAGATGATGGGCGAGGCGATCAATCAGTACTCGCGTCGCGCGCCCAAGCCCGAGGTGCTTGACGCGCTGCTCCATCGCACGCATTATCTGACCGGCAGCTTTGACACCGTCGCCGATTTCGAGAAGCTCGGCGAGCTGCTCGAGGCGCTCGACAACAAGGCCGACGAGCCGATGTCACACCTCTTCTATCTGGCGACCGCGCCGAAGTTCTTCGCCACGGTTGTCCAGCAGATCGGCGCTTCTGGGCTTGACAAGCTCGACGACGCTGCGGTCCGCGTCGTGATCGAGAAGCCGGTCGGACGCGACCTTGAGAGTGCCCGTGCGCTTAATCGCGACGTCCTGAGCGTGCTCGACGAGGACCAGGTCTACCGAATCGACCACTACCTCGGCAAGGAGACGGTGCAGAACATTCTCGCCTTCCGATTCGCCAACTCGATGTTCGAGCCGATCTGGAACTCGAACTACATCGATTACGTGCAGATCACCGCAAGCGAAGACCTCGGCATCGGCTCGCGGGCGAGCTACTACGACACCGCGGGAGCTCTGCGCGATCTGGTTCAGAACCACATGCTCCAGCTGATGGCTCTGCTCTGCATGGAGCCGCCCAACGCACTGACCGCCAACAAGGTCCGCGACGAGAAGGCCAAGGTGCTGCGCGCGGTTCGCGCTCCGCTCTTCTCCGAGGTCGCCCAGATGGCGGTGCGCGGTCAGTACACGGCCGGCACGATCGGCTCGGACAACGTGCCCGGGTACCTCGAAGAGACCGATGTGGCTGACGACTCAAAGACCGAGACTTACGCCGCCCTGAGACTCGAGATCAGCAACTGGCGCTGGGCCGGCGTGCCGTTCTATCTACGCACCGGCAAGCGTCTGGCGCGCAAGGTCACGGAGATCGCGGTCAGCCTGAAGCCGGTTCCCCACCTCGCGTTCCAGATTCACGGCGCTCCGCCGCCGCCGAACGAGCTCGTCTTCACGATCCAGCCCAACGAGGGTGTGTCGATTTCGCTTGGGGCGAAGATCCCGGGTGCCAAGACGCGCATCCGCCCGGTGAACATGCAGTTCCAATACGGCACGTCGTTCACGAGCGAGTCGCCGGAAGCCTACGAGCGGCTGATCCTCGATGTGATGCGCGGCGACGCGACACTCTTCACGCGCGTCGACGAGGTCGAGGCGCTCTGGGAGATTGTCGACCCGGTGCTGGCGTATTGGGCCGCCGACCCTGCGCGGCCCGAGCCGTATGCAGCGGGCTCCAGCGGCCCCGCGGCGGCCGACCTTCTGCTCGAGGGAAGAGCCAAGTGGCGATCCCTCTGACCACTCCGGGCGTCTGGAGCGCCCAGGACACCTCGCCGGCAGAAATAGAAACCGCGCTGCTGCGGCTGATGCATGAGCGCCACAACGAGGGGATGATGCAGGCGCCGGCGCGGGTGCTCAACCTCGTGGTCGTGATCGACCGTGAATGGAAGGGCGAGATCTCGAATCGCCTGGACCGCATCAGTCGTGACAACCCTGCGCGCACGATTCTGATCGTCGTAGAGGAAGGCAAGCAGCAGCTCGACGCGATGGCGACGCTGGTGCATGACTCGCCCGGGCCGCTGGGCGGCAACACGATCTTCCGCGAGCGCATCGAGATCGAGTGCGGTGCGCAGCATCTCGGTCATCTCGACACGATCATCTACCCGGTGCTCGCGACCGAAGTCGGGACGGTCGTCTGGTCGCCGCACGGACACCCCGACGCCGTCGACTCGCTGCGCGGGCTGGCGTCGTCAGTGCTGATCGATTCGTTGGACTTCGCCGACTGGCGCGAGGCGATAGCACGCACTCAGGAGCTATCGCAGTTTGCCGAGGTGTCGGATCTTGCATGGCTACGGTCGACGCCGTGGCGCGAGCGCGTCGCCGCGACTTTCGATCCGTCGGTCTGGCGGCCCGAGCTGGATGCGATCAACCGTGTGGAACTGCGCATGCACCCGGGGTCGACGATGGCAGCGCTGCTCTACATCGGGTGGCTCGCCTCGCGGCTCGAATGGCAGCCGCATGTGATGGATCTCGACGCCAACGACGACAAACGCGGATACGCGACCGGGCCGGCGGGGCAGGTTGAGATCGTCTTCTCCAACGACGACACGATGCCGGTGCCGGGACTCGCCGGATTGACGCTCGAGACGGCCGGCGGGCTGGTGCTTGAACTCAACCGCGGCTCGGGCGGTCTTCGCGCCGCCCGCACGCTTCCCGATGGGACGATGCACGGTTGGACGATGATCGGCGCGTCGCGCGGCGAAGACGGAATTCTTGCCCATGGCGTGACGCACGCGCTCTACCCCGACGAACTCTTTCGGCCGGCGCTCGAGGCTGCGTGCACGTTCGGCGGACGGGCGACGATCGCCGGTGCGCGGTAGGGCGGTAGTCGATGACCGAGTTGACAGTGGTTGAAGACGTCGCCGCCGAGGCGGCAAAGCGGATCGCAACGGTCGCCGAGAGCGGTGGGTCGGTGGTTCTCTCCGGGGGTTCAACCCCGCGCCGGGCGTACGAGATCGCCTCCGCAGCTGACTGGTCGACCGCGAAGGTCTGGTTCGGCGATGAGCGCTGCGTCCCGCCGGATGACTCGCGCAGCAACTTCGCGATGGCGAAGGAGGCTCTGCTGGATCGCCTCGAGACTCCGCCGGCGGCAATCTTCCGGATACCAGGAGAACTCTCCCCCGAGGAGGCCGCCCACCAGTACGCGGCAGACATCTTCGAGCACGACGCCGAGCCGTTCGACCTGCTGCTGCTCGGCATCGGTTCGGACGGCCACACGGCGTCGCTGTTTCCCGGCAAGCCGGAGATCGCCCAGCGCAATCTGCTCGTCACCGCGGTTCCCGAGGCCGGTCTAGAACCGTTCGTGCCGCGTGTCAGCCTGACTGTGCCGGCGCTCGTGCGGGCCAAGGAGATCCTCTTCCTTGCCGCCGGCGCCGACAAGGCAGATCCGGTCCGTGATTCTTTTGGCGTGGCGCACGCGATGACGCCCGCCGGCATCGTTGCACGCAAGGCACGTGGGCGCGTGAGCGTGCTCGTCGACGCTGCGGCGGCCGGCGGCTCAGGCTTCGCGGATCACCAGTAGAAACACGAGAATCGCGAGAATCAGCCCGACAATCCCGCCGACGGCTGCGTTCACGAACTGGGCAAGTAGTACGCCGATCACGATCACGACGATCAGCCAGATGAGCCCTGTCATCGATCCTCCTCTGCGAGTTTCCATGGGGCCGCATACCCGGCGGCCGGACAATCGAAACCGTTAGCGTGTTGGCCATGAAGATTGCCTGCGCCTTTGATCACGCTGGCTTCCCGCTGCGCGACGCCGTGCTTGGAGCGGTCACGGAGGCCGGCCACGAGCCGATCGACATGGGTGTGCACTCGCCCGAGCCGGTCGACTACCCGGACGTAGCGCGCAAGGTCGGTAGGGCCGTGGCCAGCGGTGTCGCCGAGCGGGGAATCCTGGTTTGCGGCTCCGGGGCCGGCGTCTCGGTGGCGGCCACGAAGATTCACGGCGTCCGCGCGGCGACGATCCACGATGAGTACACCGCCCACCAGGCCGTCGAGCACGACGGCGTCAATGTGCTCTGCCTCGGCGCTCGCGTCGTCGGGGCAGCGCTCGCAGCCGAGATTGTCGGAAGATTCCTGGCCGCCGAAGTGTCTGACGAGGAGCGCCACATTCGCAGGCGTGAGAAGCTGGCTCAGATCGAGGCCGAGAACTAGATCTTCATAAGCTTTTCGCGTGACCACTCCGCCTCGGTTCAGCAGGTATGTGGCGCTCGGCGATTCGACCACCGAGGGCCTCGACGATCCCTACCCCGGACACCCGCTCGGCTCGGAGGTTTATCGCGGCTGGGCCGATCGCCTTGCCGAGCGACTCGCCGAGATCAATCCCGAGATTGAGTACGCCAATCTCGCCGTGCGAGGTCGCTTGATCGGACAGATCCATCACCAGCAGTTGGAACCCGCGCTGGCCATGGAGCCGGATCTTGCGAGTGTCGTCGGCGGCGTCAACGATCTGCTGCGCCCGAAGTTCGATCTTGACGTGGTGGCGGGCCATCTTGAGGCGCTCGCCGCTGGCCTGCGCGAGCGCGGCGCGACGGTGCTGGTGATGACGCTGCCGGACCTCTCGACTTCGATGCGCGTTGCGCGGCTGGTTTCGAATCGCATGGCGGCGTTCAATCAGGCGATTCGCGAGATCGCCGGTCGCACCGGAGCCACTTTGGTCGACATGGCCCAGGAGCTCGATGTCTATGACCCGCGGGGATGGAGCCCGGATCGGCTGCATGCCAACGCGGTCGGACACGAGTATCTGATGCTGGGCGCGGCCAAGGCGCTGGGAGTGCCGCAGGCGGAGCAGCAGCTCAACACCTTGAAGGCCGCCGCTGAGTCGGTCGAAGACCGCTCCGCCGTGCGAGCGTACTTCGATGAGGCCGCCTGGGTCTGGGAGCACCTGCGCCCATGGATAGTCCGGAGGCTGAAGGGCGTCTCCAGCGGTGACGGCGTCTCAGCCAAGCGTCCAGATCTGGCACCCGTTGTAGCGCCGGATCTGGCAACGTCTAAGGCGTGAGCCAGAAGTACATCGCAGCGGCCGCAGCCCTTGTGCTTGCCGGCGTGATCGCGGCCTCTGCGCTGGCGCAAGGGACTGTTCGGGGCACGTCCTGCAAGGTCTTCCCAAGCGGCAACGCCTGGAATCAACGGGTCGACTCGCTCCCGGTCGCAGCGAACTCAGCGCAACTCGTGCAGTCGATCGGGCGCGAGCAAAGCGCACACGCCGACTTCGGATCCGGAAGCTGGGAGGGCGGGCCGATCGGCATCCCCTACGTCGTTGTCTCGGCCAAGACGAAGAAGCGCAAGGTCAGCTTCCAGTACGCCGACGAGTCCGACCGCGTGCGCTACCCGATCCCGAAAAACCCGCCGATCGAGGGCGGCCGCAACGGCCGCGGAGACCGCCACATCATCATGGTCGACCGCTCGCGCTGCCGGCTCTACGAGCTCTACGCCGCCTATCCCAAGAAGGCCTCGAGGAACTGGAGGGCGGGGTCCGGTGCCGTCTGGAGCCTGCAGTCGAACAAACTGCGCCCGGTCGGCTGGACCAGCGCCGACGCCGCCGGCCTGCCGATCTTCCCGGGTCTTGCGCGGTACGACGAGGTCGCGCGCGGCGCGATCAACCACGCGCTGAGGTTCACGGCGCCGCGAACTCGCAACGCGTATGTCTATCCGGCTCGCCATCGCGCGGGCGTTGGCGACGACTCCGATCTGCCGCCGATGGGGCTGCGGCTGCGTCTGAAGAGCACTGTCGAGATCGCGGATTTCCCGCCGCAGTCACGCGTGGTGCTGACGGCGCTGCGCAGGTACGGAATGCTGCTCGCCGACAACGGATCGCCCTGGTACGTGTCCGGTGCGCCCGACAGCCGTTGGGACAACGACGACCTGCACTCATTGCACCGCCTCTCCGGTCACGACTTCGAGGTCGTCGACACTTCGTCGCTCCCGCGTCCCGGGGCGTAATTCTCGGCATGGACGGGCGGACTTGGACAAACGTCCGCACTCGTCGATCTCGCGGCATTGGGCCGATACAACCTGACTGATGGCCGCTTTCGTCCGCCAGCTCCACCGACTCCTGATCGCCGCGTTGCTCGCGGCGCTCTTCGTCGTTGCGCAGCCACGAACTGCGCCGGCTGCGCCGCTCGCGCCCGGGCCGACCCACACACTTGCGGCCGGAGACTTTGACAACTGCCAGAACTACGACGCGGTCGATGATCCTGCCTGCACTGAGCCGGACGACGGGAGCGAGGGCGAAGGAGCAGGCGACGACTGCGAGCTCGAAGAGACCTGCGCCGACGGCACCGAGGGCGAAGACGTGATTCAGTGGCCCGCGCCGCCGCCGGGCGCGCTCGCCCGCCTGCGCAAGGGCAGCCGCCGGGCGGTCGCGCCGAAGTCGGCGCCGAGGCCGATCCGCCAGATGATCAAGGCAGCCAACTCGCTGGTCCGCAAGCCGTACAAGTGGGGCGGTGGCCACCGCAAGTGGACGGATCGCGGCTACGACTGCTCGGGCGCTGTGAGCTACGTGCTGCACGCCGCCGGCTACCTCAGCGCTCCGCTCACTTCCGGCAGCCTCGCCAAGTGGGGCACGGCCGGCGCGGGTAACTGGGTCCGCATCTACGCCAACAAGAAACACGTCTACATGGTGATTGCGGGCCTGCGATTTGACACCACGCCCTGGGGCGCCCCGGGTGGCAAGGGTCCGCGCTGGCGCTCGACCAATCGGCCGACGAAAGGCTTCAAGCTCCGTTATCCGGCAGGGCTGTGATCTCGTCTGCGCAGCTGTAGCTGCGGCGCTCTGCGATCGATACCTGTAGACAGTGTTTGAATTGACCTATCGCTTCTTCAACCCGCGCATGGCTCTCACGGCGCTGGCCGTTTCCTGCGCCCTTGTCGCGATCACCGTTGGTTCTGCCGCCGCCGAGAGGCCGCGCGGAGACGTGCCCGTGGCGGTGACCGCCGGCGCTTGGAAGGGCAAGGATCGCTATTGCGATCCGTGGAACTTCACGACCGACCCCGACTGCCGCGCGCCACGCCACCAACCGCAGCCCGGCGCGCCGACCGAAGCGACTGGAGCGACGGGCGAGACCGGCGCCACCGGGGTGGTCGCTCCGCCGCCGGGGGACTGGGTCTGGCCGGCACCGCCCGGCGGCAAGTACGCCAAGCTGCGCGAGAACGGCCGCACGGCGGTCGCGCCGAAGTCTGCTCCGCGCGCCGTCAAGCGGATGATCCGCGCCGCGAACTCATTGACCAAGAAGCCCTACGTCTGGGGCGGAGGCCATGCGCGCTGGTATGACCGCGGCTACGACTGCTCGGGCGCGACGAGCTTCGTGCTGCGCGCCGGCGGCTATGTAGCTTGGCCGATGGTCTCGGGGCAGCTCGCGCGCTGGGGTTCAAACGGACCGGGCCGCTGGGTGCGCGTCTACGCACACGGCACCCACGTCTTCATGGTGATCGCCGGCCTGCGTTACGACACCTCGCCATGGGGCTTCGGCGAAAACGGCCCACGCTGGCGCAACACAGTCCGCCCAACCAAAGGCTTCGCGCTGCGCCATCCGCTGCGGCTTTAGCCGGCTACCTCCGCCGGGACTTCGATTTCGCGCTTGAGGATTTTGCCGGTTGCGGTCTTTGGCAGTTCTTCGACGAACCAGATGTGGCGCGGGTACTTGTAAGCCGCGACGCGTTCCTTGACGAACGCCTGGATCTCATCGGCGCTGGCCGACTCGCCGGGCTTGAAGCCGATCGCGGCCGCGACTTCTTCTCCGTGCGTATCGTCGGCGACGCCGATCACCGCCGCCTCGCGGACGGCCGGGTGCTCGTAGAGCACTTCTTCGATCTCGCGCGGGTAGACGTTGTAGCCGCCGCGAATGATCAGCTCCTTCTTGCGGTCGACGATGAAGTAGTAGCCGTCCTCGTCGCGCTTGGCCATGTCGCCCGAGAGGAACCACTCGCCGCGCATCACCTCGGCCGTCGCGTCATCGCGTCCCCAGTAGCCCTTCATCACGTTCGGACCCTTGATTGCGATCTCGCCGACGGCGTCGGTGTCGGATTCGGGGATGTCGTTGCCCGCGTCATCCACGAGCTTCATCTCGACGCCCGGGATCGGCCGGCCGATCGAGCCGGGCTTGGACGGGAACTCGGGGTGATTGAAACTCGCTACCGGAGACGTCTCGGAAAGTCCGTAGCCCTCGAGCAGCTTGGCCTCGAGCTTCGCCTCGACGGCACTGAGCACCTCCACCGGCAGTGAGGCTCCGCCAGAGACGCAGAATCGCAATGATGACGCGTCAACCGACTCGATGCCCGGGTCGTGCAACATTCCGACGTACATCGTCGGCACGCCCATGAACACCGTGACCCCGTCACGGTCAATGATCTCGAGCGCCTTGGCCGCGTCAAAGCGCGGCAGCAGCGTCACGGTCGCACCGGATGCGATCGCCGAGTTCATCGCGCTCGTCTGACCAAACGAGTGAAAGAGCGGCAGGCCGCCGAAAAGCACGTCTCCAGGCGCAAAGCCAAACATCTCGACGTTGGTGGCGACGTTGCTGCCGATGTTCGAGTGGGTCAGTTCGGCGCCCTTCGGGGTGCCGGTAGTGCCGGAGGTGTAGAGGATCACGCAGGTGTCGTCGCCCGAACGCTCAGCGGTCCCTGCGATTGGGGTCGCCGCGCCGAGCAATTGCTCGAAGTCGCCCGGCTTGACCAGCGTCAGGGGCACCCCGGCCGCCTCGGCGGCGATCTCCGCCTCATCGCCGAAATCGTGCCAGGCGAAGAACTGCTTGGCGCCCGAGTCAGAGAGGTAGAACTCGGCCTCGCGCCCCTTGAGCAGGACGTTCATCGGCACGACAGCGGCTCCGGCTTTGAGTATTCCGTAGTAGATCACCGGGAAGTAGGGGACGTTCGGGAGCATCAGACCAACGGTGTCCCCAGGCTGCACGCCGCGCTCGGCGAGCAGTCCGGCGACCAAAGAGCTGGCCTGGTCGAGCGCCGCGTAGGTCAGTTCGACGTCGTCGAGCTTCAGAGCGATCGCGTCCGGGTGTTCGGCCGCGGTGCGGGTCAGTGCATCAGCGAGATTTGCCATTGGTGAAGAGTTCCCCTGTTGATCGTTGGCTGCTTCGCGGCCGCCCCCCGGCCACGGCGCAGCGAATTCTACGCCCGCAGCGAGTTCCGTGATATTGCTCACACTCACAACTATTGAGGAGGCGCAATAGTTGCGTAAGCGGTAATATCTTCTCCATGGCCACCGCTTCGCAGGCACCGACAACCACCAGCAAAACCGTCGCGGCAGATTTTCTGACGGTCGTAACCGACGTGATGAAGCGCAGCTCGGCTCCGATGGTCGAGTTCGTCGAACGCTACGACCTCAGCTTCTCCCAGCTGAAGGTGATGTTCGTACTCGCGACCAGCGAAGAGCCGTTGGCGATTGGCAGCATCGCCGGCGTCACAGGAGGCTCGCTCCCGGCTACCGGCCGGGCAGTCGACGGCCTCGTCCGGCTGGAGCTTGCGACGCGTACCGAAGATCCGAGCGACCGCCGGGTCAAGCGCGTTGAGATCACACCGCTCGGCACCAGCGGGATGGACCAGATATTTGAAAACCGCGTTGCGACGCTGGCCGACATTCTTGACGGGCTGACGGATCGGGAACTCGCAGCGCTCGCCGACGCGCTCGTGCCACTTAAGCAGACGGTCGAGCGCGATAACAACGAAACGGAGGTGAGCCGATGAGCGCAAGCAACGGCTCCGTCGCGGCTCTTCCTGCCGCACCTGAGAAGCTCTTCGACCGCCGGCTGATCCAGATCTCGAGCGTGGTGATCCTCGGGATCATCATGTCGATCCTCGACACGACGATCGTCAATGTCGCGCTCGACACGCTCGCGCGCGACTTCAACACCGACCTCACGACGATCCAATGGGTCGCCACCGGCTATCTGCTCGCGCTCGCCACAGTGATTCCGCTGACCGGGTGGGCCTCGCATCGCTTCGGCACCAAGCGACTCTTCATTCTCTCCGTCACCCTCTTCACGCTCGGCTCGATGCTCTGCGGAGCCGCCTGGAGCGCCGAGACGCTGATTCTCTTTCGCGTGCTGCAAGGTTTCGGCGGCGGCATGATCATGCCCGTCGGCATGACGATCCTCACGCAGGCGGCGGGTCCCCAGCGCGTTGGGCGGATGATGGGCGTGATCGGCGTACCGATGTTGCTCGCGCCGATCGCCGGCCCGATCCTTGGCGGCTGGCTGGTCGACGACGTCTCGTGGCGCTGGATCTTCTACGTCAACGTTCCGATCGGCATTCTTGCCGTCACGCTGGCCCAGCGGTTCTTGCAGCGTGACGAGCCCTCACCGGGCGAAGAGCTCGACTGGAAGGGGCTGTTGCTGCTCTCGCCCGGTCTGGCTGCGCTCGTATACGGCCTCGCCGAGACCGGGCCTCAGGGCGGTTTCAACGCTCCTGAGGTGCTGGTCCCGATGCTCGTCGGGCTGGCGATGGTCGGCGGCTTCGTCGTTCACGCGCTGCGCCGGGCGAACGCGCTGATCGACGTTCGGCTCTTCAAAGACCGCGTGATGGCGGTCGCCACCAGCACCTCGTTCGTGCTTGCCATGTCGTTCTTCGGCGCGATGATTCTGATGCCGCTCTACTTCCAGATCGTGCGCGGCCTCTCGGCGCTCGACGCCGGCCTGCTGATTGCTCCGCAGGGCGTTGGTGCAGCTCTGATGATGCCGATCGCCGGCAAGGTGACCGATCGTTTCGGATCGGGCCGAATCGTGCCGTTTGGCGCGCTGGTGCTACTCGCCAGCACATTCGCGCTGACGCATCTGGGGGCCGAGACCCCGTACTGGCAGATCATCCTCGCGTTGTTCGTGATGGGACTCGGGATGGGCGCGACGATGATGCCGACGATGTCGAGCGCATTCGTCACGCTCAAGCACGACCAGGTTCCGCGCGCTACCTCGGCGATCAACGCCATCCAGCGCGTCGGTGGCTCGATCGGCGTCGCGATCCTCTCGACTTACCTGACACACGAAATGCTTCAGAGCCTGCCGGCGGCCGGTGCGGTCGCCTCCAAGACAAGCGGACTTGGGGCGCTCGAGTCGCTCCCGCCGCGGGCGCAGGACCAGCTCGCGCCATTGATCGCGGATGCCTTCGGCAAGACCTACTGGGTCTCGTTTGGGCTGCTCAGCCTGATGTTCGTGCTTTCGCTATTCCTGCCCCGGCACGGCACGGACGAGGCGATTGAGCGCTCCGGCTCGATGCAGGCGAGCGCGACCGGCGAGGACGAGATCGTGGTTACTGCCGAGCCGTCCGAAGCTGTGGCTGCAAGATAGAAGTCCTGTCCGGCGTCATACGCTGAGCGTCGTGGGCTCCCACCAAACAGAGCCGGCATACCGCGCGGCGCTGGCGCAGATACATGACGACGGCTTCGGCTTCATCGCCACTGGCGCCGCGAAGATGTTGCTGGCGGGACTTGAGCTCAACCGGCTGAGCTCGGGAACCGTCGCGGAACTCGCCTGCGGCGGGGGTATCTCTTCGCGGATGATCGCCGACGCCGGATATGACGTCCACGGATTCGACATCTCGGCCGACATGATCGAGATCGCGCGCGAGCGGGTGCCCGACGGGACGTTTACGGTCTGCTCGCTCTATGACGCCGAGCTGCCGGCCGACTGCGTCGCGGTCACCGCGATCGGCGAGGCCTTCAACTACCGCTTCGATCCGCGCGCCGGGTTTGATGCGATGCGCGAGGTGTTTGAGCGCGTGCGGGATGCGCTGGTGGCGGATGGCATCTTCATATTCGACGTTGCGCAGCCGGGCCGCGCGATGCCTCGGCTTGAGCACACGATGTGGGAGGGACCCGGGTGGCAGGTCACCTCGGAGACGGTTGAGAATCCCGGCGAGCAGACTCTCGAGCGCCGTATCACAAGTCGTACGGGACCGGGCCTCTCGAGCGTCGACACCGAGATCCACCGCTTGGCGCTCTATGACCACGAGGCGGTCTTTGCGGCGCTGAAAGAGGCCGGTTTCGATCCGGCGACGCTGGCCGCTTATGCCGACGACTACCGCTTCTCGGCCGGGCACGGCGGGTTCTACGCCGTTCGCGCCTGACCGCAAGGTCGCCGGGCACCCGGTGTACGGTGTGGTCGTCCGACATGCAAGGTCTGCCCCCGCAATCTGAACTCAGCCCCCCCGAGCCGCTCCCGCGCGGTCGGCACAAGCTCGATCGCGAGGTTGTGCTGGCGTCCCAGCGCGGCCGGCTGATCGCGGCGTTTGTCAGTCTCGCTGCCGATCGCGGTTACGACAAGGTCACGATCATTGACATCGTTTCGCTCGCCGGCACATCGAAGCGAACGTTCTACGAGCACTTCACAGGCAAGGAGGACTGCCTCCTCCAGGCTTTTGACACGACCCGCGACATGCTGATCGCGGAGATCGTCGCCGAGGCCGGTCCCGTGGAGGACCCGATCGAGCGAATCCGTGTCGGCATGCACGCCTACATCCGAATGCTCACCGACCTACCCGACTTCACCAGGCTGTTTCTCAGCGAATCGATGGCAGCCGGCCCCGCGCTGGCCGACCGCTGGATCGACGCCACCGCCATGCTGGCGACGATGATCAGCGCGTGGCGCGACGAATCGCGCGCGGCGCACCCCGAGGTTCCGCCGCTCCCGCAGATGCGGGCGAAGATGGTGGTGGTCGGGATCAACGAGATGGTCTGCATGACGGTGCACCGCGAGGGCATCGCGGGCGTTGTGGCGACGGCCGACGAACTGGTCGATCATGCGGTCGCGCTGCTGACGGCAGACTGAGCGCAAACGCGCCGCGTACGCTCAGGGGTATGACAGAACTCCCCGAAGGCCACCTCTACGCGGTGGTCGAAATCCCCAAGGGCTCGCGAAACAAGTATGAGTGGGACGAGCGCCTCAACGCGATCAGACTCGATCGCTTCCTTTATTCATCCGTCGTCTACCCCCTGGACTACGGCTTCATCCCCGAATCGATTGGCGCCGATGGCGACCCGCTGGACGCGATGGTGCTGGTCTCAGAACCGACTTTCCCCGGCTGCTGGATCGAGGTAAAACCGATCGCGCTGTTCCGCATGACCGATGACAAGGGCTCCGACGACAAAGTCATCTGCGTACCGGTCTCGGACCCCAACTGGAACTCCTTCGAATCGCTCAACGACGTGCCCAAGCAGCTCCAGGACGAGATCGCGCACTTCTTTTCGATCTACAAGGACCTCGAACTGAAAGAGGTCGAGGTTGAGGGCTGGTTCGGCGTGATGGACGCCTGGAAGGTGATCGAAGAAGCCCAGGCCACCTGGCGCGAGTCGCACGAAGACTGACGATCCCTGCCATACCTCCGCCCGATCGGGCGGAGGTATGGAATTTGGGCCGCATCAGTTCGCGAGGCGTTGTAGGGCCTGGGATTGGCCGGCGCAGTCGTAGAGCGATGAGTCGTTGACTTGCTTGCAGACCTGCTCGGCGGCGTTGATCGCCGACTGGCTGCCCTGCCGCCCGTCGGCGAATCCGCCGCCGATCCCGCCGCTGCCGGTGTAGATCCAGCGCAGCCTGCTTTCGGCGACAGCGTCCGCGAGCCAAGAGACCGAGACAGAGCTCTCGCGTCCCGAGAAGCCGCCGATGCCTGCCACGTCTGCGCCGCTTTGGGCGACATATGGTGCTGCGGTCGACTGGCTCTCGACCCCGATCGTGCCACCGCCGTGAGCTTTGGCGTATGCGATCGCACTGGTGAGTTGAGAGTTCTGGCCGCCGAACGCTCCGCCGCCGGGTCCCCCAAATCCGCCGCCGGGTCCGCCAAGTCCGCCGCCTGCGGCCTGCGAGCCGCCGGCCGGGAAGGTGCCGCTGGTTGCGTGGCCCAGCGTCGCCACCGACCAGGCGGCGGGCGCCACGAGCAGTGCGGCGACGCCGGCGATCAGCGCCCACTTGCGGATCTGCTGATCGGCGCCGGCGATCGCCAGAAACGCGGCGGCGCTCAGCACGATCAGCGCCATCGGCGCCTGCCAGGCGTCCATCCGGTCGGCGGTCGCGTTTGAGAGCACCCAGAGCGTGGTGACCGCGCCGGCCGCAAGCGCAGCCGCGCCCCAGTAGCGCCGCTTGCGTCCGTCGTCGGCCGCTTGGTCGCCGCCGGTGAAAGTTCCAAGGCCCGCGCCGACCAGCATCGCCGTGAAGGGCGCAAGCTGGGAGCTGTAGTACGGGTGGAAGATCCCCTTGGCGAACGAGAATGCAATCGCGATCGTCGCAAAGCATCCGCCGACGGCCACGATCCAGCCGGTGTTGGCGTCGCGAGCGGAGAGCCGTGAGAACCACGTCACGGCGATGCCCGAGACGACCGCAAATCCTGTGAGCCAAGCCACCTGGGGCCCCAGCGCCGAGTTGAAGAGTCGCGCCCAGCCGGCTTCGCCGCCGAAGACGCCGCCGCCCGCGCCGCCGGGCCCGCCCCCGGGTCCGCCGATGCCCCCGGGTCCGCCCTGTTGTCCGTTCAGGCGCCCGAGGCCGTTGTACTGCGTGATCAACGACCAGATCGAGTTGTCGGTCGTGCCGGAGATCCACGGCCTGTCGGGCGCCGGGGTCAACGCCATCAAGAGCGGCCAGGCGCCCGCGACCGCGACGAAAACGCCGCCGCCGATCAGCAGCTGCACCAGTGCACGCGAGCGCGAAACCGGCGCAGCCCAGAGATAGGCGGCAAACAGCGCAGGAAGCACCAAAAGGCCGGCGCCCATCTTGGTTGTGAAGGCGCCGCCCACCGCTGCCCCGGCGAGCACGATCCAGCGCGTCTTCCCATCCTCAAGCGCACGCAGCACGAACCAGAGCGCCGCGACCGAAAGCAGGATCAGCAACGCGTCTGGATTGTTGTGGCGCGAGATAGCGACGGCCATCGGCGTCACCGCGAGGACCGCACCGGCGGCAAAGGCCGGCCAACGGCCGAAACGGCGCGAGACGATGTCGTAGGTCAGCGCGACGGTCCCAACACCCATCAGGGCCTGCGGCACGAGCATCGACAGTGACGAGTAACCGAACAGCTTCACCGACAACGCCTGAACCCAGAAGGCCAGCGGCGGCTTGTCGACGGTCATCACGCCGTTCATGTCGAACGAGCCGTAGAGGAAGTTGTGCCAGCCAGACGCCATCGAGCGAACCGTCGCGGCGTAGTACTCATTGGCCATCCCGTTTTTCGAGAGGCCCCAGAGGTAGAGCGCGGCCGCGGCGGCCAGCAGCACGATCAGCTCTGGCCTCGCAAGCGCGCGAGCAGCGAGCTGCGAATTCGCCGTCGCGGCAGGCGT
The DNA here is from genome assembly GCA_964597975.1 of uncultured Thermoleophilaceae bacterium. Lineage (GTDB taxonomy): Bacteria > Actinomycetota > Thermoleophilia > Solirubrobacterales > JACPNS01 > JACPNS01. The sequence continues at coordinate 43,142 of CAZRAA010000001.1, read as the reverse complement.
GTCGGCAGCCGAAAGTTCTTGCTCGCTCGGTCCCTCTGGCTGTAGTCGCATCGTCTCTGAGCTCATTGGACGTTCTCCGTTTCTGGGGTCGAAAGGTCTGCCGGCGCGGCAGGGGAGGAGGTTTGCCGCGCCGGCGCCGGCCGCGGCGGGGGAACGCGTCGGCCGTGCGCGAAGACGTGGAAGCGGAGCACGGCGTACCGCGTCAATGTGGCCGCCACGTTCGCAAGTGTGAGTACCGCAAGTTCAACTCCGCGCGGCGCATTGGGTCGCAGCTCATGCAGCGCCAGCAGAACGCCGTTGGTCAGCGCAAGCGTCAGCACGAAGACCCCCATCGCCATCGCGTACTGGCGCAGAATCTGATGCCGGCCACTGACCCCGAACGTGAAACGCCGGTTGACCGCCGTGTTGCCCAGCGCGGTGACGGCGAGCGCGGTGAAGTTGGCCCACAGCGCACCGATCGGATCGCGCAGCGCGAGGAACAACACCGCGTAGGCAATCGTCGATGCGACCCCCACCAGGAGGAAGCGGATCACGTTGCTCTCCCACGCGAGACGCGCCATCCCGCGCAAGTCCTTGACGGCGGTCGAGACGATCGCCACGCGCGAGTCCGGGTCGTCGATCCAGTCGACCGGCACCTCGTGGATGCGCAGTCCCTCGCGCTGGGCGAGGATCAGCAACTCGGTGTCGAAGAACCACTCCTGATCCTTGACCTCCGGCAGCAGGTCGCGAGCGACATCTGCCCGCACCGCCTTGAAGCCGCACTGTGCGTCAGAGAAGTGGGCGTTCAATCCCGCGCGCAGCAGCCGGTTGTAGCTGCGTGAGATGAACTCGCGCTTGGCACCGCGCCGCACGCGCGAGCCGCTCGCCAGCCGCGTCCCGATCGCAAGTTCGCTGTGGCCCGAGAGCAGCGGCGCGACCAGCGGGAGCAGCGCCGCAAGGTCGGTCGAAAGGTCGACGTCCATGTATGCGACGACGCTGGCCGGGCTGGCGCTCCAGGCGATCCGCAGCGCGCGGCCGCGGCCCTTGGCCGCGAGATGCATCACCTCGACGCCGGGCAGCGAGTCGGCGAGCCTGTGCGCGACCGCGAGCGTGGCGTCGGTGCTGGCGTTGTCGGCGATCGTGACGCGCCAGCTGAAGGGGAATCCGTCAGTGAGATACGCGTGCAGGCGTTCGATCGACGGCGCGAGCGAATGCTCTTCGTTGTGGACCGGCACGACAATCTCGATGTCGAGCGGGCTTGTCTTTGGTTGGTACATGCCGCGAGATTCGCCCGCGGCGCTGTGAGCGGACTTGGTTCAGTCTGAGAGTTCTCTGAGACCGGCGAGCGGCAGCCAGACGCTGAAAATCGCTCCTGTGCCCGCGTCGGCGTTCTTGGCGTGCACCCGGCCGCCGTGCGATGCGACGATCTCCGCGACGATCGAAAGCCCCAGTCCCGAGCCGGCCTTGCCGCGCTCGCGGCCGGCCTCCGCACGCCAGAAGCGTTCGAAGATCTGCGGACCCGCGCCATCGGGCAGGCCGTGACCGTGATCGCGTACGTCGATCCGCACGTCGTCGCCGCTGCGCGCGACAGTGATGTCTATCGGACTGGCGGCCGGGGTGTGGACGGTGGCGTTGCGCAGGAGGTTCGCGAGCACCTGCTGGAGCTGGTGCCTGTCGCCTTCGACCACGAGACCCTCGGTTGCTTCGAGCTTCAGCGTGCGGTCCGGCGCTGCAGCCTGCGCATCGCGCACCGCGTCGCGGGCGACCGCGGCGATCTCCACCCGTGAGCGGTCGTGCTGATGCGTCTCGTCGAGTCGCGCGAGCGTCAGCATGTCCTCGACCAGGACGCCCATGCGCTCGGCTTCCTGCTCGATGCGGTCCATCGAACGGTCGATCTCAGACGGGTCATTGGTGGCGCCGATTCGGTGCAGCTCGGCGTAGCCGCGAATCGAGACGAGCGGCGTGCGCAGTTCGTGCGAGGCGTCGGCGAGGAACTGGCGCAGCCGGTTCTCGCTGGCTTCGCGTTCCTTGAAGGCCTGCTCGAGGCGATGAAGCATGCGGTTAAGCGCGAGGCCGAGCCTGCCGATCTCCGAGCGCTGATCTGCCTGCTCGACGCGGCGCGAAAGATCGCCGCCGGCGATCGCGTCCGCAGTCGCTCCCATGCGGTCGAGTGGGCGCAGGCCGATCCCGACGAGCAGCCAGGCCGAGAAGCCCAGCACGGCGAGGACCAGCGCGATGACGATCGCCTCGACCGCGAGCAGCCGGTTGATCGTCTGCTCGGTGTCCGAAAGCGGGATCGCGACGACCACGTGCTCGCCGGCCGGCAGGGTCCGCACGGCCGCGCGGAACTCGGTCGTGTCCTTGCCGCGTGACTGGACCGTGTGTGGCTGCGCGCGTAGCGCCACATCTTCAAAGTGCGGCAGTGCGTACTCGCCCGACTCGCGGAAACCGAAGACGCACTCTGCCAGCACGTTGCCGTTTGAGTCGAGCACAGCCCCGTAGGTGCCTGGCGGCAGTGAGATGCCGGGCGGCAGCGGACCGCCGCCCTGGCGGCCTCCAGAACCTTCGCCAGAGCCCCCGTGATCCTCGTCGATCTCGTCTCCCGGGATCTGCCCGGTGCAATTGTTTGAGCCCGACTGCTGCGCGAAAAAGAGCTGCCCACGAACGAGCCCGAACCCGCTCTCGACCTGCCGGTCGACACGGTCGTACAGATACGAGCGCTGCGCCGCAAATGTCACCGCCGCGAGCACCAACAGGCCGGCGAAGGCGACGAACAGCAGAATCGCGACCAGCCGGCCGCGCAGCGAGCGCATCGCGACTCCCTACGCCTTGCCTGCCGCAACCTTGGGCCGCAGCGCGTAGCCGATGCCGCGAACCGTCTGGATCAGCGGATCCTCGTCAGCGTCGACCTTTTTGCGCAAGTAGCTGATGTAGGTCTCGAGCACGCGCGCGTCCCCATCAAAGTCGTACTCCCAGACGTGGTCGAGGATCTGCTGGCGTGTCAGCACACGACGCGGATTGAGCATGAAATAGTGGAGCAGTCGGAATTCAGTGGCCGTCAGCTCGATCGACCGACCGGCACGGCTGACCTCGCGAGTCGCCTCGTCGAGCTCAAGGTCCTCGAACTTCAGGACGTCTTCTGCCTCGCCGGAGGCCTGACCGCTGCGCCGCAGAATCAGGCGAACCCGTGCGATCAGCTCCTCAAGCGAAAACGGCTTGGTCACGTAGTCGTCGCCACCGATCGTCAGTCCGCGGACTTTGTCCTCGGTCGAGTCGCGCGCCGTCAGGAAGATGATCGGCGTCCGGCTGCGGCTCGCCCCGAGCCGCTCGGCGACCTCGAAGCCCTCCATGTCGGGCAGCATGATGTCCAGCAGCATCAGGTGTGGCTTGAACTGGTGCACAGCGGTGATCGCGTCGATGCCGTTGTCGGCCGTCTCGACGGTGAAGCCCTGGTAGCGCAGTGCCATCGAGATCACATCGACGATGTTGGGCTCGTCGTCGACGACGAGAATGCGTGCGCCCTGCGTGTCGGAGTTCTCTTCCATGCAGCAATTATCGGGCAGAAGCCTGTGAGTTTGCTGGGAAAATTGTGAGCGAGCGGTTACGGTCGTGCAACGGGCTGCGCATGCTCGGGATCGAGCGCCTCGCGCTCGGTTTTTGCCCAGCCACGCTGGTCCGTGACCTGGCGCCATACCGAGCGCAACAGCACCGGCCAGATCAGCCAGGTGTAGAACGCGTAGATCTGGGCGATGAAGAAGCCGGTCAGATAGCCCCTCCGGCCACGCGCCGCACCGGCAGCGATGCAACCCATGATCACGCCGCCGAAGCCCAGCAGATAGAAGAACAGGATCTGCTGCCAGGAGTTCGTGTCGTAGATGCCCGCCTGGTCTGTGATCAGCAGATAGAGCGCGGTGAGCATCGCCAGGCCGATGATCGACTGCCAGACCGGCATCAGGATGTACATCACGCATTCGATGCGCGCGATCAGCGGCCGAGGTGAGCGCAGCACCGTCCCAATCAGCGACATCGCCTGGAGGTTCCCCTGTGACCACCGCGTCCGTTGGCGCAGCAACGGTCGCAGCCTTGAGAGCCCCTGCTGGTCGACATTGGCGAAGAGCGACTGTCTGCCGAGCCATCCGGCGCCGATCAGCCGCAGGCCGAGATCCTGGTCTTCGGTCAGCTTGTCGCGCCAGGGGCCGAACTCATCCACCACTTCGAGCAGCGCCGAGTAGCGGTTGAACTGCCCGTTGCCACCCATCCCGGCAGTGCCCCACGCGTTGCGTCCGGCCTGGAAGAGTGCCCCGTAGACACCGAACTCGATGTCCTGGAACCATGCGAGCGGCTTGCGGCGGTTGTAGATGCGGACCTGAGACTGCACGCCGCCGACCTCGGCTTCCGTAAAGTGCGGCCCGATCCAGGACGGGGCGTCTGGGTGCAGTCGGCCGTCGGCGTCGACGATCGCGACGATCACCTGGTTAGGGTCGACCCCCTGCAGTTGCTCGGCGAGTTGCCCGAAGGCCCAGTTGAGCGCTGCCGCTTTGCCCTTCTGCGCCTCCGGCGGCTCCCGACGCAGGGCGACGAGCTGGGGGTGGTCGATGCCGGCGAGGATTTGCGGCGTCTCGTCGTCAGAGCCGTCGTCGATCACGATGATCCGCTTGTCGCGTGCCTGAACGTCGATCAGCCGTTGGACCGAGTCGGCGATCGTCACCGCCTCGTTGAGCGCCGGCACCAGGAAGACCCAGGTGTAGCGGTCGGCGATCTCCTGGCTTTGCTCCGGCGAGTGGCGGCGAGCCCGCTGGCCGCGCACGAAGAGCACGAATGTCCAGATGAACATCAGGACGATCGTCACCAGGGCGACCAGTAAGAAGGTGCGCCATGGCTGGTCGATGCCCTCGAATGGAAGTTGCAGCGCTAGAGCGGCCACGAATCGTCACCGGTCGGAGTGTGGGCGTCGCTCAGCACATCCTCCATGACGACTTCGTATCCGCCGTCCCCGAAGGTGATCCCGGTGGCGGCGCTGATCTCACGGCGAGAGAAGCCGTGACCGAACGGCACCGGCGGGTTCTTGCCGGTCAGCGTGAAATCGAGCGCCTGGACGATGCGTTCTGCGGCGTAGCCGTCACCGTAGGGATTGACCGCCTCGGCGACCTTGGCGTACGCCGACGGGTCCTCAAGCAGCTTTGCGGCTTCACGCTCGATCACCTCGGGGTCGGTGCCAACCAGCACGAGCGTGCCCGCGTCGACTCCCTCGCCGCGCTCGGTGCTCTCGCGCGCCACCAACACGGGCTTGTCCAGCGACGGCGCTTCTTCCTGGATGCCGCCGGAATCGGTCAGGACCAGATAGCTGCGGCCGATCAGTCGCGCGAACGATGTGTACTCCAGGGGCTCCGTCAGCAACACATTCTCGTGGCCCGCAAGCGGCTCACCGAGGTCGGCGCGAACGCGTGGGTTCGGGTGCAGCGGCACCACGAAGCGCACGTCGGGAAAACGCTGGGCGAGCCGCGAGACGCCGTCGGCGATCCCGGCCAAGCCGGACCCCCAGTTTTCACGCCGGTGGGCGGTGACGAGGACGATTCGATCGTCGCCGGCGTCGAGCTCGGCCACGGCGGGGTCGACGTAGGAGGCCTCGAGCGTGGCGGCCCAACGGAGCGCATCGATACCGGTATTGCCGGTGACGAAGATCTGTCCGACCTCGACGTTCTCCCGCACGAGGTTTTCGAGGTTCTCGAAGGTTGGAGCAAAGTTCATCGCCGCGATGCACGTGATCACTTGGCGATTGAGTTCCTCCGGGAACGGGCTCATGATGCTGCCGCCCGTGCGAAGGCCTGCCTCGACGTGCAGTACGGGGATCTGTAGGTGAAAGCTTGCCAGGGCCGCCGACATCGCCGACGACGTGTCGCCGTGCACGATCACCGCGGCCGGATACTCGCCGGAAAGAATCTTCTTGGCCAGTGCGTCCTCGCCGGGGTGCTCGCCGAACCACTCGATGCAAAAATCGTTGAAGCGGCGCATCACGGTCGTGACGCGCTCGGTCAGGCTGGCGCGCTCGGTTCCGGCCCAGAGGTGCACGTGGGTGCCGATCCCGGCCTGCTCGAAAATCTCTTCGACCATGTGGTGGTGCTGGCCGGTCGAAACGACAACCGGTTGAAACTTCTCTGAGTCGCGCAGCGCGACGATCACCGGGACAAGCTTGATCGCCTCGGGGCGCGTCCCGACTACCACCGGGATCAGCACCTTCGGCGGCGCGCCGGGCTCTCCCAGGAAGTTGAGCGGGCTGGAAGCCGGGGGATCCTGATCGACGTTCATCTGCTCACTATCGGCGTGCTGCCAGCTGGAACATGAGGCCCCGCAACTCAATCACAGCTACCGGTCCTGTCCAGCGGTCCAATCGATCGGCCGGGAGTCTGTCCAACTGCGTGGGCTGACCAACGCTGGACGCGGATAGATTGCCGGGCATGGAAGCCAATCGCGCGCCGAACCAGAAGATGGGCAAGGACGACTTCGAGAAGGAGCTCAAGCGACTGCAGCGCGAGCTGGTGATCCAGCAGCGCTACATCATCTCGACCGGACAGCGCGTGGTGGTGATCTTCGAGGGGCGCGATGCGGCCGGCAAAGGCGGCGTCATCAAGCGGATCAGCGAGCGCGTTTCACCACGACACACCCGCGTCGTTGCGCTGGGCACACCGACCGAACGCGAGAAGTCGCAGTGGTACTTCCAGCGCTACGTCGAACATCTGCCGGCAGCGGGCGAGATGGTGCTGTTTGACCGCTCCTGGTACAACCGCGCCGGTGTCGAGCGCGTGATGGGCTTCTGCACCGACGACGAGTACAAGGAGTTCCTGCGTAGTTGTCCGGAATTCGAGCGCATGCTCGTGCGCAGCGGGATCAAGCTGATCAAGTATTGGTTCTCGGTCTCGCCGGACGAGCAGGAACGGCGCTTCCAGGCGCGTGTGGACGATCCGATGCGTCAGTGGAAGCTCTCACCGATGGACGTCGAATCACGCAACCGCTGGGTCGAGTACTCACGCGCCAAGGATGAGATGTTCGCCGTCTGCGACATCAAGCAGGCGCCATGGTGGGTCGTCGAAGCCGACGACAAGCGCCGTGCGCGACTCAACTGCATCAGCCATCTGCTTAGCGAGATCCCCTACAAGAATCTGCACCCGGACAAGATCGCGCTGCCGCCGAGGCCGGATATATCTGGCTACGTCCGGCCTCCGATGGACGACCAGACCTTCGTGCCTGAGGTCTACTGAGTCTGGGGACTAGTGGGTGAAGTCGGGCGGGTCGACGTCCGGGTAGAGCGCGCGCACCTGATCGACATACGCCGCCAGACGGTCGGCGATCGCGGCGTCATGAATCTCGAGCACGTTCTCGGCATTCTGTTCACCGCTGCGCGAGAGATTGAACGAGCCGACGAAGCTGACGTCGTCGCAGACCGTGATCTTCGCGTGCATGTAATCGTGGACCCGGCCGGGCGCGTACGGGGTCGAGCGCTTGCCGGTGAAGAGCGCTCCCTCGAGCACGTCGTGCAGAAGCGGCATCTTCCAGTGCGAGCCGGGGTTGTTCTTCCATTGACCGAAGACCGCGTGCAGTTGTGTCCAGTCGCAGACGCCAAGCACCTCGACCCGCCGTTCGGCGAGAACTTCAGCCAGGGTGCCAAGGATCGGTCCGCTGGTCAGCACCGGAGAGGCGATCCGAACCCGCTTGCGCGAAATGCCGATCTGTTTGGCGATGCGGTGCGCGAGCTGCTCGCCGCGTCCCGGTGAGAACCAGGCCTGTACGTTGCTGACCCCGACTGTTGCCAGCGGAGCGTCGAAGTCGCCGCTTCCCTCAACCTGCTGGCGCTCCCAGAGCTGCTCGAAGTTGCGCGTGTAGGCGGCGGCGAGTTCGCTTGATTCGAGCTCGACGATCGCGTTCTCCTCGCGCGTCCATGAATCGAGTGTCCAGTTGGTCGAACCCGACCAGATCCTTCGTCCGTCGGCTACGACGTACTTGTGATGCATCAGGTCCGGCTCGCCGGGGATGCCCTTCAGCGGCACGTCCAGCGCCGCCAGCAACTCAGGGTGTGTGCTCGGCGGCGGCGGCACCGGAATCTTGTAGAGGCCGTCTGCGTTGTACATGATCCGTACTGCGACGCCTCGTCCCGCGGCCGCGCGTATAGCGCCCGCGACCCGATCTCCAACCTCGCCCGGGAGCCGCACGTCGTAGAGCGCGAGGTCGAGCGTTTGGTCTGCGCCTTCGATCAGTTCGACGATCGGCTGGGCGATCACGTCGGCGGTTTGGCCGCCGTCGGTCAGCGTCGTGATCTTCACGCCACCTCCGTTCATGCGCGTTGCTCCTCAAGCGCCAGCTTCTCGGCTTCTGGCCACATCAGCCATGCGCCGAAGAAGAAGCAAACTGCTCCGAGCAGCGTGCCGCCGTTTGCCGCCGCGGTGTTCAGCAAGTCGCCGTTGTCTGGGATTACGTAAGCACCAATGGCCGAGAGTCCGAAGAAGATCGATCCCAGCAGATTCAGCGACGCGGTCGCCCAGGTCGCACCGCGGCGCGGGTGGCCGTGCCAACTGGCGCGGACGGCGGCGAACGCCAGCCAGCTCGACCAGAGGAAGGCGATCGACCCGTAGGCATCCGGCGCCCAGACGAGGTGCTTGGCCTGTGAGGCCGACAGCGCGCTGGCCAGCGCAAAGCCGGTGCTGACGTTGAAGCAAAGCGTGCCGACGGACTGAATCGCCGACGCCTTCCAGTCGACCGAGTGCGGCACGCGGCCAAACCAGCGCGGTTGGTCGAAGTGTCCGGCGTTGAGCGCCGAGAGAAACTGCCCGAACCCGGCGGTCGTGAAGAAGATCGAGCCGACGAAGTAGATCGCGCCGGCGGCCTCCGGTGCGGATGAGACGGCTACGACGGTACCCGCCGCAAAGCAGAAAGAGCCGATCATGAACAGCGTCGCGACCCACCAGGTGAAGCTGCCGAATCCGGCGTAGAAAGGGCCCAGACGGCTGATCAGCCTGCCGTTGCCGCAGAGCATGCGTGAGAGGCGGCTTTCGCCCGGCTGGATTGCGCTGGCCACGCCGGGAGTCTAGGCGCGCGTTCGCGGCGGTATTGGGTCCGTTAGGATCCGATTCCATGGAAGCTTCGACGCCAGCACCCGACCCAGTCGCCAAAAGCAACAGAACCGTGATGATCGTCCTCGGATCGATCCTGCTTGTGGTCGTTCTGGGCCTGATCGTCTTCTTTGTGACGCGCACCTCCAAGGAAGAGAAGGCGCTGCAGGCGGTCTGCACGGCCCGTCAGGACATTCAGACTCGGGTCGACAACCTCGCCTCGACGACGGTGACCAATTTCACAGTCGACGGCTTCAAGTCAGACGTCAACGGAATCGTCCAAGACCTCAAGACGATCAAGGAAAACCAGGCCGATCTTGACCCCAACCGCAAGCAGCAGATCGAGCAGGCCAACGAACAGTTCGGCAGCGAGGTCTCCAGCACCCTGCGCAGCCTCGGCACGAGCCTCTCGCTCGAGAATGCCCAGGCCAAGCTCAAATCTGCCGGCGAACAGCTGATCGAGAGCTACAAGACGACGCTGCAGCCGGTCGATTGCAGCGGCGTGGACACGAGCGGCTGAATCGACGGCGGGGCGGATGAAGTCGCCCGTATCTGAGTTCCTGCAGTCACTGCACGACCGCCACGTCGGCGATCGCGGCGGCGCGGTCGCCGATTACATCCCGGAACTTGCGGCGGCGCCGGACGACTACTTCGGGATCGCGATGGTCACGGCCGATGGCGCCGTGTATGAGGCCGGCGATACGCGAGTGCCGTTCACGATTCAGTCGATCAGCAAGCCGTTGACGTACGGGCTGGCGATCGACGAGGTCGGCGAGGAGACGGTTCGCAAGCACATCGGCGTCGAGCCGACCGGCGACGCGTTCAACTCGATCACGCTCGATCCCGCAACCGGGATGCCGCTGAACCCGATGGTCAATGCCGGCGCGATCGCGGCGGTCGGGCTGCTTGGCTCCGACGCGCAGCGGCCGCGACTGCCGAGGATTCTTGACACCTACTCGGCTTACGCCGGCCGGCAGCTCGAAGTCGATGAAGCCGTGCGCTCAGGAGAAAGCCGCACCGGAGACCGCAATCGCGCGATCGCCTACCTCTTGCACGGCTCGGGCGCGATCGACGAGCCGCCGGGCGAAGTCGTCGAGGATTACTTCGCGCAGTGCTCGGCGCTCGTTGACTGCCGTGACCTTGCGACGATTGCCGCGACGCTTGCCGCGGGAGGGATGAATCCCCGCACCGGTCGCCGCGCCGCGGGTGAGGCGACCGTTCGCAAGGTGCTCAGCGTGATGATGAGCTGCGGGATGTACAACCACGCCGGTCAATGGCTCTACACGGTGGGGCTTCCGGCCAAGAGCGGAGTGGCCGGCGGCATCATCGCCGTGCTGCCCGGTCAACTCGGCATCGGCGTGTTCTCTCCTCGCCTCGACTCGGCAGGCAACAGCGTGCGCGGTGTGCTTGTCTGCGAAGACCTCACCCGCGAGCTGGGCCTCCATCCGATCCAGGTCGGCGCCAAGCCGGTCTCACCCGTGCACACGCGTTTTCGGCTCTCACAGATGCGCTCCAAACGCTGGCGACCGCCCGAGCAGCTCAAGGTGCTCGGGGTCGCCGGCGAGCACGCCGGGGCGTTTGAATTGCAGGGCGACCTTGACTTCGTCGCCGCCGAGCGCGCGATTCGGGCGATCGACGGGGCGGCGTTTGAGCGCACGGTGGTCGATCTGCATCGCGTCGATCGAATCGATCCGGAGGCCGCTGAGCTGATGGCGGCGATGGCAATCGAGATGGAGGCGGCGGGACGCGCGGTCGCCTTCTGCGGGTCCGATGTCCTGATCGATCAGCTCTCGGCGGCCGCGGGCGCCGAGCTGCGCAGCCGTCCAGGTCTTGATCTTGCACTCGAGTGGTGCGAGGACGAGTTGCTCGGCGACTCAGACGCGGCGCCTGAGCCGGAAGCGATACCGCTCAGCGAACACGTGCTGCTGGCGGGGCTCTCGGATGCGCAGCTTGAGTTCGTGCAAGGTCTGATGACAAAGCGCGAGCTTTCGGCTGGGGAACAGCTCTTTGCCGAGGGTGATACGGCTGACGAGATGTATCTGGTGACCGCCGGCAGGCTCTCGTCGTACGCGCACGTCGCGGGCGATCGGCGACGATTTGCGACGATGGGTCCGGGTGCGCTGATCGGCGAGCTCGCGCTGGTCACTGGCTCTGCTCGGTCCGCGGACCTCGTCGCCGATTCGGCCGTCGTGTGTTGGGCCCTGCCACACAGCAAGCTCGATCAACTCCGCGGACAAGAGGCCGAGATGCGGGCGAAGCTGCTCGCCAACCTGCTTTCGATCGTCGCCGAGGACGCCAAGTCGCTCGAGCGCGCATTGCGCACTCTGGCCGGCTAGAACCTCTAGCGCGCCAGCGTGATCTTGCGAACTCGGACGGTTGACGCGCCGTCGTTGCCGGCAACGCTGATCCGTAGGCGTGCCCTTGTTCTCGACCCACCGACGAGTCGCTTGCGAATGCTCTTGCGAATCGAGTGCGGCACAACGACCTTGACGTGGGCGCGCTGTCCGGCCGCGAGCATTGTTGTGTCGGACTCGAGTTTGATCATGCCGCGTCGCCCGGGCAAGCGGAACTGCGCGGCGACAGTGGCGATGCAGGCGTCCTTCGGACAGCTCACGCGCACCGCAAGCTGGCCACTTCGACCGGGGTGTTGCACTTTCTTGATGCGCAGGCTCGAAACCGGCGCGAGCACATTGACTCCGACCAGATCCGGGCAGGTCTCGGCGATCAGTTTCTTCGCTTGCGAGAGCCGCGGCTGGTAGCGACCGCGATACTGCGCCGCCGGGCGCTCGATGTCGGCGATCCAGACGCCGTACTTGGTGGTGCTCTTTGCCGGGTCGCCCTTGCCGTTCTTGATGTGGCTGGCGCGCACGCTGGCCGCCTGGTCGACGAACCACTGCATCTGGAGACTTGGCTTTTTGAGGTAGCCCTTGTACTTCCCGGTGTTCCAGATGCTCGTACGCATCTGGAAAAAGCCGACGCTGTCGGCGTCGCCATACGAAAGATTGCGCAATCCCGATTCGACCAGCCCCGCCATCACCGGGAGCTCCGCCGGGATCTTCGCGAGGACGGCACCGTTGGCCATCCAATTGGCGTACTGCGCGCTGGTCGCGGAGTTGCCGGGATAGGCGACCGCGGAACCGCAGGTCGCAGCCTGGGCATTGGCGCTCCAGACGGCAGTGGCCGCCGACAGCATTGCTGCGGCGGCCACTGCCAGGAGCGCGGATCTTCTTGAGACGCGTCTGAAGCGCACGAACTAGAGCCTACGGCCCCGTCGATCCGCCACCCGAGTTCGGGTCGGCCTCGGTGCAGACGCCCTGACCGGACGCGCAGATCTTGTAGAACGTGTTCGGCTGCATCAACGTGCGGCTGTCGACTGCATAGGGCACGTTGGAGTTCGGACCCTGATTCATCGAGACGACGTACGGCGCGCTCGTGCTCCAGCTCGAGAAGCCGCCGAGCGCCGCCGACGCACCTGCAGCCGTGCCCTCTGCTTCGCCCTGCTGCTTGCCCTTCTCGGTGCCTTCAGCGATGCCCTCTTCCTTGCCCTGCTTCTGGCCGGAAGCCTCTCCCGACTTGGTGCCCGCGGCGTTGCCGGACTTGGCGCCCGCGTCGTAGATCGCGTTGTAGCCGTCTGCACCCGGGTCGTAGTTCTTCTTCTCGACGGCCTTGCCGCCGAAGAAGGCGCCGACGATCAGCACGGCGGCGATGCCGGAGAGGATCCAGAGCTGCTTCTTACGCTTCTTGTCGAGCGCTGTGAGCGGGTCCTCGGGCTGCTGGTATTGCTGCTGCTGGTAGGGGTCGGGCTGCTGGTATTGACCGGTCGGCTGTTGCTGACCGGGCTGCGGCGGCTGGCCGGGCTGCTGGGGCTGGCCGGGCTGGCCGGGCTGACCTGGCGGCGGCTGGTACGGGGGCTGCCCGCCTGGCGGCGGGGGCGGAAAGTTGTTCACGAGTCTTCCTCCTGGGGAGCGTCTGCTTGGCAGCGTCGCTGCCGGTCTGATGATGCGTTCTCGCGGCCGGGCCGCGATCCTTCTGATCGGATTCTTTCGGCAACGTCTGGTGCTTTGCGTAGGTCGACCGCATAATGTCCACAGCGGGAGCTGCAGATGGGGACCTCTCCGAGATCAGACGCGCGCGCATTTTCCGACTCCGTGACGGAGCAATCGGAGCTGCTCGCTGCGGGTGAGGTCACTTCGCGCGAGCTGACTGAAGCCGCGCTTGAGCGGGCCCATGCATCTCAGCCCAAGATCAACGCGTTCAAGATGATCCTCGATGACGAGGCGCTTGCGGCAGCGGACGCGGCCGACAAACGTCGCGCCGCCGGCGAGAGTTCTCCGATGCTCGGCGTGCCGACCGCGATCAAGGACGATGTCGATCTTGCCGGCCACCCGACGGCATTTGGATGTCCCGGCGAGTTCAAGCCCAAGCAGGCCGACAGCGAGGTGGTGCGGCGCTTGCGCGAGGGCGGCGCCGTAATCATCGGCAAGACGAATTCCCCTGAAATCGGCCAATGGTCGGTCACTGCCGGACCCGCGTTCGGAATCACGCGCAGCCCCTGGAATCTCGATCACACTCCGGGTGGGTCTTCGGGAGGCACGGCCGCTGCCGTCGCCGCCGGTGTGGTTGCGGCGGCGGTCGGCTCTGACGGCGCCGGATCTGTGCGGATCCCGGCGAGCTGGTCAAATCTTGTGGGCATCAAACCGACGCGCGGTCGCGTCTCGTCCTGGCCCGATCCGGAGTCGTTCAACGGAATTGCGGTCAACGGTCCGCTCGCGCGAACGGTGAAAGATGCGGCAACCCTGCTCGACGCGATCACCGGCAACGACACCAACGAGCTGCACCAGATGGCTCCGCCGGAGCGGCCTTTTGCCGATCAGGTTGGCGAAGACCCGGGCCAGCTGAGGATCGCCGTCTCGTACAAGATTCCCTTCAGCGCGGTGCCGGCCAGGCTTGACCCGCGGATCAAGCAGCGTGTCGAAGTGGTCGCCGAGACGCTTGCCTCGGCTGGGCACAGCGTCGCGCACAAGAACCTCAAGCACGCCAATGTCGGACTGAGCTTCGTTCCGCGCTCGACCGCAGGCGTCGCCGGCTGGGCCGAGCGCGTCCCGGACAAGTCGCTGCTCGATCCTCGCACCCACCACAACATTCGTCTCGGCGGGTTGCTGGGCGGCGCGCCCCTGAAGTTCGCGCGGCGGTGGGAGTCGGTGCTCAGGCGTCGGACGGGGAAGATCTTCCGCGACTTCGATGTCGTTGTCGCACCGACTACGGCGAAACCGCCGTTGCTGGCCAACGCGCTCGAAGGCCTCGGCGGCTGGGCGACCGATCGCCTCTACATCGGCGCCTGCCCCTACGCCTGGCCATGGAACGTGCTCGGCTGGCCGGGCATCAACGTCCCGGCGGGGTTTGTCGACGGCCTACCGGTCGGCGCCCAGCTGCTCGGCCCGGCCGGCAGTGAACCCCTGCTGATCTCGCTCGCCGCGCAGCTCGAAGGGCAGCTCAAGTGGGACGAGCTGCGCCCACCGGGCTTTGGCCAGTAGCCGCGACGCGTTGAGTCAAGACTGACGCGGCCTCGAGCGTCTGCTCATCGCCGATTCGCGCCGCGTCCGCAACCGCTTTTGGACTGTGCGTGCGCTCGTCGTAGACGACCACGATCGATTCGTCTCCGGCTTGCAGATAGTTCTGCTGGCCAAATAATGTGTAGCGCGTTGCGCCGACGCCGACCAGGACTTGCCGGGGCGCGCCGCAGTCGGCCAGCTGGGCACCGACATCCTCAAGCGGACCGTCGCCGCCGCGCTGATTCTGCATCCGGTCGATCAGCCACTCGAGAAGCGCGTCGCCGTAGTACGAGTAGCCGGCGACGGGAGAATCGACCCCGTACTCGGTGCATTCGCCGCCCCGCCTGAGGAAGCTGGCCAGCCGCATGTGCGCGGCCGCTTCGCGTGAGATTTCATCAATCTCGAAGCACCGTCTGGCGAACCCTTTTGAGCAGGCGCCCCAGTTCTTCTTCTCGCTGATCTTCCGCGCGCCCGGCCGCCGGATCGAGCAATCGTTGAAAGCACCCAGCGCGCGTGGCGCGAGGCCAACGGGGATTCCGCCTGCGTACTCGATGTCGAAGATCACCCCGATCTCAGGTTCGATCTGGAGTTTCAGCTCGTCCGCGGGTGCCGGCAGTTGAAGCGAGTCACTCGATATCGGGAACGCTCCGAGAAAGTCCTCATTGCCGGGCAGAAACCACGGGAAAATGCCCTTTGGAGCACGTTCAGGTGCGTCGACGCCGACGAAGTCGCCGGCTTCGCCGGCCTGTTCGAGGTGGCCGGCAAAGTTTCCCGCGACGCCGACCCCCGCGCAGGCGGCGAGTTCAGCGGACGGGATTTCGATCACTACAGGCCTTGGGCGGACTGCGGCGCGTCGCGCTTGGCCTCGTCGACAGCCGCGACGATCGCCTCTGGGTCGGCAATGCCCTCAAACGTGAACGAGGAGTCGTCGGTTCCTGCGGTGTCGAAGTCCACCCGACCCACGCGCAGCACGCGCTCAAGCGGCGACTGCGAGGTGTTGACGTTCTGAACACGGTTGATGTCGGTCTGCTGGACGTTCTTCGAAATCAGCCCGCGCCGGATCCGCAGTCGTTCGTTGGTGATCGTGTAGACGGTCGCGATGCGCAGCACGAATCCGACGAGGATTGTCCCAGCAACGAGCAGCGCGAAGACCACCACCGCCCACGTCTCTGACCACGCAAACCACAAGATCGCAGCGATCACAAGATCGACCGCGATGTTCTTGACATAGAACGAAAGCACCCCGCGCCAAGACGGATGACCCTCAAAAACGATCTGTTCACCGGGATGCAAATCCATAACCAAGACCCTACCTTCGCATACGACAAAGATGCATCTTTGACGTAGTCGGGGGTGTCACTCTAGGAGGGTAGGGACGTCTGCGATCGAATCGACGATCGCGGCTGGGCCGAAGCCTCGGCCGGTCACGACGCCGGGCCGGTATTTGCCGGTCTTGACCAGTACGCCCTGGATACCACAGGTCTGTGCGCCGTTCACGTCGGCTTCGATGTCGTCGCCGATCATCACCGCCGAGTCCGCGGAGACACCGAGGCTTGCGAGCGCGGCGTTGAAGAACTCGGCCGACGGCTTGCCGACGGTGATCGCCGTCCGGCCGGTGGCGTACTCGAGCGCGGCCGCCCAGGCGCCGACGTCGAGCATCAGTCCCGAGTCATGCTGCCAGTAGCGGTTGTGTTGGAGCGCCATCAACTGCGCGCCATCCATCAACAGCGAGAAGATCTCGTTCATCGTCGTCGCGTTGAAGCGGTCGCCGATGTCGCCGAGCACGACGACGTCCGGGGCGGAGCCAGGTTCTGCCTCGCTCAACCGTTCGAGATCGTTTCGCAGCGAATCCGACACGTACAGCCGTGCCGCCGTGAGTTCGTGATCGGCGCAGTACTGCACGGCCATCGCGGCCGGCGAGAGGATTTCGGCCTGATCGACCTCGATACCGATCGTCCCAAGCCTCCGCGCCACCTCGGCGCGCGAGCGCGAGGTCGTGTTGGTGACCAGCCGCACTCCGCCCGAGAGTTCGCGCAGGCGCGCAAGCGCCTCCACCGCGCCGGGCACAGGCGTGTCGCCGACGTGGAGTACCCCGTCGATGTCCAGGAGCACGGCGGGGTTCTGACCGATTGCCAACTGGCTCACGAGCGAAAAACTAGGCGATCGCCGCATAAGCGAGTTTGTCCCGCTGTCGAAATCTCGTTGGACTTGACCCTTCAGGTTGTACCGTTACACCGATCGATGGAGTCTCCATATCCCCACCTGCTCGAGCCGATCGACTTCGGCCACACCCAACTGCGCAACCGCGTGGTGATGGGTTCGATGCACGTCAAGCTCGAGGACCGCGCTTCGGACGTCGGCAAGCTTGCCGCCTACTTCGCTGAACGAGCGCGCGGCGGCGCGGGACTAGTCGTCACCGGCGGTTACTCGCCAAACAGGCGCGGTTGGCTGCTCCCGTTCGCCGGCGACATGACCTCCGCTTCGGACGCCCGCCGGCACAAGACGATCACGGACGCCGTTCACGCAGAGGACGGGAAGATCGCATTGCAGATCCTCCACGCCGGTCGCTACTCGTACCACCCGTTCTCGCTCTCGGCGTCGGCGAGCAAGTCGCCGATCACTCCGTTCTCGGCCAAGGCGATGAGTTCGCGTACGGTCGCGCGCACGGTTCAGGATTTCGCCAACGCGGCGGTGCTCGCGCGTGAAGCCGGCTACGACGCGGTCGAGATCATGGGGTCCGAGGGCTACCTGATCAATCAGTTTCTCGCCCCGCGCACGAACAAGCGCGAAGACGAGTGGGGCGGATCGCCAGAGAACCGGCGCCGCTTCCCGCGCGAGATCGTCAAGGCCGTCCGCGAGCAGGTCGGCGACGACTTCCTCGTGATCTACCGGATCTCGGCGCTCGACCTGGTCGATGATGGCCAGACGATCGAAGAGATTCTCGAGCTGGCCGGTGAGATCGAGACGGCCGGCGCCTCGATGCTTACGACCGGAATCGGCTGGCATGAAGCGCGCGTGCCGACGATCGTCACTTCGGTCCCGCGCGCCGCGTTCATCGAACAGACGGCGGCGATCAAGCACGTCGTCGAGATCCCGGTCGTTGCCTCCAACCGAATCAACATGCCCGATCAGGCCGAGGCGCTTCTTGCCGAGGGCAAGGCCGACATGATCCAGATGGCCCGCCCGTTCCTGGCAGATCCCGAGTGGGTCAACAAGGCGGCAGCAGGCAAGCCGCAGTTGATCAACACCTGCATCGCCTGCAATCAGGCGTGTCTTGACCACACCTTCAGGAACAAGCGCGCGAGCTGCCTGGTCAACCCGCGCGCCGCCTATGAGACCGAGCTGGTGATCGAGCCTGCCGCGACCCCCCGGCGCATCGCAGTCGTCGGGGCCGGACCCGCGGGGCTGGCGTGCTCGACCACGCTCGCTGAGCGCGGTCACAGCGTCACGCTGTTCGAGGCGGCGAGCGCGATCGGCGGACAGTTCAATCTCGCCCGTCGCATCCCCGGCAAAGAAGAGTTCGACGAGACGATTCGTTATTTCGACGCTCTGCTCGACGAGCGCGGCGTCGAGCGGCGTATCGGCACACGTGCGACTGCCGCCGAGCTGAAGTCCGAGGGCTTCGACGCAGTGGTGATCGCGACCGGCGTGAAGGCTCGCACGCCCCAGATTCCCGGAGTCGATCACCCGAAGGTTCGCTCCTACCAGCAGGCGATCGAGGATCCGGCCGGCAACGGCGCGCAGGTCGCCGTGATCGGCGCGGGGGGCATCGGTTTTGACGTCTCGGAGCTGCTGGTCAATGAGTCTTCTCCGACGCTCGATCTGGCCGAGTGGCGACGAGAGTGGGGCGTAGCTCCAGAGTTCGAGACCCGAGGCGGCATCGTCGAAGCAGAAGTCTCGCCCTCGCCGCGCAAGGTCGTGTTGCTCCAGCGCAAGCAGGACGCGCTCGGCAAGGGGCTCGGCAAGACGAGCGGCTGGGTGCACCGCGCGGTGCTCAAGAAGAAGCAGGTCGAGATGGTCGCGGGAGTGCGCTACGAGCGGATCGACGACGAGGGCCTGCACATCAGCTTTGGCAAGGACCACGGGGAATCGCGCACAATCCCGGCCGACACGATTGTCCTCTGCGCCGGACAGGAATCGGTGCGCGAGCTGTTTGACGAGATCACCGAGTCTGGGATTGAGACCCACCTGATCGGCGGCGCGGACGTCGCCGCGGAACTCGACGCCAAGCGGGCGATTCGCCAGGGCACCGAGCTGGCAACACGCCTTTGAGGGCCGGCGGCGACCGCCGTCGGTATGCAACCATCGCGGGGAAGCGATGATCCGATTACTGAAGGCATCTGCTGTGGTTGCGTTGCTGACCGCGGCGTACAAGTCGCTCGTCGCGGACCGAGTGTTGACGTGGGGGACGCAGGGCGCCGAAGCATCAAGAGCCCTGCCGGGCGACGAGCTGATCGCCGAGCCGGACGGCGTCTCGACCCGCGCGATCGCGATCGATGCCCCGGCGTCGGCCGTCTGGCCGTGGCTTGCCCAGCTGGGTCCCGCGCCTCGCGGCGGCGCATACACCTATGACTGGATCGAGAACCTCTTCGGTTTGAACATGCACAGCGCCGACCACGTGCTCGAGGAGTTCCAGAATCCGCGGCTCGGGGACTCGATCACGTTCGGGGCCAACACGATGGAGATCGCGGTGCTCGAGGATCAGCGCGCGATCGTCTGGCGGGAGCGTTCCGGCAACTGGGTCTGGGCCTTCGTCATCGTCGAGTCCGGCGGCGCGACTCGCCTGATCAGCCGCAACAGCTTCCGGCTCCCGACGCTCGCAGCACGGATCGCGATGGCGCCGATGCTGCCCGGCTCCCTGATCATGGAGCGCAAGATGCTGATCGGCATCAAGCAGCGGGCCGAACGCCTGGCGCGCGAGCGGGCGGCCGCAACGCCCGCCTGACCTCCGCCAGAAGGCGTATTGTCTGCCCGGTGAACGCAGCACCGATCGAGCAGAACGCGGTCGTACCCAAGCGTGCCGGGCTGGTCCTCACGGCCCTGATCCTCGTCGCCGCGGTCGCCAACCTCAATCTCGCCGTAGCCAATGTCGCGCTCCCGGACATCGGCAAGGATCTCGACGCCTCCCAGACCGGTCTGAATCTCGTGGCCGTCGGCTATTCGTTGGGCCTGGCCGCGTCGGTGCTCTACCTCGGCGCGGTCGGCGACCGCTACGGACGCAAGATGCTTCTGGTGATCGGGACGTCGGTGGCGATTCCTGCGTCGCTGATCGCCGCTTTCAGCACCAGCGTCGAGATGCTTTTCTTCGCCCGCGTGCTCGGCGGACTTGCTGCCGGTATGGCGTTCCCGACGACGCTCTCTCTGATCACAGCGCTCTGGGCTGGGCCGCCGCGCACGAAAGCGATCGCGCTCTGGTCGAGCATCGGCGGCGCGATCTCCGCGCTGGGTCCGATCACATCAGGTGCGTTGCTCGAACATTTCGACTGGGGCTCAGTCTTCTTGATCACGCTGCCGCTGGCGTTGGTTGCGCTGGTGCTGGCCATTCGACTCGTCCCGAGTCACGTCAACGAATCGACCGAACCGGTGGACAACCTCTCGGGCCTGATGTCGATCCTGCTGGTCGCAGCAATCGTGCTCGGTCTCAATTTCGCGCCGGTTCCAGGTAGGGGCGCCCTTGCCGTCGGCCTGCTGCTGATCGGTTTGGCCGCCACGGCCGCATTCGTGATGCGCCAACGCCGGATCGCGGTGCCGCTCTACGACATGGAGGTCGCATCACGACGGATTTTCTGGGTCGCCGCGACGGCGGGGATCATCGTCTTCGGCTCGCTGATGGCCGCGATGTTCATCGGCCAGCAGTTCCTGCAAAACGTCCTTTCCTACAGCTCCTTCGAGGCAGGCGCAGCAATCCTGCCGGCTGCGTTCCTGATGGTGATTGTCGCTCCCCGCTCGGCCGCGCTGGTTGAGTCCCACGGAGCGCGCTTCACGCTGCTCGTCGGATACTTCTTCTGCCTGCTCGGCTTCCTCACGATGTTGCTGCTCTGGAAGGAAGACATCCCGTACTGGAAGGTCGGCCTCGGCTACGCGCTGATGGGCATCGGGGTCGGCTTTGCCGGCACGCCGGCCTCGCACTCGCTGACCGGTTCGGTGCCGGTGCGACGAGCGGGCATGGCCTCGGCGACGGCTGACCTGCAACGCGACCTCGGCGGCGCGATCATGCAGTCGCTGCTGGGCGCGTTGCTCACCGCGGGCTACGCCTCGGCCGTCAATTCGGCGATCGCTTCCTCGCCTGATGCGAGCAAGGTCACGGATTCGGTCCAGTCCGAGCTGACCAAGTCATTCGGCAGCGCCGCCAACACCGCCGAGCAGTACCCGCAGTACGCGAGCCAGATCATCGCCGGCGCGAAACAGTCTTTCCTCGATGGTCAGGACTGGGCCTACATGGCGGGGATCGTCGCCGTCCTGCTCGGCGCCGCACTGGTGGCGGCAAGATTCCCCGGGCGAGACGAGGAGCAGCGAACGCTCGCCGGATATGCGGCAGAGGACACCGGCGACGAGCCGGTCGCGGCGCAATAGGATCGCGACTACACGGACCGCATGCGAGCGCCAAGGTCCGACCACGCCAACACGCGAATTCACAGAGGTACCTGCGCGAATGTCTGACGAAACTCTCGACGCCATCGGCCCGATCGACTATCTCGTGGTCGAATGGCCCGACCAACAGCCAAATGGCGAGGCCCTGCCCCACCTGATCGAACTCGTCGATCGCGGTCTCGTCCGGATCATCGACCTGGCGTTCATCACCAAGGCGGACGACGGCACCGTCGCGACCCTGGACATCAACGAGCTCGGTGCCGAGTTCGCGGTCTTCGACGGCGCGTCCAGCGGCCTGCTCGATGACGGCGACATCGGCGAGGCGGCCTCGGCGATCGAACCCGGCACTTCTGCCGCCGTGCTGATTTGGGAAAACCTCTGGGCGGCGCCGCTGGCCGGCGCGTTGCGCGGAAATGGCGCCCAGGTCGTTGCACGCGGTGCCGTTCCGATCGACGCGTTGATCGAGACGCTGGAAGCAGCCGGCGTCTAGACAGCCCCAAACTCTTCGAACTCAGAAAGCGAGAATCAACATGCCAGGACTACTCCGTGGGGTCGCCCGCACCGCAGTCGTCGCCGGTACGGCAACGGCCGTCAGCAACAACGTCTCACGCCGTCAGGCCAACCGCTGGGCCGAGCAAAACGAGGCGCAGCCCGGCTACATGGCGCCGGTCGCCCCGCCCCAACAGCAGTACGTCGAGGCGGCCCCGGCCGCTCCGGCCGAGGACCCGCAGATCGCAAAGCTCAAGGAGCTGGGCCAGCTCCACGAGCAGGGAATCCTCACCGACGAGGAGTTCGCCGCGCAGAAGGCGAAGCTGCTCGGCTGATCAAACGCTGGCCGGTGCGGGGGGCGCTCGTTCGTCCTCCGCACCGAGCTCAACCCCTGGCACTCGCGGCAGCCGCTGCGCGATCAGCAGGCCGATCAACGCCAGGATCGCCGCGAGCAGAATCGCGTCCTTGATCGCATCGATCTGAGCGGACTCGTATGCGGCGACGACCGCGTCGGCCTCGGCACCGGTCACTCCGGCGTCTGCAAGCGCCTCGCTCACCTGGGCGCCGGTCACGACATCCACGCCCTTGGCGGAGACCTGGCTGATAGCGGCCTTTGTCGACTGCGAAATCGCCGGGTCTTGCTGGGCGCGCTCGTCGAGTCCCGTGCTCAGGCTGGCGACCAGCAACGCGCCGATCATCGCCACACCGAGCGAGGTTCCGATGTTCTGGGCTGTTCCCTGAAGACCGCCGGCCTCGCCACGATCGGCGTCGCCGACCGAGGACATGATCACGTTGCCAAGCTGTGAGGCAACGAGTCCGAAACCGGCCCCGAAGACGGCCATGCCGACGGCAAAGAGCGCGTCGTTGAGCTCCGGGTCGATCGTCCAGATGAGCAGAACCGAACCGATCGTGACCAGCGCAAGGCCGACCGTGACAATCCACCGTGGCGAGCGCGTCTGCGCAAGTTTCGGACCACTGAACGCGGCGATCAACATCGCGATCGACATCGGGGCGAGCTTCAACCCCGTTTCAAACGCGTCCTTGAGCAGTACGTATTGCAGGTAGATCGGAATAACAAAGAACATTCCACCGATCACGGTCTGCTGGGCCATCAGCATCACGAGACCGTTGCGCAGTTGGAGCTTGCGCAGCAGCGCCGGGTGCATCAGCGGTGTGCCGCCGCGTTCGATGACGCGGCGCTCCCACGCGAAAAACCCGTACAGAACGAAGAGTCCCGCCAGCACCATGAACGGCACCACCGAGTACCCGAAGGGTGTTATCTCGTGGCCGGCGATCGTCAGGGCGCCGGTCGGGCGGAAGAGGCCCCAGCTCCCGGCCTGCAACATAGCCAGAACAACGAGCCCGAGGCCGGTCGATGAAAGGGCGACGCCAGGCCAGTCGATCCGGCCGCGCGCTTCGGTCTTCGCGTCCGCGATCTGGCGCATGAAGAGCACGATCACGATGCAGACGATCGTCTCGGCGGCGAAGACGACGCGCCAGGTCAGCGCCTCGGTCACCCAGCCGCCGATCAGCGGGCCGGCGGCAGCGCCGGCCGCCGCGATCCCGCCGAGCGCTCCGTAGGCGGTCGCGCGGTCGCGACCGGAGTAATTGGAAGCGGTCAGCGAGATGATCGCCGGCATCACCATCACGGCGCCGGCGCCCTCGACGAACGACCAGCCGAAGATCAGCCATGAAGCATTGGGGCTGAGTGCTGTTGTCATCGAGCCGATGCCGTAGACAATCAGGCCGATGCCGAAAATCTTCTTGCGGCCGAAGATGTCGCCCAGGCGACCGCCGAGCAGCATGAACGAGCCCATCACCAGCGTGTAGAGCGTGATCGCCAGCTGCACGGTCGTCAGCGACGTGTCGAGGTCCTCGACAACGTTCGAGACGGACACGTTCATCACCGTGGTGTCGAGCACCATGATGAACTGCGCCGCGCACATGATGATCAGAACCGTCCAGCGCTTCATGCTGGGGAGCATATGTGCGAGCTCAGAGGGAGACTTGGTGCGGCGCGATCACTTGCTCGCGCCGGACCACATCTGCTCGATCTCCTCGAGCGAGCGGCCCTTGGTTTCCGGCACCTTGCGCCAGATCCAAAGAAAAGCGATCCCGCAGAGCGACGCGAACAGCCAGAACGTCGCCGGCTCGCCGATCGCATTGACCAGCGAGAGGAAGAACTGGCTGACGAGCCACGCAGAGAACCAGTTGACCGCGGTGGCGATCGACACCATGCGCCCGCGAACTTCGCGCGGGTAGATCTCGTTGATGATCGTCCACACCACTGGCCCCATCGAGAACGCGAACGAAGCGATGTAGACGACCAGCGCCACGAGCGTGAGAGTGCCGGCGGCGGAGACCTTCTGGGACGAACCCGCGAGCGAGACGTCGCCGAGTTCGAGGAACGAGACTCCGACCGCGGTGAGGCTGAGGCCCATTCCGATCAGCCCGGCGAGCAGCAGCGGCTTGCGCCCGAGCTTGTCGACGAACGCCACGGCAATCAAGGTCGCCAGCACGTTCACCGCGCCAACCGCCCAGGTGGTCGCCGCGGTCTGCTGGGCGACTGTCTCAAAGCCGGCCGCGTCGAAGATCTTGTCGGCGTAGTAGATGATCGCGTTGATGCCGGTGATCTGCTGGAACACGGCAAGGCCCACACCGACCATCAGCGGTTTGCGCCAGCGCTGCGAGAACGCCACGCCCCAGCTGGCTTGGCGCTCCCCGTCCTCGGCGGCCACTTGTTCGGCGATCGTCGCGTCGGGATCCGGGTCGCCGGCGACCTTCACCAGCGCCGCGCGCGCGTCGTCGCGCCGCCCGGCCTTCAGGTACCAGCGCGGCGTGTCTGGGAGGGGGAGAATCAGCACGATCAGGACGACGCCGACCACCGCGGAAGCTCCGAGCATCACGCGCCAGTCGCCGGCGTCGAGCAACTCGTCGACCAGGTAGGCGATGAAGATTCCGAATGTGATTCCGAGCTGGTAGCCAGAGACGAATCTGCCGCGCAAGTGCGTCGGCGCCATTTCCGCGGCATACAAGGGGGCCGCGACCGAGGCGATTCCGACCGCAAAGCCGACGATCAGCCGGCCGATCACCAGCACCGCCGAACCGGGCGCGACCGCTTCGACAAGCGCGCCGCCGATGAAGAGCACACCCGCGGCGATCACCGTCGCGCGTCGGCCGAAGCGATCGGCCGTGACACCGGCGATCAGGGCACCGACGAGAGCTCCGAGCGTCACCCAGCTGGTGATGATCTCCAGCGTCGTCGTGCTCGTGTCGAAGTCTTTCTCGATGCCGCTCAGGGCACCTGAGATGACGCCCTGGTCGTAGCCGAAGAGCACGCCGGCGGTCGAGATCACCGCGCCGACCAGAACGAGCCACTTGGTCACCGGCTTTGCCACGTGGCAAAAGCTATGGCCGCCTCCGGACGCCGTGACTAATCGAATGCGTAGATCATCGGCGCGTCCCCAGCGAGGATGCGGTCACGGTTGAGCTGGCAGACCGGACAGTCGTCCTCGATGTCATCGAGTGTCATTGCGCGCAGGGTCGGCTCCTTTCCGCTGGCGAGCTGCGCTGGGGTTCCGACGATCTGCATGGCGTCACCCGCGGCGGCGAACGCCATCGGATCTCCGCCCATCAGCGCGCCGCTCACCGGATCGGTCCATTCGATCGGATTGCCGAAGGCGTCGTAGAGGTCGGGGTCGAGCCCTAGTTCGTCAATCGCAGGGTTGTTTGGGTTCTTTGGTCGCTTCTTTTTGCTCATGGTGCGTAGTGAAGAGAAACCCGCGTAACGATTCAAGACCGAAATCAAAAAATTCAGCTACGGGTTTGCACCGATTCAGTAACGCGCGATCCTGTACAAAGGAGGCCTCCAATCAGCCGACCATCAGGAGCCCCATGGCCAACCCCTCCACACACGAGCGCGGACCGATCGCGCGTCTGGTCTTCCGCAACAAATCGATGCTCGACCGCACGCGTTCTCCGCGCGCGCTCGAAGTGCTCTCTGCCGAACCGCTGCACGAGGGCTTCGACTCGCTCGAAGGCCACACCTACATGCTGCTCGTCACATACAAGAAGAACGGCGACGGTGTCCCGATGCCGGTCTGGTTCGGGCGCGACGGCGATCGAGTCTTCGTGTGGACTGAGGAGAATGCCTACAAGGCGAAGCGACTACGTAACAACCCGAACGCGCTCGTTGCCCCGTGCGGCCCGCGCGGTGAGCCGCTCGGAGCGCCGATCGCTGCGCGCGGCCGGATTCTTGAAAGCGAGGACGAGCGCGCCGAGGCAAAGCGGGTGATCCTGTCGGGATGGGGTCTCTTCAGGCGGCTCTTCGAGCGCTCATCGAGGAGGCTCACAGAAGTCGTCTACATCGAACTGGTACCAGCTGGGGCGCCCCCGGGCTGAAGATTCGGCCGCGTTTGCCTTTCAGGTACTTGCTGGTATACAATACGCGCGAGCAATTGGACGCGTATCAAGTATGCGCGCCGTCAACAAGAACAAACTGAGCACGCCGGACTCGGAACCCCGGCGCACCAGACACTGATCGAGGGGAGATCAATGTCCAATCCGAACGCACGACGCACGTTTGTCGCATCGCTGACCGCTGCGCTGCTTTCGGCCGCCCTGCTGGCCGGCTCTGCGCACGCGCTCTCGTTGAAGAGCCTCTTCCAGCCCAAGCCGCCGACTCAGACGCCGGTCGTCACGACGGTCAACAATGTCATCAGCCTGCTCTTCCCGGGAGTACAGCTCCCGACGAGCCCGCCGCAAGGATCGGTGGGCGCGCCCGCAGCCGCGGTGCTCACCGGCAACGCCGCGATCATCGCCGACCCGCAAACCTGGATTGGCAAGTTTCAGCGGCTGGCCAGTGACGGCACGTTCACACTGCCATGGCCGACGGATCTGATCAAGCCGGAACTCGTTCTGCCGAGCGAGCGCATCGCCGCAGGCGGTCCCGAAGACGCTTCGCCGCTCTATTCGGACGAGGTCGATGTCGACGGCTGGAAGTACGGCTACAACGGAACGGACCGAACGGTCTCGGAGTTCCTCAAGCAGACCGAAACCGATGGACTGCTATTCATGCGCAACGGCAAAGTCGTCGACGAGCTCTACGCGAACGGTTACTCGCAGGGACAGCAGCACCAACCGTGGTCGGTCACCAAGTCATTCATCTCGGCGTTGGTCGGAATCGCCCGCGACGAGGGACGAATCCCGTCGCTCGAGGCGCCGATCGAGACCTACATTCCCGATCTTCGCGGGACCAACTGGCAGGGTGTGACGATCCGCAACATCCTGACCATGCAGTCGGGGATCCACTGGGAAGAGGGCACGCCGATTCTGCCGCAGAACACGCAGGTTCAGGAGTGGGTGCAGGTCTGGCTCGACTACGCCACACAGGGCCGGCTCGGGCAGTCGCGCAACGAGTTCCTCGCGTCGCTGCCCCGCGACTGGCCCCAGGGCACGAAGTTCAGCTACAACAGTGGCAATACTCAGGTGCTCGCCTGGATGCTCGAGAAGATCTACGCCAAGTCATTCGCCAAGATTCTTTCGGAGAAGCTCTGGAAGCCAGCCGGGATGATCGGGAATGCGTCGATCATCACCGACGCAAACGGCGACGCGATCGCCTCGCAAGGGCTGTACGCGCTGCCGGAAGACTTCCTGCGCTTTGGTGAGCTCTACCGTCGCGACGGTCGCACGCCGGACGGCCGCCAGGTCGTCTCAAGCAGCTGGGTGCGCGAATCCACGACCTTCACGCCGCTCTCGTCGGGCAGCTATGGCTTCCAGTGGTGGTCCGGGTTCGACGCAGACGGGTTCGCCGCTTCTGGCTTCCAGGGCAACACAATCGCCGTCTCGCGTCAACAGTGCTTCGTCGGCGTTCGCCTGAGCCACACGTTGGGAATTCACGCCGGTACCAACGGAGAGGTCACGTTCGATCCGACCAAGCTCAGCTTCGGAGTTGAAATGGGTGGTGGCGAGGTCAATCGCCTCTTCTACACGGTCTCCAACCGACTCGGCGGCTGCACCGCGTAGTTACCGAGTCCGCCGGGTTGACGGGCTGATTGGGCGGGACTAGCCTCTGGGGTCAGTGACCTCAGAGGCGAACCCGATCCCAAACAGTCCGCGCCCGGACTCGCGGGCAGCGCTGCTCTTGTCCGCGGAGAGACTCTTCGCCGAGCGCCCCTACGAAGACGTGCGCGTAGAAGAGATTGCGGCAGATGCCAACGTCGCGAAGGGCCTGATCAGCTACCACTTCGAAAACAAGCGCGGCCTTTATGCCGCCGTTATCGAGGGTCTGGTCGAAGACATGATCGTCCGCACGACGCCGGACCGCTCGCTGCCCCCCACGGAGCGCACAAAGGCGGTGACCGACGCATTCATTCAGTGGGCGACCGAGGTGCAGGTGTTCAAACTTGCGGTCGCCGGCGCGCCGGGATCGGACCCTGTGATCCGAGCGCTCTACCGCCGCGCCTTTGCGGCGATGACAGAGGTAGCGCTCGACGGGATGCGCGACTACGCGGATGAGTTGGGCCTTGAAGATCCGACCAAGTTGCCGATGATGCGCGGCGCGGTGCTCGGCTGGCTGTCCTTTGTCTGGACGGTCACCGACGACTGGCTAGACCGGCGAGACATGACGCCGGTGGCGCTCAGAGAGCTTTTCGTGCGTGCGCTTGGAGTGACTATCGCCTCGACGCTCGCTGCCGGGAGTGAGCGGTCCGAAGGCGACCGCCCAGCCGGCTGAAGTTGCCTGGCCAGGGCGGTCGCTTCCAGATCCTCACAGCGCCTTTGGGGGGAACTGAGAGTTATTCGATGAACGACCTGACGCTCGCGTAGACGTCAGGGTCTCTGTTCATCAAGATGTGCTCTTTGCAGCCGGCGCTGACGTTCGTCGCGCCGCTGAGGGGTGTGCTGGTGAAGGGGATGACTATCTCGTCGCAGATCGACCGAATCGTCAGGTAGTCGACCGCTCCCGGCGTCTCGTCACCTGCGTTGAGTGCCTTCAGGAAAGATCCACCGGGTGTCATCTCGCGGCATGGATCAAGGAACAACGTGCATGCGAGTGCGAGCGTGGTGCCGTGGTTGGGCCCGGCGATCGAGACGAACTGGTTGACGAAACTTGCGCCACCGAGGTTCTTCACGTAATAGCGCGAAGAAAGACCGCCCATCGAGTGGGTCACAATGTCGACCTTTGCAGCGCCGGTCGAGGCGCGCAGTTGATCGCTTGCCTGCTTCACCTTCTGGGCGATGCCGACGTTCGATTCGGTGATCCCGTAGTCGACAACCGCGAAGTCGCTTGAGTCGTAGCCGTCAGCGACTAGCCAGGACTTGAACGTGTCCCAGCCTGACGAGTTGCCGCCGTACCCGTGGACGAAGACGATCGGATCGTTGCTCGAGGCGTTGGCGGCCCCGGGCGCCGCCAGCGCGGCGATCAGTACGACGGTGACCAGGCATGCGCGTGCCAATCGGTTCATGGGTTCCCCTCTCCCAAGATGAAATATGAGCTGCTGACCGGCCGCGTGGACCACGCGCGGAAAGCGATTGCCACGCTACCAAGAAATTGAACGGAAGTCAAGCAATCGGATTCTGTTCAGAAATTGGCTCGGCCGCCGAGGCGCGAATACGCTGTGTTCCATGGCGGAGTCGAAGCCGACGATTCGCACCAACCCAAGGCCCGACCTGCGCGGACAGATCCTCGACGCCGCCGAGGTGATGTTCGCTGAACGCCCGTACAACGACGTATACGTCGAGGACATTGCCGAATCCGCCGGCGTCGCCAAGGGCCTTGTCTACTACTACTTCGAGAGCAAGCGTGGGCTCTACGAAGCGGTGATCCGAATGCTCGGCGAAGAGTTGGCGATTCGCACGGAGCCCAATCGCGAACTGCCGCCGCTCGAGCGCACCGCCGCGGTGATCGATCAGGTGATCGGCTGGGCGCAGGATCACAGGGCCTACGGCGCGCTCGCCCCCTACGGCGGAGCAGGTACCGATCGCATCGCGCGCGAGGTGTTTGCCGAGGCGCAGGAACGCCAGACCGACATGATGCTTGCCGGCATGCTCGAGTCGAGTCGGGAGCTGGGCGTGGCCGACTATCACGCCGCACCCGAGATGCGCCACGCGATCAAGGGGTGGACCGCGTTCATCTACGTCACGGTGATGCGCTGGGCCAACGACCCGATCGTCCCGGCCGAAGAGCTCCGCGAGCTCTATCTGCGCAGCCTCTCCGGCCTGATCACCGCCGCTCGCGAGACGATCGACTCGGACGCCACTTGACAGATCACGCCGGGTGCGGTAACGTGGCCCGAGCGTCTATGCGACCCGGGGAGGTTCGCATAGAAACATGCCTACTGGGGGGAATTCAAAGTCTCATGCGTACCCGACTGTCCGTAAGACACCTGATGCTCGTCTGCCTTGCCGCGGTGATCGCTGCGCTGATGGCACCGAGCGCATCGTCTGCCGCCTCCGCGAGTGACGGTTTCTATCAGTACACCGGCAGCACGCCGCTCTCGAGCATGGCTCCGGGAACCGTCGTCAAGACGCGAACCGTGCCGTACCACATCGCTGGGCTCGCGACACCGCTGAAGGCGACGCAGCTGCTCTATCGCGCCACCAACGCGCGCGGCGAAGCGACGGTCAACGCGACCACCGTGATCCAGCCGAGCTGCCTTCTCTGCCTCAACCGCGACAAGGTCATCTCGTACCAGTCGTTCTACGACTCGCTCAACCCCGACGATCAGCCCTCCGTGCAGATCGCCGGTGGGCTCTCCCTCGGCGGATTGATTCCGCAGATCGAGACGCTGCTCTTCTCGCCGTATCTGCTCCAGGGATACACGGTGATCACCTCTGACACCCAGGGCCAGACCGCCGATTTTGCCGCAGGCCCCGAGTACGGAACCAACACGCTCGACTCGATCCGAGCCGCGATCAAGTCGCCCGCTGTTGACCTCTCGTCGAAGGCCAAGGTTGCGATGATCGGCTACTCCGGAGGCGCGATCGCCACGGAGTGGGCTGCGGAACTCGCACCCACCTACGCGCCAGAGCTCGAAAACAACCTGATCGGCGCCGCGTTCGGTGGTGTTCTCGTGCACCCGGCGAACAACCTTCCGTACGTCGAAGACACCCCGATCTGGGCCGGCGTGGCTCCGATGGCGCTGATCGGCGTCGCCCGTGCCTACGGAATCGACATGTCGCCGTATGTGAACGAGCAGGGCGCAGAGCTGCTGGCCAAGCTCGACAAGGCATCGATCATCAATGTGCTGGGCGCCTACCCCGGTCTCAAGTGGACTGACATGGTCAAGCCCGAGTACTCGCGCCCCAACAGCATCCTCGACTTCGTCACCGCGGCGAACAAGGTGATCATGGGCACTGGCGGCACGCCGCGGGTCCCGATGTTCGTCGGCCAGGGAACCGGCGGAGAGCTGGAGGGAACGCCCGGCAACAAGCCGGGAATCGGCAAGGGCGACGGCGTAATGATCGCCGGCGACGTCCGCTCGCTGCTGCGCAAGTACTGCTCGCAGGGAGTGAAGGTGCAGTACAACGAGTACGCCGGAAGCCACACCACCAGCGCGCTCTCCTGGCTGCCCCAAGCGATCAGCTGGGTCAACGACCGATTCGGCCCGCTGAGTTCGTGGACGCTCCCGACCAACTGCTCCAAGATCGCGCCGGGCAACTCGATTGCTCCGCTCGTCTACGAGCCGTAGATCCAATTCTCGTTGGCGTCGGCCGGCCATCGCGTGAAGCGATGGCTGGCCCCAGCCGACGGTCGGTCGCTGCGGCGCACATTAGGCTCGCCAGATGACCGAATTGACAGAGCCCTCGCGTCGCACTCTTCCGCGTGGGCGCAATGCGCTCGACCCGGAGCTCGTCGCGGCCGACCAGCGCTGCCGGCTGCTCGAGGCAATGAAGGATCTTGTCGTCGAGTCGGGATTCTCCGATGTCCGGGTCACCGACATCGTGGCGCGGGCCGGCGTGGCCAAACCGCGCTTCTATGAGCTGTTCGAGTCGAAGGCTGGTTGTTTCCTGGCGTTGATTGATTTGCACTTCGCCGAACTGACCAACGGGATCGCCAAGCGGCTCGACCCGGCCGGATCGATCGAAGAACGTATATGGCAGGGGATCACCGCCCTCGTCGAGCTGGTCCGCGAAGACCGCAGCCGCGCGCAGATCTTGTTCGTCGAAGGACCGGCCGCCGGTCGCGAGGCGCTTGATCGCATCAGCGCGGGGACTGACCTGCTTGCGGCCTTCTACGTCTCGCTGCGCGAAGAATCCCGCGCACGCGACCCGTCGATTCCTC
This sequence comes from uncultured Thermoleophilaceae bacterium, assembly GCA_964597975.1. Classification (GTDB taxonomy): domain Bacteria; phylum Actinomycetota; class Thermoleophilia; order Solirubrobacterales; family JACPNS01; genus JACPNS01. The sequence goes on along the minus strand of CAZRAA010000001.1, from coordinate 11,148 downwards.
CACTCTCGCCAACTCGTGCAAGCGCGATCGTCGGCGCAATCAGTGAGGCGATCGCAGCAGATTTGCGCCGCGGGACCACGCTGGAGCCGGACGCGCTTCGCGATGAGCTGGTTGAGATCGTGACACTGATCGCCACTGGGCACCCTGCCTGAGCAGGGCGCCCGCGGCGCGGCGGTCTAGATGTCCGGGTTTATCTGGGTGAGCCGGAGGCTGTTGCCCGACGGATCGCGGAAGCCGGTGTCGCGACCGTATGGCGTGTCGGTCGGCTCCTGGATGAACTCGACGCCCCGGGCTTTGAGCTCGGCGTAGTCGCGGTCGACGTCGTCGGTCGAGAGAAAGATCGTGCCGGCGAACCCCTTGGCCATCAGCTGCTCCACCTCGGCTTTGGTTGCGTCGTCCATCATCGGCTCGCCCGGGATCGCCATCAGCACGAATCCCATGTCCTGACCCGGCGGCCCGACCTTGAGCCAGCGGAACCCGCCAAGTTCTGCGAGCGTGACGTCCGATTTGACCTCGAGGCCGACCTTCTCCGTGTAGAAGGCCAGAGCGATGTCCTGATCGTGCACCCAGAGCTGTGCGCTGTCGATTTGCATGCAATTCTCCTTTTCGTTGTCGCGGTCTGTGAAGTACCACATACGGCCAAACTAAGGCCGCACTGCGTTGCAGGCTTCTTCTCCTGTGCGCTACTTGGGAACGGCCTTGGGCCGAAGATTTGAGCGCAGCAAGCAGGCCGGAACCCTGGCGTTGCGCGAAGCGGGCGGCAGGCTCTCTCGATATCTAGTGGGAGAGACACCGTAGGTGCGGGTGAATGCGCTCGTGAATGTCCCCACGCTGCGCAGACCGACGCTCAGGCAGATCTCATTGACGGGCCAATCGGTGTCTCGCAGCATCGTCGCCGCGCGTTCGAGCCGGCGCGTGAGCAGGTACTCGTTGGGCGACTCGCCGAAGGTCTTCTTGAACTCGCGTGAGAAGTGGGCGCGCGAGAGGCCTGCCGACGCCGCCATCGCGCCGACGTCGATCGGACTTGCGTAGTTGGCGTCGGCGAAGTCTCGGGCGCGAAGTAGGTGACGTTGGGCGGGCACGTGTCCCATGCGGTCAGTCAAGCACACGCGCGCACGCATAACAAATCACCGGCCCGCCGGTTCGCGATCAGCGAATCTTCAGGGCCAGCTTCTTGGCGGATGACGTGTTGGAGCGGCTGTCAGTGCCCGTGACCAGCAGTCGGTAGCTTCCCTTGGCAAGTGTCCGCCGCTTGATCTTCAACGTCAGGGTCTTGCTGCGCCTACCGGACTTGCTCTTGAAGCTCAGTGTTCCGCGCGAGCGGTACTTCTTGCCGCTCTTGGTCTGAAACAGCACCTTCACGGTGGCCGCCTCCGAGAGCTTGAAGCTCAGCTTGATCTTGCCGCCGCGGGGCACGCTTCGTTTGGCCAACTTGAGTCTCGAAAAGGATGGTGGTCGGGCATCGACGGCAACCGAAGCGCTTGCGCTGCCGCTCGAGTTGCAGAGGTACTTACGACCGTCGTAGACGTTTGTTGCGCCGCAGCCCTCGTCGTCGACTGCGGTGACGGTGGCGTCGTAGTTGCCGGACTTGGAATATGTGTGCGAGATCTTCGGAGTGCTGCTCGTGGCGCTCTTGCCGTCACCGAAGTCCCAGCGGTACTCGGCCACCGCGCCGTCGGGATCGGCGCCGCCGCTGGCAGTGAACGTGCGTTTGCGGTCCTTTCCGGCGACGGCGAGTTTGCTGAGACTCGGGCCGTTGTTGGTTTGGAAGGCAATCTCCTGAGTCGGCGAGCCGCCGCCCATATTCGCGCCGGATGAGAACGGCGAACCCTGGACCTCGGTGAGCGCGCCACCGGCAGTCGAGTACACGCGCACGTTGGAAGTGGCGCTGCCGATGCCCACGACCAAGAAGCGGCCGTCCGGCGAGATCGCCAGTCCGTTGGCGTAGACATTTGGCGCGGAGACCGTCACCGGCGTACCCTGCGGCTCCACGGTGCCGTCGCTTGCGATCGAGAACTGAGCAATGTTGCCGCCGACCATCGCCGAGCCCGCATTCATCACATATGCAGTGCGGCCGTCCGGCGAGAGTTCAATCGCATTGGCGGTGGGCCCGGTTATCCCGCCATCGTCAATGTTGGTGACCGAACCATCTGCGTTGATCGTGTAAGTACGAACACCGGGGTTTGAAGAAGCGGTGACCAGGAATCTGCCGTCGGGCGTGACCGCAAGGCCTCCACTGCAGCTGTTGTTCTGCAACGGGGATCCGGACAGCGCGGTCGTCGCACCGTCGGCGGCGCGGGAAAACATGAATAGCCCTTGAGTGCTCGAACAGACATACAGGAACCGACCATCCGGCGTGATGGCGACACCGTTGCTGTTGCCCAGCACCGCTCCGGTGCTCCCGGGCGTGAGCACACCGCTCTCCGCGATGGCGAAGCGCTGGAAGCCGCCGTTGTTGAAGAGGCTGGAGATGTAGGTGAAGCGTCCGTCGGGGGAGATCGCGCCCGCGCCTGACGCCGTCGGCGAGTAAGCGACGTCGGCGGACAATGACGAGAGCGCTCCGGCGGCTCCCACTGCGTACTGACTGATCAGGTTCACGTCTCGGTGGCCGGCATAGAGCCGCTGTCCGTCAATCGAGGAGAAGAGGCCTCTCGGCTGTTGAGTCGTTGCGAACGGCGAGCCTGGGACTGCCGTGAGTTGCCCGGAACTGGAGAAGCTGAAGGCGCTGATGCTGCCGGGCGTCTGATTGCCGACATAGAGGGTGCGTGCCGTGGCGGCGGAGGCTGTCAGAGCGCAAGTCGCGCACGCGATTGCGGTAGCCGCAAGCAGTCGGAACGTCCGTGTTCGCATTGGGTTGGGTCTCCTGGTGGGTTGGTCGGTCAGGCGAGCAGCTCGCTCGGCACGAAGTAGACAGGTTCGCTGTCCGGCTGGGGAATGCTGCGCCCGATGTTTTCGTCGGCGGGAATCCGGATGTGCTTGAGGTGACCGCCGTGCTCGGCGATCCAGTTCTCGAGAAGCTCAGGATCGAGGCCACTCGTTTCCAGCGTGAACTGCCTGAAACACGTGAAGCCCTCGGTGTGCTCAAAGCTCTCATGATGGAGTGCTTTGAGCTTGGCAATGCCCTGGTCGTCTACTTCGCTCAGGCGCAGACCGTAATCGGCGGCGCGGTCACGTGCGCCGACGACCGTCTCTAGCCACCGCTGAAATCGTCTTCGGTGACGCCGAGCAGCGTGATTGCGGCGATGTTGATTGCGTAGAGCACAATCAGCGCCGCGCCGCTGGCGATGTGGCCGGCGGCGACCAGCAGCGCAGAGGCCGCGGCGAAAAGCGCTAGCTCCAGAACGATCCGCGGCGAGACGCTCAGTCGATGTGGGGCCTTGGGCGAAACGAAAGTCCCCCAGATCAACGCGACTACGACTGCCAGTGCGACGCCTGCGATCCAGCCGATTACACCTCCGACGGTTTCGGCGGCGCCGATCGCGATGCCCGCGAGCAGCGCGATCTCGAGGACGAAACGAAATGTGAGAAGAATCGAACGCATCAATGAATCTCGTGCCCGCAGCAGCCTACGGCAGCGAAACAAACTTGACGAACATTGATGTACGCAATAGACTGTCGCGCTATTCGGAACCAAATGTCTGATCTGGGGAGATCGCCATATGTCTGCTGGCCGGGTTTCAACCGTCCGCGCTGCTGTCGCCGTAGCGACCGCGGCAGTCTGTTTGCTCTTGCTCGTGCCCAGCGCCGATGCCGCGCGCGCATGGCTTGATTCTTCGCGCTCGCCGCAGGATCGCGCGAGGCTCGTCCTAGCGGCGATGACACAGGCCGAGAAGCTGGCGATCGTCCACGGCGACTTCCCTTGCGGCGGGAGCGCCGGCGACGGTTGGGTGCGTGCCAATGATCGCCTGGGGCTACCTGAGATGTCAATCGTCGGTGGCGACGCTGGGGTGACCAACGTCTGCAGCCGGCAGGCGATGCGGATCCTTGCGCCGTGGCTTCCGCCGGCCGAGGCGACCGAGCTGCCCGCTCCGGTCGCGCGCGCCGCCAGCTGGGATCCGTCGGTAAGCGCGCAGGCCGGTGAGGTGATCGGCCGCGAGACGCGAGCGATGGGCTTCAACGTCTCGCTTTCGGGAATGGCGAACATCGTGCGCGACCCGCGCTACGGACGCGCATTCGAGACCTTGGGAGAGGATCCGTACCTCAGCGGCCGGATGGTCACGAGCGAGCAGGTCGCGGTGGGCGCGGCCAAGGTGGTCAACGGTCTCAAGCACTTTGCGGCCAACAACAACGACGCCACGCGCTTCACCAGCAGCTCAAACCTCGACGAGCGCACGCTGCGCGAGATCTACCTGCCGGCGTTTGAGACTGCGGTCAAGAGCACGCGCATCGGTTCCGTGATGTGCGCCTACAACAAGGTCAACGCGGTGCATGCCTGCGAGAACGCCCACCTGCTCAAAGACATCCTGAAGAACTCGTGGGGCTTTGACGGTTGGGTGATGAGCGACTGGATCCTCGGCACCAGCAGCACGATCGATTCGGCCAACAACGGGCTCGACCAGGAGCAGCCGGCGGGCTTCTTCTTCGGCGCGCCGCTGGCACTTGCGGTCACGTTCGGACTCGTCCGGCAATCGCGGCTCGATGACATGGCCTACCGGATCCTGCTCGGCATGTTCGAGTTCGGGATCGTCGATGACCCGCCGCGCGTTCGCGGGATCGATGTCGCGGCCGGAGAGCGCGACGCGCAGGAGATCGCCGAGCGTTCGGCGGTGCTGCTGAAAAACAGCGGTGACGTCTTGCCGCTTGACCCCGCGTCGACGAGTTCGGTTGCCGTCATCGGAGCCAACGCCGATGGCAGCTCTGACGGTCGTCCGACCACTTCGGTCTTCCCGAACCCGGAGCCCCTGCCGCAGCGCAAGGGGACCGGCTACCCATCTGGCGGCGGCTCCTCGCTGGTTTGGCCGGCGCGCACCACTGCGCCGCTCGCCGGGATCGCCGCGCGCATTCCAGATGCGAGCGTCGAGTACGACAGCGGGGCCAACCCGCAGCAGGCAGCGGCGCTCGCGGCGCGCAGCCAGGTCGCTGTCGTCTTTGCGCGCGACACGCAAGCAGAGGGCGGCGATCGCGCGAATCTCACGCTCGACGACGGCGCTGACGCATTGATCTCCGCGGTCGCTGCCGCGAATCCGCGCACGATCGTCGTGCTCGAGACCGGCGGCCCGGTGACGATGCCGTGGCTCGGCAGCGTCCCGGCGGTGCTCGAGGCCTGGTACCCGGGCGAGAGCGCCGGCAAGGCGATCGCGCGTTTGCTGTTTGGCGACGTGAATCCGTCTGGCCGCCTGCCGGTGACATTCCCCGCGAGCGAGGCCGACCTGCCGACTGCCGGTTCGCCGAACCAGTGGCCGGGCGTCAAGGACAAGATCGAGTACCGCGAAGGCGTCTTCGTGGGCTATCGCTGGTACGACGAGCGATCGATCGCCCCGCTCTTCCCGTTTGGGTATGGGCTTTCGTACGGCGGCGACTTCAGCTATTCGAACCTCTCCGTCTCGGCGACTTCCGATGGCGGGGCGAGCGTCAGCTTCCGCGTCAGAAACGTCGGTACCCGCCGCGCCGCCGAGGTGCCGCAGGTCTATGCCGAGCTGCCGGACCCGTCCTCGTCGGTCACACAGCCGCCGCGGGCCTTGCGTCAGTTCACGAAACTGACGCTCTCGCCGGGTGAAGCCTCGGACGTGACGCTCAGGCTCGACGCGCGTTCGTTCCGGTACTGGGACGTGCGCCGCAATGACTGGAACAAGGCTTCCGGCATCTACCGGGTCGCCGTCGGCAGTTCGTCGCGTGACATTCGCCTCCGGGCGGACGTCACGCCGATCGGCTGACGGAGCGGCAAGAAGTAGCTCAGGCCGGCATCGGCCGGCGCAACGCAATGCAACCTCACTGGGGAGTGAACATGAGTGCTCGAAAGATCATCACGACCGCGACGACGATCGCGCTCGCGTGCCTGGCCATCGTGGTCTCGACTGGCAGCGCAGCGGTAACCGCAGATACGGGGGCGACCGTCTCCGGAGAGCGCAGGGTCGACTCACAGACCCTCGACGTCACGATCAAGTCACCTTCGACGGAGCAGAGCACGCGCAATGTGCGCCTGCTGCTGCCGAGCGGGTGGTCGCCCACCGCGACTCGGACATGGCCCGTGCTCTTCGTGCTGCACGGCGGATTTGATGACTACACCTCCTGGACAAGCAAGACCGACATCAAGGCGCTTGCGGCCACCAGTGGCGCGATCGTCGCGATGCCGGATACGAGTTGGTGCAGTGCTTACAGTGACTGGTGGAACTACGGCTCCGGCGGTAAGCCCAAGTGGGAGACTTTTGTGCTCACGGAGGTGCGTCAGATTCTCGAGCGCGGCTATCGGGCCGGCACCAACCGCGCTGTCGTCGGCAACTCGATGGGGGGCCTGGGCGCGATGAAGTTCGCAGCCAATCGTCCCGAGCTCTTCAAGGCGGCCGCGGCCTTCAGCGGCGACGTCGACCCGCTGCACCAGTACGCGGGCGGCACTGGCGTGACGACGCCCGGCTTGGCCTGCGGCGCCGACTGGAAGCGCGTGTGGGGTGACCCCGCAGTTCCCGCACAGCGACTGATCTGGCAGCGCAATGACCCGTGGAACCAGGCGGCGAGCCTCGCCGGCAAGTCGCTCTTTCTTTCGTCCGGTGGAACTAGTGATCCGGTTGAAGCCCAAGTCGACAAAGAGACCAAGGGTCTTGCGACCAAGCTGGGCTCACTCGGTATCCCGGTGACGACGCACTACTACAACGGCAGCCACAGCTGGTCTGAATGGAAGCGCGAGATGCGCGTGGCATGGCCGCAGCTGATGTCGGCGATTGGGGGTTGATCAGCCTCTGCGACCGCGGTCTATGCGTCGCGATGAGTTCCAGCCCGACTCCCTGCGTCTCAAGTGGCGGTCATGGGGGTCGGGCGGCCATCTCATCGTTGGTCAGCGCAGCAAGCTGAGCAACTAGGGTGGGTCTGCGATGAGCGATCCAGACGAACTCGTGGTGGCGCATGTCGCGCCCTCCCAAGGCGAAGCCGAGCTGCTCCTCTCGGTTCTGCGCGGCTCCGGAATTGACTGCATCGCGCGGATGACCAACCGCGCCGCCGGCGTCGGTGACGGGCTTGGCACATGGGGGCCACAGGAGATCCTGGTTCGAAGGCGAGATGTCGATGCGGCTCGCGAGTTGCTCGGCCGAGCTGAGGGCGGCTCCTGAAACGGTTCTGAGCCGCTTCACTGCCGATCGCGAGGCGACGAATCCGGCACGCACCGCCTGCGCACTGTGCATCTGCTTGCAAGTTTGCGCCTGTAGCGGGATAGTTAAGTTGTGCAAGTGACAACCGAAGAAAGGCGCCGGGCGGTCAATCACGGCCGGCACCTGGGGAGCGCAACTCCACCCTTGTTGCTCCTCCTTGCCGCTACGTACTTCGGTCTGAGCATCGCCGTTTGGCAGCTCGCCAGCCCGGACGTGACCGGCGCACCGTGGTGGCCGGCTGCCGGCCTCACCCTGGCGGTGATGTGCCGTACGAGGCGTGCCGACTGGCCTGCACTCGCCCTCACAATCTTCGCCGCCGACCTTGCCGCCGATCTCGTAGAGGGCACACAAGTGGCGACTTCGCTCGTCTGGGCGTCATCCAACACGATCGAACCGCTGCTCGGCGCGTGGGCGCTGGGACTTGTCTTCGCCGGCCGCCTCCCGAACCTCGAGTCACCGCGCAACGTGGCGGCATTCTTCTTGACCGCCGCGCTGGCGGGTGCGCCGCTGGCCTCGCTGCTTGGTTCGGCGGCGAGCACGCTGACGTACGACCTCGACTTCGTCGCAACCTGGCGCACGTGGTACATAGGCGACGTGCTCGGCATCCTTGTGGTGGCTCCCGTTGTGCTCTACAGCCGCCAGCTGCGCGCGGCATTTGACGCGCGCTTAGGGGCGCTTTTGCTGGCTTCCGGCGTCGTGGCTTTACTCGTCTTCAGTGGCTCTGGCGGGTCACTGTTGCTGCCCTATCTCGTACTTCCCCTGCTGGTCGTGACGGCGCTCTACTACGGCGCGCCCGGCGCGGCGGCCGCGGGGCTGATCACGGCGGTCATCGCCGACATTCTGAGCGCGCTGGGCCATGGGCCTTTCGCGTTCACGCCAGACAGCGAGAACGCGCTGGTCGGACTGCAGCTCTTCACTGCAGTCGAGCTCTTGACGGTCTACATGCTGGTGGGACTCCGCGCGCAACTGCTGAGCGCGCAGGCGCGTGCGGCACGGCTCAGCAAGGAGAAACTGATCGACCCCCTGACCGGCACGGGGAATCGTTTCGCACTCGACGAAGCTCTGGTGACGGTGACGACGGAACCGCCAGTCGGAGTCAGTTCAGAGCCCGCCGCGGCATTGTTCCTCGACCTCGACGGTTTCAAACCGATCAACGATGAGCATGGCCACGAGGTCGGAGATGAGGTGCTGGTCGAGGTCGCGCGGCGGATCGAACGTGCCGTGAGGGCGGAAGACACCGTGGCGCGTATTGGCGGCGACGAGTTCGCGATCGTCTGTCCAGGCGCGGACGAAACCGTCGCGAAGGCGTTGGTGCGAAGACTTGAAGAGGCGATCCACACCCCGATGAATGTCTGCGGCCTCGACTTGACCGTAAGCGCGAGTATCGGCTATGCATGGATCCCGGCGCCGACAGGGGACCCCGCCGCACTGATCAGGCGCGCTGACCTTTCGATGTACGAATCCAAATCCAAGCGAGATGGGGAGCGGACTGCGAGCTGAACCGGCCCGTTCGTCGGGCTGGGACATTCACTCAGATCGTGTCGATGCCGGCGCCCCGGCCGGCGGCGCGTGTATCAACGTTGTAACCGTTCCGCGACCAGTTCTTAACCGCTGCGCCAGCCTGCGGATCTAGTTTTCGAAACGCAGTATCGAAAGGTCATAGATCGGCCCGACCCGCGGTGCTCGTCCCTCCCGCGGGCCATCATCGAAAACACAGGAGAACGCAATGTCCCGAGCACAGAAGATGCTCGCGGCATCGGTCCTCAGCGCGCTCGTAGTAGCGGGCGCTGTTGCGACGGCCCATGCCGCTTTTGGATTCCTCACGTCGGTCAAGCCCTACGCCGCTCCGGTCGGCGGGAGCTACTCGGTCAAGCCGCTGCTCTCGGTCGGCGACCGAGTCCCACGCACGTCGAACATGTCTCAAACCGTCCAGATGGTCGGCATTCCCGACGGCCTTGGAATCACCCGCCAGCGTGGTCGTCGGACCGTGTTCATGAATCAGGAGCTCGGGCAGACCGTCACGTCCGAGCCCGTGATTGGTCAGCCGCAGACGCGCGGTGCGTTCGTCAGCACGTGGCGGCTCCGCCGCGACGGCTCCGTGATGTCGGGAGACCTCGCCTACAGCTCGATCTACTCCGAGGACAACTACATCGGCCCGATCGCGACCACGGCCAACGCGACGGCGGCCTTCTCTCGTTTCTGCTCGGGATTCCTCGCCGACGGGTCGGTTGGATTCAGCGAGCCGATCTATCTGACGGGAGAAGAATCCGGCGGAGCGCAGACGTTTGACGGCAATGGCGGTCTCTCGGTCGCGATCTTCGACGATCAGCTGCACACGCTGCCAAAGCTCGGTCACTTTGCCAAGGAGAACCAGGTGGTCCTGCCGCACACGGGCCTGAAGACGGTGATCATGGTGCTCGAGGATGGCCCGGCCAGTCCCGACTCGCAGCTCTACATGTACGTCGGCACGAAGGTGCCGCGCTCCCGGTCAGTGCTCCGACGCAATGGTCTGGACAACGGCAAGCTCTACGTGTTCGTCGGCGGCGCCGGTGTCGCGCACGAAGGCGACCTGCCGAGCGGCTCAACTACTGGAAGCTGGAAGGAAATCACCAACGCCGACGCCCTCACTGAGACGCAACTCGAGACCGCCGCGGACGCGGCCGGAGCGATGGGATTCGTCAGGATCGAAGACGGCGCCGGCAACGTGCAGGCGCCAGGGCAGTTCCACTTCGTCACGACCGGAGCGAACTTCCCATCAGTGAATCCGTACAACAAGCTCGGAAGGCTCTACCGGCTCAATCTGAACACTGCGAACCCGATCGGAGCGGCGAAACTCAATGTGGTCTACAACGCAGACCAGGTGATCGCCGGCGGCGGAGACACCGCGGTCTCGCCCGACAACATCGACGTCAACGGCCGCTACCTGATGATCAATGAGGACGGCACCGGTGAGTCGCGTCCGGTGATGGCTTCGAAGGGTCGAGACGGCAGCATCTGGCGCTACGACCTGAAGAACAACTACGCAGCCACGCGCGTCGCTCAGCTCTCGCCGCCCGGTCGGGACGGCGTCGCGGTCGGCCCCGGCATTTGGGAAACAAGCGGCATCATTGAGACAAGCAATGAGTTTGGACCCGAGAGCTGGCTGTTCGACGTGCAGGCTCACGCACCGACTTCCGCTCCGGCGAGTGGCACCGTCGAGGACGGTCAGTTGCTGTTGATGCGCAAGCGTTAGCTACACGCGCCACCGTGCAAGCGAGAAGGGCCGCCCGTCTTGGGCGGCCTTTCTCGTAGCTGGTGGCAGATCCCCTGAAACCGTCGCGCTATCGGCATGCAAAGCTAAAACCTCTGACTCCAAAAAACAGCGAGGACAAAAATGGCCAAGTACGTTGATGGATTCGTTCTGGCGGTGCCCAAGAAGAACGTTGAGGACTACCGGAAGCTCGCGCGCAGGGCGGGAAAGCTCTGGCGTGAACTCGGCGCACTCGAGTACCGCGAATGCGTTGCGGACGATGTGCCGTACGGAAAGGTCACCTCGTTCCCGCGCAGCGTCGAGCGCAAGAACAACGAGACGGTGATCTTCGCGTGGATCACCTATAAGTCGCGCGCGCAGCGCGACAAGATCAACGAGAAGATCATGACCGAGCCGCGGATGCTGAAGATGATGGAGGAGACCGGTCGGATCTTCGATCCGTCGCGGATGATCTACGGAGGGTTTGAGACGATCGTCGACCTCTAGGGGCGGCCGTCTCTGAAAACTGAAAACAAAGAACGCCCTCAAGAGAGGGCGTTTTGACGAATAGCGGGGGCAGGATTCGAACCTGCGACCTTCGGGTTATGAGCCCGACGAGCT